>JAXDQV010000149.1:0-5138 GCA_034667645.1 Chthoniobacter sp.
TTGCACAAGCCGGGGCGGGCGACGGCAAAGTGAATATCGGCTACGTCAACGCCACTGGGCGCGATCTGAAGGCGGTTACCATTCCCGGCGACCTCGGGCAGATTGATTGCGGAGACAGCAAGTCCGACCCGGGATTGGGTAAACTCACCTTGGATTCGATGGGGATATTTGGCCTGTCGACTCAGGGAAGCGGCGCGAGTCAAAGCTCGCTCATTACTGGGCCCACGAAGAGCATCGCGGTCGCTGGAAGTTTCGCGTCAGACCTCCGCATCCTCAAGATAAGCAAATCCGCTGGCCTGCTGGGGAAAGTCGTCATCGGCGGCGATCTCGACGGCACTTTGCAGAACGATGCCAAGCTCACCGCCGAAGGCTCCATCGGCAGCATTGTTATCAAAGGAATGATCAAAGCGAGCGCCATCGCGGAGACCGCTACGCTGCAAGCCGATGACAATATTGGCAAGATCACCGTGGGCGTTGCACCGGCCAAGGGCGCGCCGGCACCGACCGGCATCGTCGTGCTCGGCGTCGGCACCGACAGCGCCAAGATCTCCGCCGACGGCTTTAGCAAAAACGCCCTCGGCCGCGTCACCATCTACGGCAGCGTGCAGGGCGGCGGCGACAACAGCGCGCAGATCGTCGCCGGCAGCGCCTCCATCGGAAAGGTCCTCATCACCGGCGACTTCGTCGGTGGCGCGGGCGGCGATTCGGCCGAGATGAACGCCGACGCGATCCTCAAGAGCGTCACGATTCTCGGCAACCTCCAGGGCGCTGGCGGCAGCAACTCCGGCTCACTCATCGGCGTCGATGGCGTCGGCAAGATTAAGGTCGGCGGCTCCCTCCTCGGCGGCTCGAACAGCGAGTCCGGGTTCATCTGGGGCGAGGGCGCCCCGATAAAGTCCGTCGAGATTGATGGCTCGGTCACCGGCGGCACCGGCTCGTTCAGCGGCTCCATCAACGGGTCGAGCATCGGCAAAGTCCTCATCAAGGGCGATGTCACGTCCAGCACCGGCCCTCATAGCGCGAACATCATCAGCGATACCTTCCTCGGCAGCGTCAACATCCTCGGCCAGGTCACGGGCACGGCGGCGCATAACGTAGTCATCATGGCCCAAAGCGCGGCCAAGCCGAGCAAGACCGCCGACGTCGCGATCAAAAGCGTCAAGATTGGCAAAGACGCCACGTATCTCGATATTCTCGCGGGCTATAACGGCAGCAACTCCGGCGATTTCCAGCCCTTGGTGGATGGGAACGCCAGCATCGGCGCGGTCACCTTCGGTGCCGGCCTCTCCGGCGTGAATATCGCCGCGGGGGTCAATCCGTCGGACGGCAAATTCGGCAACGGCAACGACTTTGTGCCGGTCGCATTCGCCGGCAAGCCGATCGCGACCATCGGCAAAATTGTTGTCACGGGCACCGTGGATGCAACCGCGGATGCGACCGATTCCTTTGCCTTCACGGCCCAGCTCGTTAAGAGCGCAAAAATTAACGGTCAGAAACAAGCGCTGACCAAAGGCGCCAGCAACGACCCGAGCGTGCCGGTTTCCGCCGACACAATCATTCAAGAAGTTACTTGACCGGCACCCCGAGTGCTCAGTCACGTCTTTACCACGCCTATTCTGCGCGAAAGGACGGACCTTTCGCCGGCCCAGCTTGCCGAGCTTTGCGAATACCTGCTGGCACTGCGCGACCGTTCGCCGGGAGAGGACAAATCAAACTGCGGCGGCTGGCATTCGAGCGGCAACCTTTTTACTCCCGAGCATCAGCAGTTCGATTTTCTCCGGGAAGCGATAACCCGCGCACTCTTCGCATTTGTCGGTGAAGCCTTCGGCTACAGTGGCGAACTGGAAATCGCGATCACCGGCTGGGCAGTCGTCAATGGCGTCGGGCATTTCAACGCGCCGCACGATCACGCCGCCAATCTGCTCAGTGGCGCGCTTTACATCGCCATCCCCGATTCCATGCGCGGCGGCGCAATTGTTTTTCAAGATCCGCGCCTGAATCTGGCAGCCTATCAGACCGAAGGAATGCGCCGCCTGAAGATTAAACCGCCGTGGTGTCGCACCACCATCTCCGTCGTGCCGGCCGTCGGCGAGGTCCTAGTCTTTCCCTCATGGCTCATGCACTTCGTCGAGCCATTCCAATGCGACGACCCTGAGGCTGTGCGAATCGTCGTATCGTTCAATGCCAGCGCCTGACGAATAAAGGGCGGCGCCCTCGGATTGGGTCATCGTGGATCGTGCTCATGTTGGTGCTGGAGCAGAATTTGATCGGTGAACTGCAGCTTTCTCGCGAGCTCCCGGGCGAGATTGGTGATCAGGATGCAGAACAGATTGATGTCCTCGTGCCGCAACTGGTTTAAGGCGCGTCTGGGCAGCACGATTAGCTCGGTGTCCTCGGCCGCCACGAAGGAGGCGGTGTTGTTGTTCATCGAAAGGATGGCCGCTTCGCCGAAGCAATCGCCGATGTTGAATTCTCTCTTCCGGACCGCGACTTCATTGTCGGTGATGAGAAGATCCACTTTTCCCTTCTTGATGATGTAGATGTGCGACGGCACTTCGCCTCTTTTGGAAATGTATTCCCCCTTCTTGAAAACACCGGTTTCCAACAGGCGAAAAATCTCCTGGCGTTGAGCATCGGAGACTCCACCGAGAAACGAGATTTTCGACAGGATCGAAATCACCGAATCCACATCCGTGAGTGGAGAATATTCTTTCATCGCGGGATAGGAATTCCCGCTTATGCGGGTCGCTTTAGGACTGGTCAAGACCGAAAGCCTCATCAGAGCGCAGACATCTTTCGTCGTGGCCTGAGACTCGGAAAACTTGTCGGCCCCGGACCTTACGAATCGGCCTCATAATTTATGATAATTATATTGACTATGAGGGCAACATACCCTCGGCAAACTGACTGAAACCGCAAACGGCGACCTTTACGGCACCACGGAGGGCGGAACGGACGGGGGAGGGCTCGGCACCATCTTTAAACTGGATGCCGAGTCGAATGTGACGACGCTTAACTACGTGCCTTCTTCGATCGCACCGGGAGCTACTGCCACGTTTCAATTCAAAGTGACGGCGCCATTTACCGCGGGCTTCTATAACTTCCAATGGAGAATGAGGAAGAACACGGAAGAGTTTGGAGCCTTCAGCACCAGTGTGGCAGTCGCCGTTTCGAAACCTCCAGCCAATGGCGCTGCATTTGTCTCGCAGTCGGTTCCGACAGGCATGATCGCCGGGCAGAGTTACAATGTTTCGGTAAGCATGCGAAACATTGGGACCAACACTTGGACGCCAGGCAGCGGCTACAAGCTTGGCTCGCAAAATCCCGCGGATAATAAGCGATGGGGCATTAACCGCGCTCTCCTATCGAGTCCGGTGGCTCAGGGTGAGACAGGCACGTTCACCTTTAACGTTGTCGCACCCGCTACCTCCGGAAATTATGATTTTCAGTGGCGCATGCTCCAGGAAGGAATCTCCTGGTTTGGCGCGCCCACCACGGATTTGCTAGTGCCTGTAAATGTCCTCGGGGATGCCGCGGCATTTGTCTCTCAGCAAGTTCCTTCAACGATTTACGCAGGTAGAACCTACCAGGTTTCAATGACGATGAAAAACGTGGGATCCAACGCGTGGTCCACCGTGGGGAAGTATCGGCTTGGCTCGCAGAATCCGCAGGACAACAAAGTCTGGGGAGTCAGTCGCGCTGATTTTCCGACGACGGTTGCGCCGGGTGATACAGTGACCATCGCATTCAATGTGACGGCTCCCGCAGTCGCGGGGACTTACAACTTCCAATGGCGGTTGGTCCACGAGTCCGTTGTTTGGTTTGGGGATTTGTCCAAAAATCTTCAGCTAAACGTAGCAGTGCCGCCTAATGCCTCTTCGTTCGTGCAGCAGACGGTTCCTTCGAATATGACCGCCGGACAAACCTATAATGTCTCGGTAACGATGAAGAACACTGGGACGGCTACATGGACGGCCGACAAACTCTACAGGCTGGCTTCGGAGAATCCTCGCGACAACCTCATTTGGGGTTAAAAACGCGTGCCACTCCCAGCGGGGATTAGTGTTCCTCCGGGTGAAAGTGTTACCTTCGCGTTTCCGGTGAAGGCACCTGTTACCGCCGGCTTGTATAACTTCCAGTGGAGCATGATCCAGGATGGAGTCCAGTGGTTCGGCCAACTGAGTAGTAACACGGCGGTTACCGTCCAGTAGTTCACATCGCCGCCGATCGCCGGAAATAACGCTAAAGATCTGATCTTAGTCTACGTTCAGAAAAAGACTATGGTTGCGCCCCTGAGCCGTCATTGAGATCCGCATCGAACTTGCGGACCGCCGGCGTTGCCCCGGACTCTGTGCCGCCAAGCCAAAGCTTCTGGAGTTCCGCAATCGGAACAGACACGGGCGGAGCAAATTTATCGCCGCCCATGTAGTCGAGGATTGAACGATGCAGTTGGCGAGCGCCCGGTGACGAGGCTGGCAGCGGAATGGCGCACACCATTAGCCGACCGTTTCCCGCCTTGCATTCGAAAAGCACACCGAGGCGCCAGTTGCGATTCCAGTCATCAATCGCCGCCACGATCGGTTTTAACTCGATCGGCATTTCGGAGAGATTGATCGACCTCACATTGTCCACGAGCGGCGTCCACTGCCAATCGCAGTTTCCTTCCGTCGGAAAATGCGCCAGTGCCGGGTGTTTCGGAGTGCAAAGCAGGCCGAGCATCGCGTCGAACTTCGGCTCGTTGTTCCGGGGCGGACGGACGGTCATTTGGATGTTCCAAAAAACGGGCACCCTTTTCATCGCAGGACTCCGGGAAGGATCGAGGTCACTTTGCTTTGGCGTAAACAGCACCTTCGCCCCGTTTCCTAGCGCCTTCGCCGCCTCCACCCAATTATCGGTCTCGGTCACCTCCGCCGGCTTGGTGACTTCGCTGGCAGCAGGATACACCCAAAAATTCCACCCGTTCTCGACGGTCGTCTTTTCCAGGCCGACGAGCAGTTTGTAAGCGCCGGGAGCGGCGAGCTTTGATAGATCGGGCGTCGCGGTTCCCAGCGGGATGTTTTTACCAATCGGAATCGTGCGCGCCGGCCAGGTTCCCTGTTGGATCATGCGACCACTGATATCGGTCAGTTTCCAGTAAG
>JAXDQV010000150.1:0-16193 GCA_034667645.1 Chthoniobacter sp.
TCAAATGCGTCGGCGTCACTTGGAAGCACTGACCAATCAAGTTATCTCGACACGGGTGACGATTTTGCTCCCTTCGTGTTCAAGAACGGCCTCAATGCCATCGGCGGCGATTTCCAGTGTCAGTTCCGACCAGACAGTGCAAAGATCAAGTCGCCGAAAGTCCTCCAGCGACATATCGACTTTGCGCACAACGTTGCGCGGAACACTAACGAGTTTTTCGAGCGGTTCCAGTGGTTCTGGCGCTCGGGATGAAAGAGTATTCATGGTGATTCTTGGGTTGGCCCGTCCAAGGGAATTGCCCTTGAACGGTCCGGGGTGTGCTATAGTTAGACCTCTGGTTCTTCGGGCGTGTCCCAAACCAGCCGCGGATACCAGAACGTGCCGTCGGCGCAGATCCTGAAATAGCTCCCGCTATGCGTGCCTGGTGCGAGACGTGATGCGGTGTTGGCGATCCCGAATTGAAGGTATTCCAAACCGTTTTTCCGAATCAGGGCGACGAACAGATCCACGAACGCGTCGGGCAGTTCCGCTGGAATTCCATCTTCCTCCGCGTAGAGGTATACTTGGGGCGGCGTTTCGTTAGCCCAGTATTCAAGTTCGAAGCCATGGCCCATCGCTTCGACATCCTCGTCCGCGCTTTCAAGCGCGGCTTTAAGCGCACGATACTCTTTTCTCGTGGCGGCGAGTCCGCGTTCTGCAGTGATGATTGTGTGTAAAGTTGCCACGATCGTTATTGGTGGAGTTGTCGGATCAGTCGAGCAGATCGGCAATGCGTACGCGGTCGGGCTTGCTCGCGTTCTCAAGTTGCTTGTTGACGCTTGCCGAGTTGAGCACCGACTTCAGAAGTGCTTCCGTCGTGGCGTCGAGTGCTCCGCCGGCGTCCGCGACGACCTTCTTTATAACGGCCACTTCCGTCGGCACGGTTGGGTTGTAAATCGCCGCGACGATTTGCTGCTGATCGTCATTTAACTCAATCTTCGTGCCGTCGTCCTTTTTGACGGCGTCGAGGGTTGCACGGACCACGGTGAGACTCTTTGCACCATTGAAAGGTTTCCCGTCCTTCATCTGGCTGTTTAGCGCCGCGCGGAACGCGGCAACGGTTTCGGTAGTTTGTTTTTTTAACATATGTTTTATTTTGTTTTACTTTCGCGACTCACAGAAGCTGTCATCGCAGTCACGATTCGTGGTGCGCAGCGTGCGAGTCATTGGGGTCGAACTTATGAGAAATCGGGGAGCGGTGCTGACGTTGATAGCGCGTTTGTGTCAGACCAGTTTCCTGAGCAAACGCCCGACTTTCTTCTGCAGTGTGTTCGCCATCAGGGGCTGCAGTTTCAGTGCTTGCGCTAATTCCAGAGTGCGCGCTGGCCAGTGTGGATTTGGCTCATGCAGCCACCGGTAGAGCTTCAGCGCCATCGCCCATTTTTGCTTGTCGGGACCGAGACGCCAGTCTTTCGAATCGAGGGTTTCCGCCGTCAGGTGTAACAGCAAGCGCAAGAACCGTGTGTCGCCTTCAATGCGAAACAAGGAATACTCCTCCAAAGCTTTGACGTGCAGCGACTGTGGGCGCGCAGCGAACTCATCGCGTATTACATTCAATGTAATGGCCGGCGCGTGCACGCCCGTGCTTGGATAGTTAATAAGAAGGGCTTCGGCGCAACGATTTGGATCGGGAAAAAAGCCGATGATAACCGGACCCTGCAAACGCTGATAAAACAAATGCTTTTTACTATCGTTTCTCGTAGCATCTAACTCCGTAAACGGTTTTTTCTTCCCGGATAGAATCTCAATCAACTCCGTGGGCGAGAACTCCTGGTTAATGAAACCTTGGGGATTCATTTTAAAATTCTCCCCGTTCCCAGCGCGTCAGCTCAGACACCGGGATTCGCTTATGCCGACAATAGGGAAGGCATTTTACCCTTCCGCGCTTGATCAGGCGCAGGACTGTTGAATACGAGAGGTTTGCCCGCTCGCCGAATTCATACGCGGTGTAGAATCGCGGTGGCGTGTTGTGGTGCTCACTGGCTGATGTGCTCATGGGGGAGCACGCTATGGACTGCACGACCGTCCACCAGAGCCCTAAGCGCCTAAATAAGTCGGCAGTTTTTGCTCATTTTCGCCAGACGCATCGGTTGGCTTCTCCTGAATGTATCAAGGCCGAACCGACAATTCTCCAGTTCCCAAAGAATCACTAGCCACTTATTGGATCACGATAGTTCAAGCTCTCGCAAGATCAGGCGACCTGCTATTGTTTTTCTGAGCACTTCTATATCAATCGCACGGGGTTTCCGCAGTTTTGCCTGAATTTTTTCGAGTCGAGCACCCGTATTTTTAAATTTCGTCCATTCCTTTTTGAAAACAGATTCAGGCATCGGCAGGCATCCAGCCTCGTAGCAGGCGTTTCGAAGGTTGCCTCTGCTTAAGCTCTTGCACACACCGAGTTGGATCAGATGACGAGCGCGGTCGGTGTCGCTCAACTGGCTTGATGGTGTTCTCGCTCGCAATTCTTCGTCCCTCGTTTGCCAGTAAGGAAAAAGAAAGGAGGTCATCAGAAGCGCTCGGTGCTTACTGGTAAGCTGAGCGGGATTGTTGTTGAGAACGCTAAAGAATTCCGTCAGCGGTTCCTTGTCCTTGCAAAACGGCAGGGCGTCGCTGCTGCGTGGCTCAAAACCAGCGCATGCCCAAAGGTCGGTCAGCCAGAACCGAACGAGATGGATGCTCTCTCTTGCGATTGTGATTAATCTCAGCACGGGAAGGTTAATGATGCCCGTCGAGATAACCACCTTCGAATCCGCGGCGTAATCGTTTCCTATTGTCTTACCGATCACCTGAATGCGGATTGCAGGCGAATATTGGTGCCACCACTTAGCTTCGTTGTCCTGTTCGTGGCAGAATCTCTCCAGAGACTCAATCGCATCGGTCTGCACCAAATAAGCCTCGGTCGGCGGATCCTCCAGCGTCGCGGTGATCAGCTCAAAATGTGGATTCTGGGTGCCCGTCAGCAGGGCAAGAGTATTCCTGTCATTCTCCCAGTCACCGCCATCGATGATCTTGCTTTCTGCTTTCGTTGATCGCTTGTTCACTATGCTTGCTCCGCCAAGGCGGACTATACACTGAACCTCACCCGTTGCGCTTGCGCCGCACTATGTTCATTGCGCAGGTGCCCGTAAACTTTCATCGCCAACGCACCACCGTCCTTATGACCGAGCCAGCGCGAGACGGTGGGAATGTCCACGCCGCTCTCGATGCATGTCGTTGCGAATAGATGCCGAAGGTCGTGATGGGTAATCCGAGTTGTTTTCACAATGTTCGCAGCACGATCCATCGCCTTCTGGCATTCTCTAACCTTTAATATCTTTTCGGTTGAATCGCCCTTTAATCGACGGGCCCTCAATTGGATTAAAAAGGGTCGCAATTCGGGAATAATCGGTATGCGCCGGATTTCCCAATTTTTCGTTGCCGTCTTTGGATCCCCCCGCACAATCAATTCGCTGGTGGCGTCATCGATGTCCTCCCATTTTAGGAACGATGCCTCCCCAATCCGGCAACCGGTAAATGTCAGAAATCGAACCAGATCTGCGCAATCCTTCGCTTGGGCTGCACCGGAACCTTCGATCTCGCGCACAAACGCGGCAAATTGATCTTTGGTGGGTAATTTGAGTTCGCGCGCTCTGATTCGCGCCTTTTTGATTTCTACAGCGGGATTTCCGTAGCGCGCGCCTGCATCGACGGCAATTTGGAAGATCGCCCGCAGGCTACCAACCGTGTTGTTAAAACGCTCCGGCGATATTCCTACGTGATCCGTTTTTGCACCGCGGGCCCTAAATCGCGTTCCGGTCTGGCGAAATGCCGCAGCCCACTTGAGGCAATCTGATTTCGAAATTTTGCGGATATCGATTTCCTCAATGCCAGGCCAGGACTTTGAAATCGCAAGAATTGTCTGCTGGCGATAGCTCTTGCTGCGGGGCTTCAAATTGGAATCAGATTGAATCCGTTCGCGGTAAACCGCCATTGCGTCGCCGAAGGTCATCCTCCCGCGTTTCATCCCCTCCCCACTCTCCGCAATGATCCTTTCCGATCTTACAACATCAACCAGACGAAGTTTCGCAACACTGATTCGATCCGTTTTCAGGCTCCGCTTAATCTCCTTGCCGCTGCAACGGAACCTCGCATAGTAAATGCCCGATGGCACGTAACGAAACAGGTTTGGCACCGGGGCCTTCGTCCAAAGGCTCTTGGTCTCATTTGGCCTCTCCTGCACGTAAAGTGTGTACAAAAAGGTGGGTAAAAATGCAAATCATATCTTGCGGCCATCGCACAATTACCTCAATATCAGGCTTTAAGGCTGGGTAGCTCAGTTGGCAGAGCAGAGGACTGAAAATCCTCGTGTCGGGAGTTCGATTCTCCCCCCAGCCACTTCTATCTTGGAATGAGAGGCTTGCGCCAACCTTAGGTCACCGAGTCATAACAAAACTGGCCTAAAGTCATAACGCGTCAAAGATGTTCGCGGATGCGCAACGGTGTCAGGGACAGTTTTCCCGTCGGGCTGATTTGCTAAAAATTTCCCTCGCCGACCCATTCGCAGCAATTAAGTCCTATCGAAAACTTCGATGAGTTCTTCTTTTTGGTGTGTCTACACCGACTCATCCCCACCCCGTTAAAGCAAACCGCGTCTATAGATTTTGAATTGCGGGTGCTCGTCGAGAAACTCCCGCTGCACGTCGCCAGGCAATCCCGAAAACGGGCAGAGTCGGGGATGCTTTATTTGCTCGTGAGCCAGCAATGAACTTCCACCGTCGGCGGTTGCGGCTTTGGTGGTCGTAACGGGGGATGCCGCTTGCGAGCCGCTTCGATCTGTGCGGGCAAATCAGCAACGAGTGATGCAAAGCGAAATTTCCGCGTGGCAGGTTCCCGGTCTTCGGATCGGGGGTGCCGGACAAATCCTCCCAAGCAAGGTCGTATTTCTCAAGACTCCGTGCGTCGTTAGCCGTGACGGGAATTGCGTTCTTATCGTATGCCCTCCACGCCGAGGCTCAGATAGTCTTTAAGCGTTTGTAAACAATGAGGCGACGCCCTCTCGTGGTGCCCTTGCGCCGCAAGGCAACTGTGCGAATGAGGCCAGCGTTTGCGAGCGCGTAGAACGAGGGGCAAAACCTCGATCCGACGGCCCCGCCGCTCCGTTTCCGCTCGGGTCAGGGCGAGCGAGGAGTCTTTTTAGGACGCCCTTTCGGCGGTGACGCAGCCTTCGTCTTTCTCAATATTTCGAGCGCTGCCGCACTGCCAGCCTGCGCTTTTGAAAGTCGCTTTGTAGCATCCTCCACCCCCTTTTTGGCGCTTTCGACGGCCTTCCTTGCACCTGAAATAACTCTCTCATTTTGATCCTTCATTTGGCACCTCCGTCATCTTTCTAGCGCATGGGGCGCCGCCAAGGCCCGTCTTTTTTCTCTGCCGCCTGGTCAGCTTCAATAAGACTCAACCGGCGCAAAGTGTCCGACAGCGAATGGAAACTCCGACAGTCCAAGGGACGCCGCGACGATCGCGCGACACATAAAGATCGCCCTCGCGCGATTATTGCCGGAGAATAGACCATCTCAATGGGCAAGGGGCAAACATGGCTGAGCGTGATCGTTCTACTCGCGAGCGCGGGCTGCCGCGAACGGGTGACCGTCCCGGTAAAAACCGAGCAACCGGCCACTCCGACACCCACGCCAGCTCCCCCGGTCGCGGCGGAAACGCCGGAACCGGAAGTCGCCGCGATAACGCCAGAGCCCACTCCGACACCGAAGAGAGTCATCGAGCTGGCCGAGATCATAGCCGACCCGACGCTCTGGCCAAAGACAGTGGCGATCAAAAAGGCGATGGAGTTCCCCGCCGTGATCAATGGCAAAGCGGTCGGAAAACTGAACATCCCGTCGGGCACGCTCACCCATCTCGTTCAGATCCGGAACGGCATGGTGGGACTCGAATACAAGGGGGGCGGCGGCTGGCACAAACCCGAAGAGACCGACCTCCTGGAGCGCGTGCGCGCCGCGCAGAAATAGCGTTCTAAAATATTACCCGGCACTGTCCGTCCACGATTGCGGCCTCTGCCTTTGTGTCGTCTTCACGAGCAGCGAGTGATCTCCACCTTCGGGCAGCGTGGAGCTATTCAGAGCACCCAAATCTCGAAAAACGGAGAGCCGCAGGCGAAAGGTCGAAAAATCTACGGCTGGATCGTGCGCCTGCTCAATGACGACGACAAAGTGATCGCGCAAAAGTGCTCGGATGGGATGCTGGAGGCTGTCACGCGCGATGCGGCGAAGCTTCAGAAGCTGCAGTCGCCGCGGGGGACTCAGCAACTAGGCGCCCGCTGTGCCAGTTGCAACGTTCGCGCCAAGGCCCTCGAGGCTGCGGAAATCCGGTTTGGGTCAGTGGGTCGAGAGGCATTGCCCTCAATTGCCGATCTACACCGCTTCACCGTCTTACAGCAGCCTCTTCTGCTCCGCGATCGGCTCGCTCTTCGCCTTTTTGTAGCCGGTGTCCGGTTGGTGGTCGGGATGTTCGGACGCTGCGTTTGGTTCAGCAGCCCCTCGATGGTGAGTAATTGCAGGCGCGGGTATTCTTTCCCTTTGGCATCTGCATAAAAACCAGCCGCCGCCGCTTCCGACTGCATCGCCTTCGTCGGCGCGGTGAGCGTGATGAAAAGGCCGATGTCCGCCTTGTCGCGCGCCAGCGTCGCGATCAAATCTTTCACCATCGCCGGCCCGACATTCTCGCCGCCCTTCACGCTGATGAGGATGGTGTGGACTTCCTTCCGGTCCAAATCGCGGAAATACCGGATGCCGTCAATGCCCCTGTCCGCGCCGTTCTTCTTGCCCTGCCACGGCTGCGCTTCGTCGATGAGCGACACGGCCCACAGAGGCGGCGGCTGGGTCTAGCGCAGGTTGGCTGGGCGGGCAAGCAATTGGAATTGATACTTGTCGCGCTGTTCGCCGATCATTTCCAGCTTCAAATCCGCGCGCTGTGTGCGTCGTCGAGGCGGTTCTTGAAACGGTCGAGGTTCGGCTTAGCTTAACGCCACAAAAAATTGATACTATGAGACTGTCGCCCGGCTTCCAAAGTCCATTCAATATGTTTAAGGCGATACCGAAGGATGCTGGATTTCCAGTTCGGAAGATTCGTGTTTGGAAGGTCGAACGGCTCGGGCAGAGGTCGCCTACCGAGGTATAAAAGAAAGCGTGCCCCGCGGAATGTGAACAGGCCACCGGCAATCGAAGCCGTTTCTTCATGCAACAGGGGACTGAAGTTCATCGATTCATCTGAGTGTTCGGCTTGGTTTAGGGTGGCTGCCGCATACAGGCCCTTCGGCCATAGAAATTTCTTCCGGCCATAAGCTATGCGAACGATGTGTTCCGGTGGCTGATTTGTTCCGAACCAAACCAAATCCGTTCGCTCTTGAAGGCTGACAATATTTATGAGCGTCTTGAGAAACCAACGCTCCAACAGCAAGCCATCGATTACGAACGAAACAGGCGGCCACGCATGATGCACGTTCTCCTCCCGTTCATTGCTCAAGCGAGTGCTTTCTCGAAACGCCTCGAACGCTTTCTTGGCTTCGGCATCTGTAGAGGAAAGTAACGAATTATGTTCTCTGCAAAGAATCTTGGCTGTGAACGAGGATAGGCCGATTTCGACCGCGCTATCTTTACACCAAGGAAAGCCCGTGACGTTTATCTTTGTTCCTAACCAAAGACTTTCAGTAACAATATGCTCGCGCGATGCACTTCCACATCCGCCCATCGCCGACGCCCAACATTTCATGATAGCGAAGAGTGCGCGTTAAAAAATACAGTGGAGATAGAGTGAGCCAATTGGCTTGAGCACGCGATGCAGTTCCAACAGACGGTTCGCCATCATCACGAGGTAAGCCGTCATGTCATTGCGCCCGAGGAACTC
Organism: Chthoniobacter sp.; assembly: GCA_034667645.1. Classification (GTDB taxonomy): domain Bacteria; phylum Verrucomicrobiota; class Verrucomicrobiia; order Chthoniobacterales; family Chthoniobacteraceae; genus JAJPJG01. Next base: position 7,933 of record JAXDQV010000150.1, read on the forward strand.
TACCAGCGACTTCATCATCTTTCCCACGTCCATATTCGCCTGCGTCAGCACCTCGTCGTATTCCCGCTCCGTCACATCCTGCGTCCAATGCCACGTATCCTCAAAAGCTTTGATCTGCGCCTGGCTCTCCATAACTTTCAGCGACTTGAAAAGCAGATTGTAATCGCGCTTCGAGTTAAACGGCGGATCGAGATAGATCAAATCCACGCACTCATCCGGAAAGTTCTTCCGGTCGCGCAACACCACCAGATTGTCGCCGTAATAGAGTTGGTCCATCGGTTAGAATCGAATTTAATGAGATTCGCAAAAACTTGCGCCTATCATAGGGATTGATATTCTCGCTTTACGCGGTGACAGAAGAAACTGCGCGGCGATTATCCGAATAAACAAAAAATGGAAAAGAATATAACTGATAACGAAGTTCTGGGATCCGAGATGTCAACCGGCTTGTCCCATGCTGACCAATACAAGATGCTTCGAGAGGAAATAATGATGCGTATCAAGGATATTCATCAGACGGAGCTTTCGGAGCGATAGGTGTAGGCTTGGTCTATTCCTGGTTTATTTTGCACAAGTCCGATGCCGGACTATCTCCTATTTTTTGGTGGATAGGTCCTTGTGTAGTTTCTCTTTGTGGCATCAGTTGCACGGTTAACGTAATTGAAATGCGCCGGATCGGACGTTATTTGGCGCGGATTGAAGAAAGTGCATTTGGATTGGAAAATCCGAATTTGCCTTTGCCGGGTTGGGAACGTGAACAACAAAACCCTAGACAGCGAGGAATGGTTACGGCGCATATGTCCGTTTCGCTAGTTGTCTGGGTGTTGGTCTTTTTGGCCACCATCCTTGCTTCCTATACTCTAAGCCACATCTCTAATTAGTTCAGCGATGGATTTTTTCTCGTTCCCTAACTGAGGTTTGGGAACGCAAAGCTGTAGGGCAGAAGCTGTGCTTCGCGGCAAGGGGGCGGAAACCCTGCTGTCATCCTGAGCTTGCCGAAGGACCTCATTCTATTTTCCGGCACCTATGGCGTCAGATGCAGAAATAGTCAGAGATCGTTCGGCTTCGCTCATCAATTTACTTCGAAGGCTTCTTCGGCGGGAGCTCGCGGATGAAGGACCAGCTTACTTCGGCGGTCTGGCCGTTGTGTAACTTCATAAGAGTTCGATGAGTTCTTCCCGGCTAAGCCCGGTTTGTTTTAGGATATCAAGCAACGTTCCGCGCCGGATTTCGCGGTGCATGGGGAACGATGGTGCGCCAATGACCATCGGCAGTGACCTTTTCCAACGAAACATGGCTGCCTTTTTGTCGAAGGACGGTGAAGCCTGCTTTGCGAAGCGCCTTGAGCAACTGGACGCCGGAGACATCCGGCAGCCGACTCATATCGAGACATCCACCTTGGCCAATTCTGGTTCAGCGGCATTTTGCTCCAATTCATCTTTTCCCCATGTTTCAACATAGAGTTCCACGGCTTCCTTGAGGTTGGCTTTGGCTTCCTCGATGCTTTCACCTTGCGTCGTGACGGGCAAATCAAGGCACCGCGCGATAAACCATTGACCATCAAATTGAATCGCAGCGTTTACTTTCATAATTGAAGACATGGATCATGTTTTTTCCAGACAGGGGAAATAGCGGGAGGATGACAACGTCTTAGCTCATCCCTTTATCCACCGGCATCCCGAGGCGGCGGCGGAGGGCGGCGTTGTCGGGGCCGAAGGGACGCTCGGCATCCACGGCGAGCTGTAGTTTCCGGCGGCGGCGGGTGACCTGGGCGCAGGCTTCCTCGAAGCTCTGGCGGGCGCCGCTGGCGTCGCTCTGCGCGCCGCTTTGCGCGGTCTGGATGCCGCTGTAGCTGCCGAGGTCGGTTTTGAGCTGGTCGATTTTTGCCTGGTCGAAGCCGGGCAAGGTGTCCTGCGGCGTGATGGTGGCGCCGCCGGCGTCCTTCGTGCGCAAGAGATCATAGACGGCTGCGCCGGCCTGCGTGATCTGGGCGCGGGACCGGAGCGGCTGGCCGATGTAATAAGCGCCGAGCCGGGCGGGATCGCTCTCCTCGTATTTCGCCTTGGCGCGGGTCTGGACGTTGCGGATGGCGGCGATGGCTTTCTTGGTTTCGTCGCTTTCGTCACCGGTGACGCTGTGGAAATCGGCGCTGCCGCTGGTGGCGTCGGCCCCGGCGGCGCGGGCGTCGCCGGCCTGCTGGATGAGCTCCTGAAGATTGGCGGCGGTGATGGCAATGGTGTTGTCGCGATCGAGGAAATGCGGGCCGAGGGCGCTGGCGAGAGCCGGGTCGCGGTTGACCTCGTCAACGGCGGCGCGGGCGATGTCCTCGTCTTTCTGGAGCTGTTCGAGGAGCCGGCTGTCGAGCGGGCCGGGAGATCTGCGTTTTTTCGGTTCGGGAGCGGGTGTGGGAGGAATTGGATCAGCCATGCCGCCGATGGTAAAAGACGCTGTGCCGATGGAAAGCTTTTGTTTTCAAACGCTTGCGCTGGGAGGTCACGGCGATTGCCGGCCAGATGGGTGTCGCCCGTTCGCGTCCGGAGCTGCATCGCTGGCCGTCGGAGGCGTCGCCTTCGTAGTCGGAGCCTAATGATTCGGCATCGGAGGTCGCCCGCTCGTGATCGGAGGTGAATCCTTCGCCGCCGGAGGTGCGCCGTTCCGGAGTGGAAGTGCTTTTTTCGCCCTCGGAACTGCTCCCTTCGCTCTGAAAGGCGCGACGTTTGGCTTTGGAAGTGCGACAATCCGGGCGTGCATCGTCCTCATCAAACCTGACCGACTCGCGGTCGATGAGGGTTCGCGCGCGGTTTTTGCTTTAATCCATGGCGGAGCGCGAGCAGAGTCCGCGCATGACCGAAAAAACGCGCCTTTGGCTGATGTATCCGGCGCGGCTCATCACGCGGCCGCTCATTTATGAGCTGGGCAAGAATTTCGAGATTGTGACCAATCTCCGGCAGGCCAGCGTGACTGCGGAGGTCGGCATCGTCTCACTGGAGCTCGAAGGCGAGCGCACGGAAATCCAAAAATCCATCAAGTGGCTCGAGGAACTGGGCGTCAAAGTCGAGCCGGTCGAGATCAACACGATCGAGGGCTGAAGGCGGACCGGTCCGGCGGGCTGCAGGAGAAGGTCGCGGAGCGGCTGGGTGGCTTTTCCAGGGCGCAATCCTACGTCATCGGCGTTTCGGGCGGGCGAGACTCGGTGGCGCTGCTGCACGCCCTGGTGTCGCTCGGCTTTGGCTCGTTGATCCTGTGCCATGTGGATCATCGGCTGCGGGGGCGCGCCAGCAGCGGCGATGCGTTGTTTGTGCAACGGCTCGCTGGCAAGCTCGGGTTGCGCTGTGTGGTTTTTAAATCTGAGGTCGGAAAGCTCGCGGCCGGGAAAAAACTCTCGCTGGAAACCGCGGCGCGTGACGCGCGTTTCGAATGCTTCGCCAGCGCGGCCCAAGCGAACGGGTGCGAGACGATCTTTCTCGCCCATCATGCGGACGATCAGGTGGAGACGTTTTTGTTCAACCTCTTCCGCGGCGCCGGAGCGCTGGGACTGGGCGGTATGCGCACGGAGACGACGCGCGAAATCGGCGGCCTCAGCCTGCAAGTCGTCCGCCCTTTGCTCGGCGTGTGGCGGGCGGAAATCGACGAATACATTGCCGCGCACAAACTGAAGTTTCGCGAGGACGCCACCAACGCGGGTCTCGGGAATACACGAAGCAAAATGCGGCATCAGGTCATTCCGATGATCGAGCAGACGCTGGGACGCGAGGTGCGCAGGGCGGTCTGGAAAACGGCCGAGATCCTCCGCGCGCAGAGCGATTTTTTGCAAAGCTCGATCGGCATCCCCGGCGATGAATTATCCGTGCCGGAACTGCGGGCGCTTCCCGATGCCCTCCAGGAAGTGCTCTTGCGCGAATGGCTGAAACTGAAGGCGGTGCCGGACATTGGTTACGAATTGATTCAGTCGATCCGCGGTCTTCTGGCAACGGACTCCGCGCGCGCGAAGGTCAATTTACCCGGCGGGCGTCACGTGCGGCGGCGGGCGAAGAAGTTATTCGTGGAATGAATTGAACGCGTCGGCGCATTTCCGCAAATTCCCCGGATGAACTGGCCGCTGACCTGGACGGAACGCGTGCTGTTCCTCGCCTGCGGCGCGCCCTTGCTTTATCTCGGCAGCGTCGCGTTTGGACGCTGGCTCAAGCGCAAAGCCGGTGTGCATCTCGGCGTGATGTATCAGCTCTTTTGCATCGTCTTCGCAATTTATTTGCCATTGCGTTTTCTCGGCCTCGGCCCGCTCGGCACGTTCGATCCGGAGCGGCACTTGCGCGCGGCGCTGCTCTTGCTCGGCGTCATCTTCGCGCTCTCGCTAATCCGCCGGTATTTGTGGGAGATTTATTTCGAGCGACGGCGCGGGTTCGCGATTCCGAAATTCGTCAGCGATGTGTTTGCGCTCGTCGTTTTCCTCGTCGCGCTCACGATGGTGCTCGGCGGCGTTTACGGACAGGAAGTCACGGGCATCATTCTGCCCTCCACGGTCGTGGTCGGCATCATCGGCTGGGCGATGCAGGATTTGCTCGGCAACATCATTTCCGGCATCTCGCTTCAGCTCGGCAAGCCGTTCAAACACGGCGACTGGCTGATCATCGACCAGCATCAGGCCGAGGTCATCGAGGTGAACTGGCGCTCCACGCGGCTGCGCACGAACGACGACATTTACCTCGATATTCCGAACAACCAGATCGTCCGGAACACGATCATCAATCTCTCGTATCCGACGAAATCACACGCGATGCGGCTGCGCGTCGGAGTGGATTACAGCGCGGCGCCCAACGTTGTAAAACAAGTGCTGCTCCGGGCGGCACGTGAGGCGGCCGGCGTGCTCCCTTCGCCCCAGCCGAAAGTATTTCTCATCGATTTCGGCGACTCCGCGGTTGTTTACGAAATCAAATACTCCATCGAAAACCACGCGCTCTATAACGACATCACCGACGGCATTCGCACAAACATCTGGTATGGACTCAACCGCGCGAAAATCAAAATTCCTTTCCCGATTCGGACGTTGCAGATCGATCGCAGTGCGCGGCAGGTGACCGCCGAGTTGCCGGAAAACGTGCGGGCGCTCGTCTGCCGGCAGCCTTTTTTTCAATGTCTGGACGCAGCGCAGACAGATCGGCTCCTCCGTGCAGCGAACATCTGCCGCTTCGGACGCAACGAGAAAATCATCACGCAGGACGCGGAGGGAGATTCGATGTTTCTCCTCGCGCAGGGCACGGCTGGAGTGCATGTCGGCCGCGACGGAGAGATCGCGCAGGTCGCGACGTTAAACGCTGGCGACTACTTCGGCGAAATGTCATTGCTCACGGGCGAAAAGCGAAGCGCCACGGTCATCGCAACCACTGACTGCGATGTCCTGGAAATCGAGAAGGCGGTTTTTGCGGAAGTGCTCCAGGAAAGCCCGGCGCTCCTGCAATCGCTCAGCGAGATGCTGGCCCAACGGCGCATGGAAAACGAAGGCGCACTGGCTTCAACCGCGGAAAAACGAGCGATCGATACGAAGAAAAAAGAATACGCCGCGACCTTTCTCGCGAAGCTCGGTTCGTTCTTCGAATTGTGATTCAGCGCTCAGAGCACGCCCGCGATTTTCGCGAGGAGCCAGATCGCCGCGGCGCTGGTCCCGACAATGCAGAGCACCAGCACGAGGATCAACGACACGACAAAAATCCATTCGCCCGCGGTGGACGCGCGCCGCGACGAAGCGTGCTGGCGCAGCAGCTCGTAGTTCATCGCGTTTGATTTCCACCAGACGGAAAATGCGTCGCCGATGACCGGCAGCGCACCGCCGAAGGTGTTGATCAAAACGTTCAGCGCCATTCGGGCAAGCACGATTTTCGGCACGCCGTAGCGCGCACTGCGCGAAATCAGATACGCGGAGATCACGGCGTCGAGCCCGTCGCCGATGCCTGGCAGGAGTCCGATGATCGGATCGAGGCCAAAGCGAATGTTTGTGCCCGGAATGACGAACACCGTGTCCATCAGCTTTGCGACGGTTTTGAAAAGCTGCTCGTCGCGCTCGAAGTCCGTCTGCCGGGCGGGGAGCACTTCGAATTCAATCTCCCGCATGTTTCTCTTTGTCATCGTGGATGAAGTGCGGCCGAGTTGGATCGTCCCCGCCACGCGCCGCTGAGTGTTCCGATGATTTGATCAGGTCGAAAAACCGCGCGTGCTATCCCGGAATCTCTTTAAGCATCTGCGCATTCGTCGGGAATTTTTTCACAAACATCAGCAGGCGCTCGATCGCTTCCTCTGGCTTGTGCCCGCTGAGACCACGACGGATGACGTTAATTTTCGCAAGCTGATCGGCGGGCAGCAACAGCTCTTCTTTCCGGGTGCCGCTTTTGAAAATATCGACGGCGGGATAGACACGCAGATCGCTGATTTTGCGGTCGAGCACGAGCTCCATGTTGCCGGTGCCTTTGAACTCCTGGAAAATCAGCTCGTCCATGCGGGAGCCGGTATCGATCAAAGCGGTGGCGATGATGGTGAGCGAGCCGGCCTCTTCGGTGTTGCGCGCCGAAGCGAAAAGCTTGCGCGGTATTTCGAGAGCACGCGCGTCGATGCCGCCCGACATCGTGCGTCCGCCGCCGCCCATCGAGTTGTTGAAGGCGCGCCCGACGCGCGTGATGGAGTCGAGCAGCACGAACGCGTCCTGGCCTTGCTCGACGAGCCGCTTCGCGCGCTCGATCGCGAGTTGCGCGATGCGCGTGTGGCTTTTGAGGTCGCTGTCATTCGAGCTCGCCATGATCTCGGCAGTCGGGCAACTGCGGCGAATTTCGGTGACCTCCTCCGGACGTTCGTCCACGAGCAGGATGATCAATTTCGTCTCCGGATGATTCTTCGCGACAGCGTCGGCGATGTGCTGGAGCAAGGTGGTCTTTCCGGTCCGCGGCGGCGCGACGATGAGTCCGCGCTGGCCTTTGCCGATCGGTGTCATCATATCCATGATGCGCGTCGTGAAACGCTCCGGCACCGTCTCGAGCCGGATGCGCTCCTGGGGGCTGATCACGGTGAGTTCTTCAAAAAGCGGGAGATTCGCGACGGAGTCCGGCTCCGCGCCATTGATCTCAGACAGCCGGAATAACTGCGGGCCACGGTTGCCGCGCCGGATCTCGCCTTTGATCCACTGTCCGTCGCGGAGATTGAAACGCCGGACGGTTTCCGGCGTAACGAAAACGTCTGCCGGGTTTTGGCTGAAATTGCGTTTTTGATCCCGGATAAAGCCAAAGCCTTTTCCGGAAACCTCGACGATCCCTTCCCCAAAAACCGGCTCGCCCACCAACTCGGGCTCACGCGGTTCACGCACCTCCGCAGGGCGCGATGGAACGGTGCGCTCCGCCCGCGCGGCTGCGCGCAGCGAATCAAGTCCCGACTCCGACGAATCGGTTCTCGGTGCGGCCGGCGGACGAACGAAGGCCACTGCGGCACGCAAGGATTCCAAGGCATCGCCGGTCGATTTTGCCGGCGCACGCTGCTCGATCGCGGTATCGCGGCGATCGACCGGCGGTGCGCTGGCAGGAACGACCGGCTCGGACGGGGTTTGCGCTGGCTCGTTGGCCGTCGCGCCCACATGTGCAGGGGCCGTGCTCGTCTCCTCAATCGGCGTTTCCGTCGCGAGTGGCAGTTCTGGGGCAGGCGCGGGCGCGATGGCCGCATTCTCTTCAGACACGGCAGGGACCGCAGCTTTCGTAGTTTTCGCACGGGTCGTCTTTCGGCGAACGGCCTTTTTAGGCGCCGCCACGGTCGGCTGATTTTCAGTCGGTTCAGTCATAATTGGCATTTTGATATTGGGTGCGGAGTCGCTCGGACGCCCGGCGTCGTTTGGGGAAAATCAAATCGCGATCGCTTCGTCAGCTCATGCTTTCGAGTGGGACGGCGGCAGCATTCCCGGCCAGACAACTGCGCTCGGAGCTTTGCGAAAAGCTTTCCGCGCATTGTCTCGAAAGCGCCTTTGCGGGCGCTGTGGACCACTTGCTATGACCCGCCATGTCGGGATTTGTTTCCTGGTAAAAAATAGGAGCGCGCCAGCTTAGTATCTGCGAGGGAGTTGCGACCGAGAGGCGAACAACCGTTTAGCGCGAACCAACGTTGCGCAAGGTTCCAGAATGGGTTGGGGTTGTCAACGGTCTTTGTTTCGGCGTCGCTGCCTGATCTGTGAAATCATTCGGCTTTGCGTTTCCGCAACGGCTCCAGATCGGCATCGGTTCGCGCAAATTCGCGCA
>JAXDQV010000151.1:0-2801 GCA_034667645.1 Chthoniobacter sp.
GTTGATGAAATGCGTCGCGCCCAAATGATCGCTCCGATCACTTCGCTGCAGCCTCCTTACCCTCTGGTTCGGAGCGAGGTGGAACGAGAGGTTCTTCCTTATTGCCGTTCTAATCGGCTAGGCGTGATTGTCTATTCGCCGATGGCTTCTGGCTTACTGACCGGCGCCATGACGCGGCAACGCGCGGCCGCGCTGCCTGGCAGCGATTGGCGCAGTCGGGATGCCGAGTTCAAGGAACCGGCGCTCTCGAGGAACCTCGCGCTCGTTGAGCGCTTGCGGGAAGTTGGCGAACGCTACGGGCGTCCTCCTGGCCAGGTCGCAATCGCGTGGACGTTGCAAAACCCAGCAGTCACTGGGGCTATCGTCGGTGCGCGCAGCGCCAAGCAAGTCGAAGGAACGGTCGGCGCGGCCCACCTGCGTCTCACCGAAGAAGATGTCGCGGAGATCGAAGGCAGGAACATATACGAACCACAGTTAGGCACGGCGGCGTAAAAGGAGCAAAGATGAAAATTGGATTCATTGGCCTGGGTATCATGGGGGGCCGGATGGCGGCGAACCTGCAAAAGAACGGTTTTGCCTTAGTCGTGTTCAATCGCACTCGGGCCAAAGCCCAGCCGCTCCTGGATAGAGGGGCAATCTTTGCGGAGTCACCCGCCCAGGTGGCCGAGCAGGCGGACGTTTTGTTCACGATGCTGGCTCATCCGGACGCGGTGGCACAGGCCGCCCTGCGCGAGAAAGGATTTCTAAAGCATCTCAAGCCAAAGGCCGTGTGGGTCGATTGCAGCTCGGTCAATCCTTCCTTCTCCAAGAAGATGGCGGTAGCGGCCGCGGCCCGGCAGGTCCGTTTTGTCGACGCGCCGGTGACGGGCTCCGCGCCGGTGGCCGCCGACGGGAAGCTCGTTTTCTGGGTGGGCGGCGATGTCGAAGACCTGGAGGCGATTCGCCCCTTGCTCCTGTGCATGGGGAACAAGATTGTTCACGCCGGCGGGAACGGAATGGGGACTTCCATGAAAATGGTTATCAATTTCCTCCTGGGCATAGGTATGGCCTCCTTTGCCGAAGCGATGGCGCTGGGCCAGGGACTCGGACTTTCGCAAAAGCTGCTGTTTGATTCTCTACTCGGCATGCCCGCGGTCCCGGCGTTCCTCGCCTCAAAGCGGGAGAAGATCGAAAAAGGAAACTACGAAGTGGAGTTCCCGTTGCGCTGGATGCAGAAGGACCTGCAACTCGTCGCGGTGAGCGCATACGAAAGCGGCGTCCCGATGCCCGTCGCTAACCTGGCCAAGGAAATCTATCGATTCGCGATGCGCGGGGGAAAGGAGGCTGAGGATTTTTCGGCCATCTATGAATTCACGATGGGCGAATCCGGAGAAAGCCTGGAGACGACCAGAAGGAAGGTTGCCTAGGAGTAATAGTGGACCCATCAAGCCCGTTTCCAAATTCGTTCGGATGTGGATGGGGCATTTAGGACGAGGAGAGCCGTGAACGCGATCATTACTCCACGGTCGATGTTCGACCCGGACGCTCAACGAATCCCCCTCTCGCGGACTGCCGCGATGACCATTGCGATAGCTCTCGTGGTCGTAATCGCATGGTTCGACCATGTCACGGACGACTTCTCCCTGGCGGTGTTCTACCTGGCGCCCGTGGCCCTGGCCACGTGGTATGGAAGTCGGGCCAACGGGTGGTTGATCGGACTGCTGAGCGCCGGGGCATGGCTCCTGGTTGACCCGGCGATTAGTCACGCCGATGGGCACCCACTCATGCCCTACTGGAATGCGGCAGTGTTAGCATTGATCTATGGCATCGTCGCTCATCTTTTGTCGGCCCTCGAGCGGCTTCAGGCCGAACTCCAAAACCGGGTTGAGCAACGGACCGCTTCGCTGGCGGAAGTGCACCACCGGGTCAAAAATAACCTTCAGATCATCTCCAGCCTCCTGATGCTCCAGGCAGAGAAGCTTACCAACGCGGCGGACAAAGCTGTCTTTGATGAATGTCGCGATCGCATCTACTCCATGGCACGTCTGCATGAGCAGCTCTACTCCAGTGGCGAGTTCTCCGACCTGGACTTTGGCGCCCACCTTCGGGAGATGGCTGAGATGCTCGTTCGCTCTCACACGCCTCCCAATTGTTTTCTGGCGCTCGAATTCCGCGCGGATCCCGTCGTGATGGACCTGGATACCGCCGTGACCCTGGGGCTCATCGCGAATGAACTCCTTCTCAATGCACTCAAGCACGGATTTGACGGGCGCTCTGCCGGAAAGCTGACAGTGGAATTGCACGCGGGCGACCCTAATCAAATGACCGTGCGCGACGATGGCCGTGGGCTGCCGCCGGGATTTGATGCAACCCATAGTGCAGGGCTCGGCATGGAACTCGTCCGGGGGATGACGCGGCAGATTCACGGAGAGCTAAACTTTGGAAATGATCCAGGAGGCGGCACCCGCACCACCATCTTCTTTCCTTCTCTCCCACCTTCGCAACATGACTCCCAATCCACACCGATTTCCCATGACTAACGCCAGCATCCTTATCGTCGAAGACGAAGCTATCACGGTGGCAGCCCTCAAGCGCGAGCTGGCTTCCCTCCACTACCAAGTCGCCGGAATAGCTATTACGACTGACGAAGCTCTTAAGGCCGTCGCATTACACAAGCCGGATCTGGTTCTTATGGACATCACCCTCGCTGGTGCGGTTAACGGTATCGTCGCTGCGGTCGCCATCCGCGGCAATTTCGATCTGCCGGTCGTCTTCCTCACCGCGCACGCCGATGATCGGACCATGGAGCGCGCTGTCAGTGC
>JAXDQV010000152.1:0-3423 GCA_034667645.1 Chthoniobacter sp.
CAGCTCCTCTTGGGAGATGCCAAGATGAGACCGCTTATTTTTAATGGCTGCGCCGAAGCTTAATTTTATGTCATCCACTTATGCGGGCTGATTTACCGGTTCCATCATAGCAGGGGCATACAACAGACGATGAGTGACACTCTATAAGCCCATCATGCGGATCGAGTCCCGCCGCGAATGCACGGATCACAACTCCGATGGATTCGACGAACCGATCCTTCACCGCAAATCCGTCGCTTCCCGCAGCTTCGGCGCCAGCCCGATACTCCGAACAGTCGTGAGATGTCACAATGATGACCTTTGGCGCATTCGGGTGAGATTTCATGCGACTTGCAGCGTCAAAGCCATTCATCCCCGGCATCGCGATATCCATTAGCACAACATCAGGTGCGAAGGCGTCGAGCTCTTCCATCGCCTCATCGGCCGATTGTGCCAATCCTACGATTTCAACACCCTCCTGCTTTGAAAGGAAGGCCGCTGCCGAATAGAGAAAATCGCGACTGTCATCTACGAGGAGGATGCGAAGCACGTTCATAATCTTGGGGGAATTCACAATCAGTGCGCATAACACTGCGTGCAATTAGGGAGAACCTTAAACAGCGAGCAGGAAAACCTTAGAAACGCCCGCGGCTACTGAGATGCCGACCAACGGTGTGAAGATAGAAACAAAGGAAGTCCGGGAGAATAACCCCGACGCCTTGAATCGCTTCGGCTACATCCAGCGTGCGCGGAGAAACTTACCGTTGGGTTATCGCGCGATGTTAAAGAAATTAGAACATGGCAAAAAGTCGGACGATATATAGAGGCGGAAATCGCGGGTGAATTTGGCTGACCGTGTCTTGTTCGTGCTTGCGTGTTGCAGGTGGTTGAACCGGAACCGCGAGAAATGCACCTTTGTCCGGACGGTCGCACCAAAGTTGAGTCGGACGAAAACTGCTCGCGACGTTCTGTTGCGGAGCCATTCGGAAGCTCGCTTTGTCGCGGACCTTCGAGCTGCAGAAGCTTGGTTTCGAGTTCGCCAACTTTGCGGCTGAACCCCATATTACGAGTGCGAGGCTGGCCCTCTCTCTCACGCGGAAGCAGCAAGGTGCCGCGACGGTCCCGATTGGGATTCCGTCCGAAACAAGCGGAACGCATGCTACTTTGGCGAATGCCGTGGAGCAGCTCGCGAATGAAACGGGTGACGCGTCCTTGCGATTGCCCGAGCCTGCGCCTAGCTTCCGTTTCGCTGTGAAACTCTCTCACACCCTCTTCCTTATGAGCATCTCCTCACTTTTCTTCGGCGCTGCGCAAGCGGAACCACTCTCACTCGGCAACAAAGCCCCTGCGGTTTCCGCGACGACCGATGAAGGCCAGACGCTCAACCTCGCTGATGTGTATGCGAACAACGATTACACGCTGGTCTGGTTCTACCCGCGCGCCCTCACCGGCGGCTGCACCAAACAGGGCTGCTCCCTGCGTGACGCCAGCTCGGACTTGAAAGCGCATGGCGTTGCCGTCGTCGGCGTCAGCAATGATCCCGTGGAGAAACAAAGAGCCTTCAAGGACACGAACCACTTCCCGTTCCCGCTGCTGGCTGACGTGGATCAAATCGTCATCAAAGCCTTTGGCCAGGCTGGCGGCAGCGCCGCTGCTCGCGAAGCTTACCTCATTAACCGCAGCGGCGAGGTCGTTTACCACGACGAGAAGCAGACAGAGCAGCAGGCCGAGAAAGTTCTGGCGTTCCTCAAAGCGAAGAAGAGTTGATAACCGTCCCGGTTGCGATTTTCAGCTGCAAGCGGGACGCGTAGCTTTATCCAGAATGGCGGGGAGTATCCCATGCGCGACACTCGATAACGACCCGGACGCAGCAGGCTCTTTAATGATGGGCGAAGCCGCCTGAGGTTCCGGTCCAGCCATTGCACGGGAAATTTCCTTGTCAGTCCGTAAAAGACCGCCCTTTGTTCCGACGACACACTCATGGCGTCCAACTACACCGAGGCCAGCATCAAAACCCTCAGCTCGCTGGAGCATATCCGCCTCCGCCCGGGCATGTATATCGGCCGCCTTGGCAACGGCGCGCACGCGGAGGATGGCATCTACGTGCTCATCAAGGAGACGATCGATAATTCCATCGACGAATTTATGATGGGCCAGGGGCGGAAGATCGAGGTCGAGATCACCGACCGCAGCGTGAAGGTCCGCGATTACGGCCGCGGCATTCCGCTCGGAAAGCTCGTGGACTGCGTTTCGATCATCAACACCGGGGCGAAGTACGACAGCGAAACTTTCCAAAAGGCCGTGGGCCTCAATGGCGTCGGACAGAAGGCGGTCAATGCCCTGTCCCTAAACTACCGCGCGCAGGCCGTCCGTGAGGGCGATACCAAGGTCGTCGAGTTCGAGCAGGGGAAGCTCAAGAGCCAGTCGTGTCACCAAGACCAGCGAGCGCAACGGCACGCTCGTGGAGTTCACGCCGGATGAGGCGCTCTTCGGAAAGGACTTCAAGTTCCGCACCGAGTTCATCGAGGACATGCTGTGGAAATACGCATTCCTCAATCGCGGGCTCACCCTCACCCTCAACGGCCAGCGCTTTAAGTCCGAGCACGGGCTGAAGGATCTCCTCACGAAGGAACTCAGCGGTGAGCCGCTGTATCCCATCATCCACATGGAGGGTGAGGACATCGAGATCGCGCTCACCCACGGCAATCACTACGGCGAGGAATACTGGTCCTTCGTCAACGGCCAGCACACGACCATGGGCGGCACCCACCTCGCAGCCTTCCGCGAGGCGCTTGTTGCGACGGTGCGCAACCATTTCAAAAAAGACTACGACGCGGCCGACGTGCGCCAGTCGATCGATGCTGCCATTGTCGTGCGCGTGCAGGAGCCGATCTTCGAGTCGCAGACCAAGACCAAGCTCGGCTCCACCGACGTCGGACCCAAGGGTCGGTCGATCAAGGAATTCGTCGGCAAGTTTCTCCAACAGTCGCTCGACACTTACTTGCACAAGAACCGCACGGTCACCGAGATTATCAAAAAGAAGATCGAGGAGAACGAGCACGAGCGGAAGGAACTCGCCGGGATCCGCAACATTGCCAAGGAGCGGGCGAAGAAAGCCTCGCTGCACAATAAGAAGCTGCGCGATTGCCGACTCCACCTCGGAGACAAGGACCGACGCGCCGAGGACAGCACGCTCTTCATCGTCGAGGGCGACTCCGCTGCCGGCTCGCTCACCGCCACGCGCGATGTGCAGACGCAGGCCGTCTTCGCGCTGAAGGGGAAACCGCTCAACACCTACGGCCTCACCAAGAAGGTCATCTACGAGAACGAGGAATTCCATCTCCTCCAGGCCGCGTTGAACATCGAGGACGGCCTCGACGGCCTCCGCTACAACAAGATCGTCATCGCCACCGACGCCGACGTGGACGGCATGCACATCCGCCT
>JAXDQV010000153.1:0-2765 GCA_034667645.1 Chthoniobacter sp.
TGAAGAGAAATGTCACGGGATACTGACCCTTCATCAGCGCCGTGTGGTAGCCCTCGCGAAGCGCGAAATTGATCGTGCCGTTTTCCACCGCACGGCCATTGATGAAAACGATTTGCTGCGCCCGCGACGAGCGGCTCACGCCCGGTTTTCCGAGAAATCCGCGGATGCGCAGCCCGTCGATTTCCTCGTCGGCGATCTCGAGCAAGGACTCCGTCAACTCGCCGCCGCAGAGATCGCGGATCCGATCGCGAAGATGCCCGGCGGACGGAAGCTGATGAATCACACGCTCGTCGCGGACATAGACAAATCCGATCTGCGGATGTCCGATCGCCTGCAGATGAATCTGCTGTTCGACGTGGCTGGCCTCGGTGTTTTCCGTGCGCAGAAATTTCCGGCGCGCCGGCAGGTTATAAAAGAGCGACCGCACCTCGATCTGCGTTCCGGGCGCATCGCCGCCATCGCGCACGTGCTCGATCTTGCCGCCGCTCACCACCACTTCCGTGCCCGCGACTGCGTTGCGTTCGCGGGTGGTTAAACAAAAGCGCGAAACGCTCGCGATGCTCGGGAGTGCCTCGCCGCGAAAGCCGAGCGTCGCGATGGTGGCGAGGTCGTGCCCAGTGCGGATTTTGCTGGTGGCATGCCGCTCCAGGCAAAGGAGCGCATCGTCGCGATCCATGCCAGTGCCGTCATCCACCACCCGAATGACCGAGGAGCCACCGCGCCGGATCATCACCTCGATCTTGCGCGCGCCGGCGTCGATGGAATTTTCCACCAGCTCCTTCACCACGGAAGCCGGCCGCTCGATGACCTCCCCGGCCGCCACCTGGCTCGCCACCGCCTCCGACAGAAGCTGAATGCGACTCATTGCCCTTCCGGCAGCGCGGACTTTTCCATCGACAAAAAGTGGCGGAGCGCTTCGACCACGCCTTCGCTCGCCTCGCCTCGCGCCACGTAGCCGCCGGCGGCGCGAACAGTTTCCTGGGTCGCCTCCGCCGAGTTCGCGGGGCACATCACCCAGCGGGCAAATCGCCCGTCGAGCATCGGAATGTCGTTGTGATGATCGCCCCCGGCGAAAATCTCCTCGCGCGAGATTCCGAGCAGGCGGCCCAGCTCGCCCAGCGCCGCTCCCTTCGAATAATCCGCATGGCAAAATCGCAGATATTGCGTGTTGCGCTGAAAGGAAAAGAGCGGGAGCTCTTCGCGCGCCGCCTCAATAAACGCCACAATCCGATCCATCTCCGTCTCGTCGTGCGCAACGATCCCGACTGGTCGCGACTTTTGATAAATCGCTTCCGCCCGGGTCTCCTGCTCCAGAAATCCAAGCACTTTGTTTAACAAAGGCTCTGCCTGTTCAAACAAGCCGTCATGATCGCGCGCACAGCGTTCATTCCAATCGCCAAACGGCTCCCAACCTGTGCCCCGCTGGCTTTTGCGGAAAATATCCCGCTCGCTCGTGAGCACAAAATCGGGCTCCAGCGGGAACGAAAACTCCGCCAAACCATGGACGATGTGATCCACTTCCCGCCCCGTATTGACCGCCCAGAACACCCCCTTCTTCCGCAAACCGCGCAGGAGCGAAAACAGCTCCGGCGCGACCGGCGGACTGGCAAAATGACTGACCAGCGTGCCGTCAAAATCGGTCGAGAGAAGTTTGATCATCGCGGAAAACGGAGCGCTAACTTAAAAGTTGAACACGCCGTTGCAACGGGCAAAAGTCGCTGATGAAATCCGCTTACGAACTCGCGATGGAACGTCTCGAAAAGCAGTCGCCCAGCGCGACGCTGACCGACGAGCAAAAGCGCGAAATCGCGGAAATCGACAGCACGTTCAAGGCGCGCATCGCGGAGCGTGAACTCTTTTTGCGCGAGCAAATCACCAAGGCGAAAGCCGCGGGCGAGTTTGACGAGGTCGAGAAAATCGAGAAGCAGCTCGGCAGCGAAGTCCGCCGTTTGCAGGCTGACTCCGACGAGAAAAAAGCGAAGGTTCGGACCCGCTGAACTTGGAGTTTCCTGCGTCGCGTCCCTTGATCGTGACGCCTATCTTATCCGGGTCATGTCACGCGCCAATCCTCGCGCCGCCTGCTTGGAAGTGCTGGCGCGGTGGGAACAGAGCTTCCAGTTTGCGGATGAGATTCTGCATGCGACCTTCGACGCCACGCGATTCGCCCCGCTCGATCGCGCGCTGCTGACGGAGCTTTTCTACGGAATCATTCGTCACCGGCAGTCGCTAGATTTCGTGATCGCCCAACTCCGCGAGGGAGAGATCGATATCGCCACGCGCCATGTGCTTCAGCTTGGGCTTTATCAGATTTTGCACATGCGTGTGCCGCGACACGCCGCGGTGAACGAAACCGTCCAGCTCGCCGGTCGCGCGCGCGGGCTTGTGAACGCCATTTTGCGGCGCAGCATTCGGGAGGAAAATGCGCTTCGCCGTCGCCTGGCGGCCGCGCCAATGGACGTCCGGTTTTCGCACCCGCAGTTTCTCGTCGAGCGGTGGCGCGCAAATTTTGGCGAAGCGGCGACGGAGCGGTTGTGCGCCTGGAACAATGAGCCAGCCCAGGTTTTCGCGCGCGCCAATGAGCTGAAAGTCACACGCGGCGAGCTGCTGCGGACCGCCGACGCCGAACCGCTCGAAACGCATCCGCTGATGCTGCGCGTGAAGCAAATCCCGATGGACTGGATCATGCACGGGCTCTGCTACATGCAGGACCCGAGCACGCTGGCGGCGTGCGAGCTACTCGACCCGCAGGCCGGCGAGCGCGTGCT
>JAXDQV010000154.1:0-17120 GCA_034667645.1 Chthoniobacter sp.
AGATATCGCACTGCAGGAAATCATCGACGGCAAGCTGACCTTCGAGGAAGCGCCGGTGGAAGCGAAGAACGGGAAGTAGCATCACAGCCGTGTCGGCTGAGATTGCCACGAACCGGAAGGCGCTCCATGAATACCACATTCTGGAACGCTACGAGGCGGGCTTGGAGCTGAAGGGGACGGAGGTCAAATCGATCCGTGGCGGCCTCGCCAATCTGACGAACGCGTTTGCCCGCATTGAAAACGGGCAGGCGTTTCTATACGGCTGCGACATCCAACCGTATGCGCGCGCAAGCCATGAACAGCACGAGCCAAAGCGCAATCGCCGGCTCCTCCTGCACAAGCGCGAAATCGATAAGCTCTTCGGCCTATCATCGGTAAAAGGCCACACGCTGGTCGCGCTGCGGATGTATTGGAAGGGTGGTCGGGTGAAAGTCGAGATCGGCGTCGGGAAGGGCAAGGAATCACACGACAAACGCGTGGATCTCAAAAAGCGGGTCGAGCAGCGCGAAGTGGACCGCGAGATTTCCCGCTTCAATCGCAAGCGGGGCTAAAGCAGGGACTCCGCAGCCGTCAGCGCTTTCATATAGACGGGATGCTTTCCGCCTAGCATCAGCTCCTCGTTGAGCAAATCAATCAATGTGTCCTTCCCGGATGGCACAAGGTGGTGATACGCGCGTCCGTCTGAGAGCTCGATCTGCGATTTGAAAAAATCGGAACTCGTCTCGCGAGAGATTCGAAACCTGGCTCCAGCACTTTGGAGCGAAAACTCGCTGATCGGCGCACCCGCGAGTTCGCGCAATTCGACGGTGATCTGCCCCTGATCGCCCACTAAAAGGAAACCGTTCTCACGCTTTTCCGACATGCGCCATCGCAACTGCGCCATCAGCCAACCCAAGAACAGCAGAGCAGTCGTCCGATGCTTTGGAGCGTGTGCCGCCTCGACGTGAGTGACCTTTTGCAGTTCTACGAGGTTACCCGGGTGATCGAACAACTGCGCCGCCGCCCAGCGCAGATGCAAGAGCCGCGTCCAGTTCAGATCGCACAAAATCATGCGCGGCTTAATCGCGGCGAGCGATTCGCGCAACCGGACAAACTGCGCCTTCGGCTCGCGCCATTTCTGACTGTCGAAGATCAGGCGATCGACCCAGATCCACAGCTGCGCATCGATGTGGCGGGAGAAATCGCCGCGCCACCAGAGATAAAGCGGCAGATCGGAATCGAGATGCGAAAAGACAATGTTCGGGATCATGTCCTTCGAGTTTCCCTCGAGCAAAAATGAGATCTGTTCGCAGCAAACCTGTTTCGCGCCCGCGCGGCTCACATGGCAATGCGCGCTGATCGAAGCCTGCACCCGCAGTTCCGGCGCGTTCGGCTCGGTGGCAATCAGGATCGCGCGGCATGCGTGATCGCGCGTGAATTCCGAGATTATTTGCGTGTTCTCCGCCATCCGTTCCGCGCCCTCGCAGTAGATCGCAAAATTAATAAGCGACGCGCGCGTGGTCGTCCCTTCGCCGGAATCCCAGAGCTTCTTCAGCTCTCGATCGATTTTCCCGATTTCCACCGGCATCCCACTGCCGAGATTGGCGATTGTTTCGGGCATCGCAATTTTACAGACGGCGCCAACTGCGCCCGTCCCGCTCCAGCAATTCGTCTGCCTCGGACGGCCCCCACGATCCTGAAGGATATTCGAAAAGTTTCGGCGCAGCCCCTGAGTTATGCCATGCGTGCTCGATGGCATCGATGAAGGTCCAGGCCTGCTCGACTTCATCGCGGCGGGCGAAAAGGGTTGCGTCCCCGCTCATCGCATCCAGCAGCAGCCGCTCATACGCTTCCGGGCTGGCCTTGCCGAAGCTGGTTCCATAGTGGAAATCCATTTTGACCGGCTCGACCCGGAGCGCTGCGCCGGGAATTTTCGCCTGCATCCGGAGTGAAATTCCCTCGTCGGGCTGGATGCGGATGACCAGAACGTTTGTCCCCACGTTGTTAGCCGACTTGTTAAACAATACTTGTGGCGCTTCACGAAAGGTCACGGCGATTTCCGTCCCGCTTTTCGGCAGGCGCTTGCCGACGCGCACGTAGAACGGAATGTCCGCCCAGCGCCAGTTGTCCACGTTCAACTTCAGCGCGACGTAGGTTTCCGTCATAGACTGCGGGTTGACCCGCTCCTCGTCGCGATACGCCTTCACGTTTTTGCCGTTCACCGCACCGGCGGCGTATTGGCCGCGCACGACATTCTGCGTCACATCTTCGCTGCTCAATGGGCGCAGCGAGCGCACCACTTTCACCTTTTCGTCGCGCACGCTATCGGCGGAGAGATCGGTGGGCGGCTCCATCGCGACGAGGCAGAGCAATTGCAGCAAGTGGTTCTGCACCATGTCGCGCAGCGCGCCCGAGTTGTCGTAATAGGGGCCGCGGCCTTCGACTCCGAGCGTTTCGCTCGCGGTGATTTGCACGGAATCGATGTAACGGTGATTCCAGAGCGGCTCAAAAATCGCGTTGGCAAAACGCAGCACCATGATGTTCTGCGCCGTTTCTTTCCCCAAAAAGTGGTCGATCCGAAACGTATCGCGCTCGGCGAATGTTTCGTTCACCACGCGGTTGAGTTCCTGCGCGCTGGGCAAGTCCGTGCCGAACGGTTTCTCGACGATCACTCGCGCCCAGCCTCCCTCGATGGTCTTGTTCAACCCGAACTGATTGAGCTTCTGCAGGATCCCCTCGAACTCCGTGGGCGCGACGGAGAGATAGAAAAGGCGATTGCCGCGCGTGCCCCGCTCCGCGTCGATCTGGTGCAGCCGCTCGGCGAGACGTTGGTAGCCGTCGTCATCGCCAAACTCACTGCGGTGATAGTAGATGCGCTCGGCGAAACTTTTCCACAGTTCATCCTGCACGGACTGCCGGGAAAACTTCTTCGCCGCTTCCTCCAGTTCTTCACGAAATTGTTGATCCGTTTTTTCCCGCCGTGCGAAACCGATTACCGTAAGCGCCGAGGGAAGATCACCGTCGGCTGCCATGTTATAAAGCGCGGGAATCAGCTTCCGGTGCGTCAAGTCACCCGTCGCGCCGAAAATAATGACGGTGCACGGCTGCGGCATCGGGCGGCTCGCGAGTCCCTCCCGAAGTGGATTGGCGGGCGGTTTATCAGCGGTGTTCGTGCTCACGTGTGGAATCAGCCAACGTGAAAAAATTCGCGTTGGAGATCAATGAAATCCCGCGATCGTTCGGGCGCAGAATTTCGAAAGCCGCAATCAGGGTCTCGGCTTCCCGATCGATCTCGAGGCGATCGTCGCTAGCACCAAAGCAGACGAGTTGGTAAGCGACGCCGCGATGAACGGAGACCCAAAAGGAGTGATATTTTGGTTCTGAGTGCGAATTCGTGATCGCCTCGAACTGGACCACCTCCGCGCCCTGCTGGGATGAATGCCGCTCGTCGCCGAAGTTGGCATTGGTCACGGTGTGGCGAAGGTTTGCTTTCACCTGCTCGGCAAACGTCGATGAGGTCAGGTCGGAATGCGGGTCAATTCTCTCAGCCGTGATTTGAAAAGTCATCGGCGGCGTGTCTCGCGTAAAGGTGAGCGTGCGGCCGGGCGGTCGCGCCGGCAAATCCACCTGGATCCACGGAATGGGAAGGACAAACCGAAAGTTCAGATTTTCGACGACGATGGTCTTTGAGTTGGGTGGGGCGCCCACGACGGATTTTTGATTTGGAAAGAACTGTTCAACCATACCGGCGGACGTCAGGCCGATCAGAACCAGGGCGAGACAAATTCCCGCCCGCCCCCGGCGCATCCCGCGGCGCAGTCGCGTCTGTTTGCGTCGCCGCCGCCGCCTTCGCGAGAGTTCTTTCACTCCGTGGACACACGTCATGAGCCCACCCAGCGCAGCGGCAATCACCACGGATTCCGAGAGCAACGGCAGGCTCTCCAAGTCGAGTGCTTTCCGACAATACTGCCGGGCAAGAAGGTCGCAAATCCACGTAAACAGCACGATCAAAAGACCGACGAGGCATTTGCGGTTGTTGGTTCTGCGACGGAGCGCAATGAGGCAGCCCGCTGCGCTGAGGGTCAGAAGGAGGAGCCAGAAAAAAACGCCGAGGAAAAGCAGGGGACTGATCATGCCGGGCCCGCGAAGGCATCGAGAAACGCGACCTCGATCGTGAGATCCTCCTTTACGTTTCGGCCGAGATTTTCCCGCAGACCTTCCAGGTGAGCGAGGCGTCTCAAGGCTTCCGCAGTCGATAATTCCGTGGCTACACGAGCGGTCTCCGTCGCGCATTGCGGCAGGTCAATCGCCGCAAAGTTCTGCTGCTGCCGGAGCACATCCGCCCACCACTGAACCGCGGTCTCAATGAGCAATCCGCGCTGGTGCACATAACGCGATTCCGTGAGCGCTTTGTAAAAATCCTCGCGATCATCGAGCCAGTCGCTCTCGGTCGTTTGCTTGTAATGGAGTTCCTCCTTTTTTAGCTCGCCTGCATTTTCCGCAGCGATTTCCTCACGCGCCTTTTGGAGCAGCAAGGTGAACTCCCGGACGAGACGATAGGTCGCAGTCACGTCCCGGTTTTCGCTTTGAAAAAAACCGCGGAGCGCCTCGACAAACTGGACTTGCAAGGGCGAGAGCTGAGGGGCCTGCTTGCTGGTCAGGGACACGGCGATGCAACGCGAGAGGATCGTCGGAGGCAAGGCTTCGGGCTGTTCGCTCGTCAGCAACAGGAGCGAGTTGTGAGGCGGCTCCTCGAGCGTTTTTAGAAACGCGTTGGATGCCTGAATTTGCAAGCGGTCCGCATCGAAAACGATGCCGACTTTTTTTCCATCACCGGTGGCGCGCATTTGCAGCTCCCGTTCCAGCCCGCGCATTTGCTCGATCACGATCCTTCTCGATTTCGACTCCGGCTCCGCGATGTGCACATCGGGATGGTGCAGCGGGTTCTCGGTTCCGACGACGACCGCGGCGAGATCGGCGGCGAGGCTCCGCTTTCCGCTGCCCGCAGCGCCGGTGAAAAGATACGCATGCGCCAGGCGCTCCCGCGAGTGCGCGCGCTGAAGGAGCTCGAGCGCCGCGTTTTTTGTGAATCCCATGGTCGTGCAATAAAGCGATTGGCGGTGGCTTTTCGCGCAACTACAACGACGACGACAATCGTTCGCCGACCGTCCGCCAGACCTCATCCTCGATTGCTTCGATCGGGTGGCTGGCCTCAATGACCCGAACGCGGGCGGATTCGGCCGCGGCGAGGGCGAGGTAACCGTCGCGGACTGCGTCATAAAAATCGAGCGGCTGCTGCTCCATCCGATCCGCCGGGCCTTTGCCGGATCGAGTGCGGCAGAGCATGCGTTCGCGCGCCAGCCTGGGATCGAGGTCGAGGACGAAGGTGAGATCCGGACGGCATCCTCCGACCGCGAAGTCATTCATCATTTTGACCGCGGCGGCATCGAGCCTGCGTGCTACTCCTTGATACACCGTGGTCGAGTCGAGGAACCGATCCGAAAGCACAATCGCCCCCTCGCGCAGCGCGGGCTCGACGCGTTCCCGAACGAGCTGCGCGCGGCTCGCCGCAAAAAGCAACAACTCGGTTTCGGCAGTCATCGTCGCACCGACGCGCGAGAACTGGAGCAGATGTTTTATTTCCTCGCCGATGTCCGTCCCGCCCGGTTCGCGTGTCACTAGAACCTTGTGGTTCTCGCGTTCCAGACGCGATGCGAGACGCTGAATCTGGGTGGTTTTTCCGCAGCCTTCCGAGCCTTCGAAAGTGATGAAAAAGCCGCGTTGCGCCATGGGAGAGCGCGATGGAAAACGAACCTGCGCGGCTTGTCGAGCCGTGCTTAATGCGTGATGACCGTCGGGCCGGCGCCGGACGGTTTGGCCGCTTTGGTGCTCACCACCCGTTCGGTGTTTTTGCGGGCATTGATCACAAAATCGTTGTTGTCGCCAAAGCGCGCCCAAGGGCCGGGTGGCACTTCACGGAAATCCACGAACTTCCAGTCCGTCACGTCGGTTGGCTGCAAGCCAAGATAGTCACGCACGGCAGGAGATATATCCAGACCGGCACCGCGGTTCAGGTTCCACTTCGGCTTTTCGTTTCCAAAAACATACTCCCAGTGATCCGTCCGGAATGGACCGCAGTCGGACCATTGAGAATAAGCGACGCGGTTATCCTTGCGAATCGCAACCCAGCGATCCCGGCAAACCGACTGGCCGAATTTCACGTAGGCTTCCTTGAACCACGGGATCACGCGTGGTGCCTCCGGCTTGGTGTCGCCGTGCGTCACATCGTTGTAGGGAAGCGCGCAGTAGAAAGGATTCTGTCTCGGCGTAAACCGGACCGGAACGAAATCGCGGCGCGCGGTCGGATCCGGATTGTCGAACCCGCCGTAGTTTTGCTGCCACTGCGGATCCCACGAGCTGGTGCGATTTGGCACGGGATTGTTCGCGGTCGGGAGTTCGCCGACCCAAAAGACGGTGGTTACGATCCCTGTTTTCCAGGGATAACGGCCGCTGGAGATCATGGGGCGGCCGGTCGTCGGGATGAAAACCTGGGGCTCGATTTTCAACAGCGCGCTCTCGCGCAGTTTCATCGCGTATTTCGCGAAATCCGACCCGCTCGAATAGGGGGACTGGGCGGAAACCGCGGAACTCAAGGCAAGCAGAGCGACGCAAAAGGTGAGGGGAAACACGGCTCTCATCTTGGAAGGCGGCTGCCGTAGTAAAACAAAGCGCAGGCGGCGTCCAGCCGTTTCTCCCCGGCGGCGGACGGTGGCCAGCGTTGTGAAAGTCGGTTCATCTACGGTGCAGTTAATTTCTTCAATCTCGGCAATATCTCAAGCAATGGACGTGCCGTTCGCGGCGGACCGCCCTCGTCAGAGCCGGTGCAGCACCGTGTTTTTCAGGAATTGCCGGTCGTCGCTTGCGAGGTAGTCGAGGGTGTAATGCAGACCGCGGCTCTCCTTCCGCAGCAATGCTGAATCGACGATCAGCGCGGCGACCGTTGCCAGATTTCGCAGTTCCAGGAGGTCGGTGGTTACCGTGAAATTCCAGTAAAACTCCTGAATCTCGCGCTGCAGATTCCGGAGCCGGTGCGCAGCGCGCTGGAGCCGTTTGTCTGTGCGCACGATGCCGACGTAATCCCACATGAGGCGCCGGATTTCGTCCCAATTGTGGTAGATGACCACGAGCTCATCGACATCATGCGCGGGACCGCTGGTCCATTCCGGCAGGGCGGGATCCGTCTCGCGCGTCGCCCGCAGCGGGATTTTTTTGCAGAGAAAATCGAGTGCCCGATGTGCCATGACGACGGCCTCGAGCAGCGAATTACTCGCAAGCCGATTTGCCCCGTGCAAACCGGTGCAGGCGACTTCGCCGATCGCGCACAGACCCCGCAGACTGGAGGCGCCATTGACGTCGGTGAGCACGCCCCCGCACTGGTAGTGCGCCGCGGGCACGACAGGGATCGGCTGTCGCGTGATGTCGATCCCGAGCTGAAGGCAGCGCTCGTAGATGTTTGGAAAACGTTCCCGCACGAACTCCGGCGGCTGGTGTGTGATGTCGAGGTAGACGCAGCGCTCGCCGGTGCGTTTCATTTCAGCATCGATTGCGCGCGCCACAATATCGCGAGGCGCAAGCGCACCGAGCGGATGGTATTTCGCCATGAACTCCCGGCCTTTGGCATCGATTAAAATTCCGCCTTCGCCCCGCACGGCCTCGGTGATTAAAAACGAGCGCGCCTCAGGATGAAAAAGGCACGTCGGGTGGAACTGGATGAATTCCATGTTTGCGACCGACGCTCCGGCGCGCCAGCCCATCGCCACGCCATCGCCCGTCGCGACCGCGGGATTGGTGGTGTAAAGGTAAACCCGGCCGCATCCGCCGGTGGCCAGCACCATCCGGTCGCTGCTCAGCGTAAGGACTTCGCCCGATTTTTCATCGAGCACGTAAACGCCGAGTGCGCGGTCTTCAGTGGCAAAGCCGAGCTTTCCTGCCGTGATCAAATCAACCGCCATGTGATTTTCAAGCACCTCGATGTTCGCATGCGACGCGACGGCATCGAGCAGTGCGCGTTCGATTTCACGACCGGTCACGTCACGTGAATGGAGCACGCGCCGCTTGGAGTGCCCGCCCTCGCGCCCGAGATCGAGCTCCTTTTCCCCGTCCTCGAGCAATCGCTCATCGAATTGGACACCCAAAGTCATCAACTCCCGTATCCGCTCCGGTCCCTCGGTGACGATCGTCCGCACCACCGCTTTATCACACAATCCTGCGCCCGCCGTGAGAGTGTCCGCCACGTGGAGATCGATCGAATCCTCGACACTGGTCACGCAGGCGACTCCGCCTTGCGCGTAGGACGTATTCGAATCCGCCGAAGCACGCTTGGTGATGATCGCCACCGTCCCGAAGGCCGCCGCCTTGCGTGCAAAGCTCAAGCCGGCGATACCGCTCCCGATCACGATGAAGTCGTAACGCTTCATCAAAGAGCGATGTTGTCGATCAGGCGCGTTTTTCCAAAAAACACGGCGACCGCAAGGCGCATGTTTTTCGTTCGCGCCGTTGCAGGCATCAGGGTTTCGGCATCGACCACTTCCACATAGTCAATCCGCGCACCGGGAGCGGACGAGATCTTTCCGGTGACCAGCTTTTGCAGAAAAAGCGGGTCTCGCTTTCTGGATCGAGTCGCTTCCGACAGGGCCGCGTGAATCATGGGTGCCTGCCCACGCTGTTCGGCGTCGAGATAGGCATTGCGGGAACTCAGCGCCAGGCCGTCGCGCTCCCGCACGGTCGAGCACGGAACAATTTTTAGGTCGAAGCTCAGATCCCGGACCATCCGCCTGATAATTGCCAGTTGCTGAAAATCCTTTTCGCCAAAAACCGCGGCGTCGGGTTGCACGATGTGGAACAGCTTGCAGACCACTGTGCAGACTCCGCGGAAATGTCCCGGCCGCGATTTTCCGCACAATTGGTCCGACAAACTTACCTCGTCCACATGTGCCGAAGTATCCGGCGCATACATTGAAGCCGCCGAGGGCAGAAAAACTGCATCCACCCCCAGTTCCCGGCAGAGAGCGAGATCGCGCTTCATTGGCCGCGGATACTTCGAGTAATCCTCGTGCGGACCGAACTGCGTCGGGTTCACGAAAATGCTGACGACCACCGTTCCTCCGGCTCCGACGATTTTCCGTGCCCGCCGGATCAGCGCGAGATGTCCTTCGTGCAGGGCGCCCATGGTCGCGACGAGCGCCAGCGGCCGCGGGCAGTGGCGGGACCAGAGACTCGCGGACGATGGAGTTCGAAGGGTCTTCACAGGAAGGGGCATTTAAAACCGCGCACAAAATCTTCCAATGAAAGATTCTCAAATCCTGCTTCGGAGCCGCGCGCGATATTCTACCTAAAAAGGAGAAAAACGATGCCTCAAGGAGACAAATCAAAATATACCGACAAACAAAAACGCCAGGCCGAGCACATTGAGAAGGGTTATGAAAAAAAGGGCGTTGGTAAAAAAACTGCGAAAGCGCGCGCGTGGGCGACAGTAAACAAAGAGACCGGCGGCGGAAAAAAGAAGACCGCAACCTCGTCCAAAAAGGGCGGCAGGAAATAGCTCCACCGGTGCCGCGTCGCAACGAAGACCTTCACGGGAATGTGCCGGACAAGTCGCCCGTTGCGCTTCTCCTGATTGACGTGATCAACGATCTCGAGTTTCCCGGGAACGAACAAATTTTGTTGCCCGCGATTGAGATGGCGCATCGCGTAGTGGAGCTCAAAAATCGCGCCAGGGAGGCGAAGATTCCGGCGATTTACGTCAACGATAACTTCGGTCGCTGGCAAAGCGATTTCAGCAAACAGGTTGAGCATTGCCTCTCCGACGATGTCCGCGGCCGCGAGGTCGTCGAGTTACTGCGGCCGGAGGAAGACGATTACTTTGTGCTAAAGCCAAAGCACTCCGGCTTCTTCTCGACGACACTCGACATCCTACTCGAGTATCTCGGAGTCGAGCGACTCATCCTCACGGGGATTGCCGGGAACCTGTGCGTGCTTTTCACCGCGAATGACGCATACATGCGCGACTTTGAACTCGTGGTCCCGGCCGACTGCACGGTTTCCAACACGAGGGAGGAAAACGACTACGCGATCGACCAAATGCGTCGGTTTTTAAAGGCGGACACGCGTCCATCAGACCAGCTCAACCTGCAGGAACTGCGGTGTGAGTCCGCGCGCCACGATTCGTCTTCGCAGTAAAAACGGCATTGTCGGGCAAAGGTTCGCGGGCTAATTTCTGCCGCCGCGAGATTACCCCGTGGTGTAATGGTAACACAGCGCCCTTTGGAGGCGTTATTCATGGTTCGAGTCCATGCGGGGTAGCCACACGCCGCTGATCAAATTACCCCGACGCGAGGGTCACGCTTCCGTGCGGTGTCCCTCGGCATCATACTCGTAGGTCTTTCCATCCTCTTCGCCGGCGATCCGTTTGTGCGATCCGTCACAATATGGCTGATTTTTTGACAAGCCACACATGCAGATCCATACCGACTTTTCCTGCGGCTTGATTTCGAGGGGTTGGCTGGCGGTTTTTAAAACTTTGCGCATATACGCAGAGACTATTGTGCGCCGAAAACCCGGGCAATCGTGAAGAGCCGATGAACAAAATAAGAGTCACTTCAGTCCAATACTCACCATGCGAAAGCTTTTCAGGAGACAGGACGGTTCGCCGGTGATTTGTGCGCAATGTCTGCGCACCTACCGGTTTGTCCCTTCGCGCAGTAATCAAAACAGGCCGATCTACAGCATTTGTCCCACCTGCCGCCTGCTCGGGAAAAGAGCGATGTAAGCAGGTGAGGTGGCGGGGTTCCGTCCCGTGATCCTTGCGGCCGAAAGCGTTCGAGTTTTGCCTTTTCAACGACTCCGGCATCCGGTTTCATCGCCGCGCGATGCCGAAAAAAACGAAGAAAGCCGCCACTCCTCGTTACAGGCGCATCGTGCTGAAGATCAGCGGGGAAGCGCTCCGCGAGGCCGGCAGCCGCGATAATATTTCCCCGCAAATCGTGGGAGAAGTCGCGCGCCAGATCAAGGAGGTGCATGACCTCGGCGTGCAGGTGGCAGTCGTCGTGGGCGGCGGGAATATCTGGCGTGGAATTTCGGCGAGCCATCGCGGGATGGAACGCGCCACCGCCGATTACATGGGGATGCTCGCGACCGTGATGAACGGTCTGGCGTTGCAAAGCACGCTCGAGTCCATTGGCGTCGTCACGCGGGTGCAAACGGCGATCGAGATGAAAAACGTGGCCGAATCTTTCATTCGCCGGCGCGCCATGCGGCACCTTGAATTGGGGCGGGTGGTGATCTTTGTCGCGGGCACCGGCAACCCGTTTTTCTCCACCGACACCACCGCAGCGTTGCGCGCGAGCGAGATCGGCGCCGAGGTGATCCTGAAGGCGACAAAGGTGGACGGCATTTACGATTGCGATCCGAACAAGAACAAGAATGCCAAAAAATACGACAGGCTCACTTTCAACGAGGCGTTAACGAAGCGTTTACAGGTGATGGACTCGACGGCGTTTTCGCTTTGCATGGATAACAAAGTGCCGATCATCGTTTTCGACATGATGAACAACCAAAACATCCGGCGCGTGGTGCTTGGCGAAAAGATCGGCACGACGGTGACCGCCGAGTAATTTATGGACTCCGACGAAATCCTTCTGGAAACCGAAGCCGCGATGGAAAAAGCGGTTGATTACATGACCCACGAATTTGCTAGCGTGCGCACCGGGAAAGCCTCGCCTGCCCTCGTGGAGAACATCGACGTCGAGGCTTACGGCGCCACGATGAAACTGAAGCAACTCGCGCTGATCACCACGCCGGAGCCACGGTTGCTGGTCATCCAGCCGTTCGATGCCGCCACCGTGAAGGACATCGAAAAGGCCATCAAAGAATCGAAGATCGGCATCAACCCGGCAGTCGATGGAAAGATCATCAGGCTGCCGATTCCGCAGCTTTCGGAGGAGCGCCGGAGGGATCTCGTCAAAACTGTCAAGCACATGGCGGAGGAATCTCGGGTGCGTGTCCGCAGCGCGCGCCGTGACGGAATCGAGGAGGCGAAGAAATCTCAAAAAGGGGGAGAGCTGACGGAGGACGGCCTGCGCGACGTGGAAAGCGACGTGCAAAAACTGACGGACCAGTTTGTCAAAAAAATCGATGACGCAGTGGCCGCGAAGGAAGCGGACATCATGAAAGTTTAACCAATGAAATTACTCTGCACGATCGGCCTTCTTTTCCTGACCCTCGTAGCGCGCGCCGAGGTCGTGCGACTTGCACCGAATTTCACTTGGGACGGCCCGGCGCGGTCAAACAGCCTGCGCGCAGTAAAAGGTCAGCCCGTGGTGTTGTTGATCGCGAAAAGCGCACGCACCGGCGCCTTCCGCGCTCAGCTCAAAAAATTGCGTCCCGTTTATCGCGAATTCGCCAGCCGCAAGGCGATCTTCGTCGCGGCGGTGGCCGATGGAGGAGAGGTTCGCTCAGACATTCCATTCGCTCCCGCAAAAAACGGAGCGCAGATCGCGGAACTGTTCGGTGTTAATGAGAAATTCACCATTGTGATTATTGGCCGAGACGGAAACATCGATTATCAAACGGATCGCGTTCTTCCTGCCACACGGGTTCGCGACGTGCTCGCGAATTCCTTCACCGAGCAGTCCGACCGTCGGAAGTAGCGGCTGTCCCGCGCGTTTCCAGCGCCGAGACGACGGCGCTCGTGACTTCCTCCACGGTCACGGCTTTCATGCATCGGAAGTCAATCGGGCATTCACGTAAAAAGCAGGGACTGCACTCGACGTGATGCCGAAAGACGCGGTGTTCCGCCCCGAGCGGCCCGGTGAGCGCCGGCTCCGTGGAACCAAAGATCGCCACCACTGGCACGCCGAGATGTGCCGCGAGATGCATCGTGCCCGTGTCATTAGTGAGGAGCAGCCGGCATTCGCGGAGTTGCTCGATCAACTCCGCCAGCGTCGTTTTTCCGATGAGGTTGGTGCAACGGTCGCCTAGTTTTTCAGCGATCGGCGCCGCAACCTCGCGATCCTTTTCGACTCCGAAAAGCAGCCATTCGCATGGCTGGGCCGCGCTCACGCGAAGGGCGACTTCCGCGAACCGTTCCGGAAGCCAGCGCTTGGCCGGCCCGTATTCCGCGCCGGCGCAGAGACCGATTTTGCAGGAAGTAAAATGCGGTCGCGACGTCTCGACTAAATGCTCCGTAATGGTCGCGCCGACGTGTTGTGCCAAGTCGAGGTAGTGATGAACCTGATGTCGTGGCGGTGCCGGAAGTTTTCGTTCGGGAACGATTTGATTTAACAGCTTTGCCCGCCACTTTCCGCGATAGCCGACTCGACGTGGTATCCCGGCGAGCCACACTTCAAGCGCGGCGCGCACGGAATTTGGAAAGAGCATTGCGGCATCGAAATCCCGCCGGATTTTCGCGGCCACCCCAAAGAGGCCGTCGTCCGCTTCGATCACGATGACTTCATCCACTTCGGAAACCGTTTTCCAGAAATCCACCAGCTTCGCGGAGCACAAAATCGCGACTCGCGCATCGGGCCGGCCTTGTTTGATCGCACGAACGGCAGGCACCGTCATGACTGCATCGCCGAGCCAATTTGAGGAGCGGATCAGGATGGAAAACGGCTTGAGCTGAACGGCGGGGAGATTTGGCGCCAGCACGATGCCGCGTTTGTAATCAGCCAATAGAAACTTCGGCTTCGGTGTCTTCCATCGTTGATGCACCCAAAACCAATCGCGCGGTGAGACGCGGATTTGTTGCTCCAGCCTTTGATTGATTGCCGCCGTGATGTCTTCGGGCCTGCCTTCGCGCGGAACCGGTTCGCTCACCACCAGCCGCCATCGGCCCGCGCTCGCCGTGTAAATGGCGACCGGAATCAAGAGCGCTTCCGTGCGTGCGGCAAGCGTCGCAGCGAGCGGCGAGGTCGAGGCAAGCCGGCCGAAAAGCGGCGTCCACACTCCGTGGTCGCCGGCATGCTGATCCACCAGAACTCCGACCAATCCGCCCTCGCGCAAAAAACGAATTGGGGCATTGAACCCTTCCCGCCGATCAAACGGCACCACGCCGAAACGCGCGCGCGCTTTTTTCACATGTTCATCGATGTGGCGGTTGCCGAGCGCCTGATAAATCGTTGAGAACTTGTGCCCCGGCGCGTTGTGCGCGAGCTGGGCAAAGAGCTCCCAGTTTCCGATGTGGCTGATCACCATTACGACGCCGTCGCCCTGCCGCAGAGCGTTGAGAAGCGTGTCGAGATTTTCAAAGCTCACGCGTGCTGCGATGGCCTCGGCCGGCATCGCCGCGACTTTGAAACTGCAGAGAAGATTCGCACCGAGAGTTGCAAAATGTTCGCGGGCCAGAAGCTGTAATTCGACTGCCGACTTCTCACCGCCAAATGCGATCTTCAGGTTTCGCAAGACGAGCGTCCGATAAGGCCGCAAGACGAAATAGGCCAGCGTTCCAAAAGTCCGCCCGAGCCAAAAATCGACCGGTAACGGCAGCGCACAGAGCACCGCCACGGCAATCCGGTAGATCAGAAACACGACAAAATCCATGCAGAGAAAAGAGGCGAGGTGAATAGCGAATGCCGCGTCGCTTGGCGAGCCGAAGCGATGATCCTCACTGCTCCCAGTCGCGGAAATAGCGTCACAAAAATCCTGTGCTCGCCTTTAACCCCCGCAGCGCACAAGGTCGCCGGTTTCGATATGTCCGATAAACGGTTGCGCATTGTGCTCAAATTTGGCTCGGGGATCCTCGCGAGCGCCCGGGGCAATTCGCTCGACGAAGGGCAGTTCAAACGGCTCGCCGCCGAGGTGGCAGCGCTGGTTCAGACCGGTCACGAATGCGTCCTCGTCTCAAGCGCTGCGGTGGCTGCCGGCATGCGGTCGCTTGGGCTGAAAGAGCGCCCCACGGAACTCTCAACGAGCCAGGCCTGCGCCGCGATCGGCCAGTCGAAACTGATGCAGCTTTACGCAACGGTATTCGCAGGCCATGGGCTCGACGTTGCGCAGCTCCTGCTCACGCATGGCGATCTCGACAGCCGCACCCGCAATCGCAATGCGCGCAACACGCTCGAGCGGTTGCTCGCCTGTAAAAACGTGGTGCCGATCATCAACGAAAACGACTCGGTCGCAGTCGAAGAATTGCGTTTTGGCGACAACGATCGCCTCTCGGCAGAGGTCGCGATGCTGGCGCAGGCCGATCTCCTGATTTTACTCACCAGCGTGGACGGATTGATGGACGACAAGGGCGAGCGTGTGCCGAATGTGACGGACGTCGAGAGTGTCGCAAAATTTGTCCGGCAGGAAAAAGGAAAGCTCTCAGTCGGCGGCATGGCGTCAAAACTGGAGGCGGTGCGACTCGCCACGCACGCAGGAATTTCCGCGGTGATCGCCAGCGGCAGACGTGCCGGAGTGATCCGGTCCATCGCGGCAGGAAAACCGACCGGCACTCGCTTTGTCGCTCACGCGGAGATTTCCGCGGCAGGGAAAGCCAGAAGGCGCTAAGTTATGGTTGCAGTTCGGGACGTTCGATCGATTGATGAAATCCAATCCATGGATCTAAAAACTGAAGTCATCGCCTTTGGCCAGCGCGCACGTGCGGCGTCGCGCAAACTCGCCCGCACGAAGACGGAGCAGAAAAACGAGGGGCTTCTTTCCATGGCGGATGAACTATGCGCGCGCGCCGGAGCGATCCTCGACGCGAATGAAAACGACGTGGCCAGGGCCGAAGCGGATGGGCTTTCCGGAGCCATGATCGATCGTCTCAAGCTGAGCCGGAAACGCGTGGATGCGATGGCGGAAGGCGTGCGGCAGGTGGCGGTGCTGGAAGATCCGGTTGGCAAGATCATCTCGGAATGGACGCGTCCGAACGGGCTACGGATTTCCAAAGTGCGCGTGCCCATCGGCGTCGTCGGAATTATTTACGAGTCCCGTCCAAATGTGACGAGCGATGCCGCGGTCCTTTGCACAAAAACGGGAAATGCCACCATTCTTCGGGGCGGTTCAGAGTCGATCGAATCCAACATCGCCATCGCCGAGGCGTTGCAAGCGGGAGCCGCGCGCGCTGGTTTGCCGGCGGACAGCGTTTTGCTCATTCCTAAAACGGATCGGGAAGCAGTGCGCCACATGGCTGAGATGGATAAATACA
This sequence comes from Chthoniobacter sp., assembly GCA_034667645.1. GTDB lineage: Bacteria > Verrucomicrobiota > Verrucomicrobiia > Chthoniobacterales > Chthoniobacteraceae > JAJPJG01. The sequence continues at coordinate 16,172 of JAXDQV010000154.1, forward strand.
TTGACCTCATCGTGCCTCGCGGCGGCCACGCCTTGATCGAGGCGGTCGTCTCGCACGCGCGCATGCCCGTGATCAAGCATTACCACGGAGTCTGCATCGTCTACGTGGACCGCGACGCTGATCTTGAGATGGCGGAGAGAATCGTCGTCAATGCGAAGACGCAACGGCCTGGCGTTTGTAACGCAATCGAGACGGTGCTCGTGCATCGGGACGTTGCCGAGCAATTCTGGCAGCGAACCGGCAAGGCGTTATTGGATAAAAACGTCATCATCCGCGGCGATGAGCGAGTGCGGCGGCTGGTAAAGGCCGACGCCGCCACTGAGGAGGACTGGACGACGGAATACCTAGATCTCATCCTGGCCGCGCGCGTGGTGGATGACATGAGCGCGGCGATCGAGCACATCGAAAAATACGGGTCTCACCATAGCGATGCGATCATCACGAGGAACGAACGCCGCGCGGAAAGGTTTTTGAACGAAGTCGATTCTGCGACCGTTTACTGGAATGCCTCCACGCGCTTCACCGATGGCGCCGAATTCGGCTTCGGCGCGGAAATCGGGATCAGCACTGACAAACTCCACGCCCGGGGCCCCATGGCGCTCGAGGAGCTGACGACCTACAAATACCTTATCCGTGGCGACGGGCAGATCCGCGAGTAACGGTTAGTCCCAAGATGAAGTTCGGCTTAAACGCCAATGTCCTCATTCCAGAGCTCCGGATTTTTCTCGATGAACTCACGCATCAACGCAATGCACTCCGCATCGTTGACGATCTCAATCTTCACGCCCTGGCTGCGCACGTATTCTTCCGGACCCTGAAAGGTCACATTCTCACCAATGACAATGTGCGGAATTCCGTAAAGTAGAGCAGCGCCGCTGCACATCGGACATGGCGAGAGGGTGGAATAAAGCACGCATTCCCGATAGACGCGCCCCGGCAGCCTCCCCGT
>JAXDQV010000155.1:0-17186 GCA_034667645.1 Chthoniobacter sp.
GCGCCAACTCCGCGCTTTGCTGCCACTGTAACGATCCCCTCCGCATGATTTTCTCCCCACAAGACCCCGGGATAATTCCCACCCATCGCCGCCTGGCTCGCGGGCGCAAAGGTATTGACGCGATTCAGTTTCTTTTGAAAGGTGACGCCCCGATGGAGAGTCCGTCCCCCGAAAACTCCGATCTCGTCAAAAACTCAGTTCTCTACAAAGAGTTTCTGGCGGAGCGGGAGGAGATTTTGAAACACAAGTGGCTGGAGAGTGAGAAAGTTGGGCACGACATCGGTTTTGAAAAAGCGCTCCTCGACTGGATCGTGAAATATCGCTCCGCCTGGCGCGACAAGCGTCACAAGCAACCGCAGCCCGCGGCCGGCTAAACTGCGCGCGCTCCTTTAACGCGATCCCGCGAGGTCGCAAAGGACATGTCCCCTTCCCCTCCTTCTCACGCGCAGCTCGTTCTCGATGCTGCCGCCATCGACCGCACTCTGCGCCGGATCGCCCACGAAATCATCGAGGGCAATCCCGACTTGAAGCAGGTCGCGCTGGTCGGCATTCCCACGCGGGGCGTCGAAGTCGCCCGCCGCATCGCGGCACAGATCGAGCACATCGAGAAACAAACCGTCGAGCTCGGCATCGTGGATGTCTCCATGCATCGCGACGATTTGCGGCTGCGCGGAAAGCTATCTGCCGTCGGTCTCACGCAGCTTCCGCACGATCTGACCGGACGCACGATCATCCTGGTCGATGACGTTTTGTTTTCCGGTCGCACCTGCCGCGCGGCAATGGATGCGCTCGCCTCCTTCGGGCGTCCGGCTCGGATTCAGCTCGCTGTCCTCGTTGATCGCGGGCATCGCGAGCTGCCGATTCGCCCTGACTACATTGGCAAAAACCTTCCGACTTCGCTTCAGCAGCGTGTTTACGTTCGTTTCGAAAACTGCGACGGCGTGCCCGACTCGGTTTCGGTGGAGAAAGAATGAAAACGTGGAACCGCAAAGACCTGGTCGGAATCCAGGATCTGTCCGCCGACGAGATCACGACGATTCTCGACACCGCTGCCGCGTTCAAACAGGTCGGCACGCGCGAGATCAAAAAAGTCCCGGCGTTGCGCGGCAAGACGCTGGTGAATTTTTTCGTCGAACCGAGCACCCGCACGCGCACATCGTTTGAGCTCGCGGCGTTTCGTCTCAGCGCCGATGTCGTCAACATTTCCGCCAGCACCTCCAGCCTCACCAAAGGCGAAACGCTCAAGGACACCGCGCTCAATCTCGAAGCGCTGCACGCCGACATCATCGTCCTCCGGCATAGCTCGGCGGGCGCGGCGCAGTTCCTCGCCGAGCGTCTGCGCGCCAGCGTGATCAATGCCGGCGACGGCGCGCACGAGCATCCCACACAGGCGCTGCTGGATGTGTTTACCATTCGCGAAAAAAAAGGCCGCATCCGCGATCTTCACGTCGCGATCATCGGCGACATTCTCTTCAGCCGCGTCGCCCGCTCCAATATCTGGGCGCTGCTGAAACTCGGGGCACGCGTGACCCTGGTCGGCCCGAGCACCCTCGTGCCGCGCGTGTTCGAAAAGATGGGCGTCGCGGTCACGCACCGCATTGACGACGTGCTCGCCGACGCCGACGTGGTCAATCTTCTACGCATTCAGCACGAGCGTCAGCGGAAGGAATATTTTCCGAGCCTCGGCGAATACACGACACTTTTCGGCCTAACCAAAGAGCGCGCCGCGAAACTGAAGCCGGACGCCGTGATCATGCATCCCGGTCCCATCAATCGCGGGGTCGAAATCGACAGCGAACTCGCCGACGGCGCGCGCAGCGTGATCCTCGATCAAGTCACCAACGGACTCGCGGTGCGCATGGCCGTCCTTTACCTCTGCGCCGGAGCGGGCGCGCGTGTGGCTGGCACATGAAAAAGTTTCTCCAGTTCGCCATCGTGGCCATCTCAGTTTTCATCACGGCGCATCCTCATTCGTTGGCCCAGTCGCAGCACGAGATGAACCGCCAGGCCGAGGCGGATTTTCAAAAGGCCGACGCCGAGTTAAACAAAGTTTATCACAAGATCATGGCCGAACTCGACAGTGAGGCGCAGACGAAAATGAAGGCAGCGCAGCGCGCGTGGATCGTCTTTCGGGACGCGCAGGCGGAGTATGAGGCGGATGCGGACGCGCGCGGCGGGAGCATGTATCCGCAGCTTTATTACGGGGAGTGCGCCGATCTCACCCGCCGCCGGATCAAGCAGCTTCGGGGGCCCACCAAGTGTCTGGCGTGAAAAAAACCCTCATCACCAACGGGCACATCATAGACCCGGCGAACGGAGTGAACCGCGTCGGCGATGTTTACATTGCCGACGGCAAAATCGACCGGCTCGACTTCGACGCACGGGCGCGGCAGCACGAGGATGATTTGGAAATCATCGATGCGAGCGGACTTGTCGTTTGTCCGGGCCTGATCGACATCCACGTTCACTTCCGCCAGCCGGGACAATCGGCCAAGGAAACGATCGCGAGCGGTGCACGCGCAGCGGCGGCGGGAGGTTTTACGAGCGTCGTCACGATGCCGAACACCTCGCCCGCGGTGGACAATCCGAGCGTCGTCGCCTCCATTTTGAACGCGGCGGCCAAGGAAGCGTGCGTGAACGTTTTCACCACCGGAGCGATCACGAAAAACCTCGCTGGCGAAGAGCTTGCCCCGATTGGCTCGATGCATCGCGCCGGCATCGTGGCGATCACTGATGACGGCCATTGCGTGCAAAACCACGAGCTGATGCGGCGCGCGCTCGAATACGCGCGCATGTTCGAGCTGCCGGTGATGGACCATTGCCAGGACTACGATCTCGTCGGCAAAGGCGTGATGCACGAGGGCTACTGGAGCACCGTGCTCGGCCTGCCGGGGTGGCCCGCGATCGGCGAGGAAATCATCGTCGCGCGCAATGCCCAGCTCGCGGAGTTATGCGACACGCCGATTCATTGCCAGCACCTGAGCGCCGCGGGAAGTGTGCGGATTTTGCGCGAGGCGCGCGCGCGCGGGACGAAGATCTCCGGCGAGATCTGCCCGCACCACATCGCGCTCACGGACGAGTCGATCCGCAACTTTGACACCAATTTCAAAATGAATCCGCCGCTGCGTGAGCAACGCGACATCGACGCGCTGATCGAAGGCGTGGCCGACGGCACCATCACGATCCTCGCCAGCGATCACGCACCGCATTGCGACTTTGAAAAGGAGGTCGAATTCGACCAGGCGCCGTTCGGCATTGTGGGTCTCGAAACTGAGCTTTCCCTTTTCATCGACATCCTCGTGCACAAAAAACGCGCGATCGATCTCGCGCGGCTCGTTGCGCTCTTCACGGTGGAGCCGGCCCGCTTGCTGCGGCTCGACCGCGGCACCCTTTCGCCCGGCGCCGCTGCGGACGTCACGATCCTCGATCCAGATCTCGAGTGGACGGTGGATAAAACGCAGTTCGCCTCCCGCTCGTGCAACACGCCGTTTCACGGCACGCCCCTCAAAGGCCGCGCCGTGTGCACCATCGTGGCCAGCGAGACGGTCTGGTCGCTTTAGGCGGCGATCAGCGCGACGGCAGGAGCAAACCTAGGCACTGCCCGCGCCGCTTCCGCAGCCGGCGCAAACGCCGCGCGGCTTAATCGGATTTCGATTTCATGCGTGTTCCTTCAGCAGCAGCAATGCCAACCGCGCGCCGATTGCGTCACGCCCTCTACGCCATCTGAAGCATTCCCGCCGCGCCAATGGCTATCACGTTTATCTGCAAATCGTCGGCACCGATGCCGAGCCGCAGCGCGTCGCCACCGTGCAGGACCGCGCCTACACCTTCACCGGGCTGACCAGCGGCCAGAGCGTCAAAGTCTCCATTGCCGGTTACAACGACGCCGGCGAGGCCCGCAGTCCGCACTCGTGGAGGCGGTCGTGCCGTAATGCTTGGCTGCAAAGCAAAAGAAGACATTCCCAAAGGGCCGCGCTAACCTTTCAAAACGAGATGAAAAAGTATCGTCCTAAGCTTATAACGCGATTCTGCAAACATGCGTGGCCCTTGTCGGTGCTCGCATTAGTGTTGTTTTCGACTGAATCCGTCCGCGCGGGTGATAAGGAACCGCCGCCAACACTGCACGACCTCGGCACAGGAGAAGAAATCGCTGCAAACGAAACGATTCACACCAAAAACTACGGCGCGGTCGTCAAATCCGTGCGCGGTGCCGTGGCGGACCTGCTTCGACCGGGCGACATTATTGTGGGACTTGATGGGTGGCGGACGTTTGGATATCGCGACTATCAATTAGCGCGTTTCAAACAGCCGCTCGATCTCACCATGACGCTTCTCGTCAATCGCGACGGCGATTTTGAAAAAATCAAGATCTCCGGTCTCAAACCCGGACGCGACATCGGTGCGCAAATCGATCACTACTTTGGCAGAGGCCGGTTTGGCAACACGGCTGATGCGCTCGGGCTCGCTCTCGATGGGTCCACGGGCAACATGATGCAATTTACCTGCGCGCAAGCCGCCGCCTCGCTCGAACAATGGATGCTCGAAGCCGGTGACAAGGACACTGCGTGGCTCAAAGACTTCATCGCATTGACGTATGACGTGCAGAAGAGCCGCTTTGCGAGCGCGCGAATTCCCACGCATGAGCCTCCGGTGGCGTTTTTCAAGCGGCTTGAAAAGTTCCTGCTTTCCGTCGTCGAGAGAAACAAAACGCGCGAGCAGCCCCCGGATTGGAAAGCCCTTGGCGAAAGCGCCGAATACTTCGTGCTCAATTATCCCATTCCGGGCTTCGCATCTCCACCGTTGGGCACGCTCAAACTTTCCGATAAGCGATTCCAATCACTACTGGAAAAACGGACTTCGCCGGCGCCGCACAACGAACTGCGTGCTTCAGCGGAGGTTTACACACGCGGCGGCGACACTGCGATGGAGCGCGCGCTTAATTACGCAAAGGCCGCGTTGATTGATCCGCAAGATTATGACATGTGGGCATACGCCAGCCCGATTGTCTGGGATCCAAAGGCGCGCCAATTTCTGCTCGCCGAACTTAATTCGCGCCGTGCAAACACCGATGACCCCGACTGGCCTCTGATTGCTTACGCGAGCGTTGGTCCGCTTGTGCTCGACATGAAGCGCAAAGAGGCCGCCGAGATCGTGAGTCAACTTGGAAAACAATCGCCGTATCTCGGATGGCGCGCGATTCAGACTTTTCTCGACGCGGCGCATGACTCGAAATCTCGGGAGAAAGGTCTGGAGTTCATCGAAAAAGCCGCGAACGACAACGATTACTTCATGGGATCTGGCGCCTCGCAAATGCTGCGATGGGCGCTTCAAAAAATGCCGCCAATCGTCGCATGGACAGGCGAAGTGCATGCAACGAACGACCCGACTCGTTTGCTTCTCGGTGCGCCCTATTCCGAGTTGCTTGCACTTACTGGTTCCGCTTCGAAGGCGCAACTTCCAGTGCGGCCTGACTCGGATGATGAAACGGATGGTAATCAGCGTTAGTCCTTCCCTCTCGAACGCGGCATAGTCTTTCACGCGACACCATTGGACATCATGTCATTTCGCCACGAAGCACAGCTTCCCCACGCAAGCTCGCGTTACAGGACCTGAGTTCTAAGACAACAGCCATCTGGCGATCAACGCGGAGAGAGTTTCCCGGACGATAAATCGAAAATGGCCGCGCCCTGCGCTTTCTGCATCCAATCCGTGTGCGTGGTGGTAATGAGCTGCTGCGCGTGGGCCGGCAGGTGCTGAAGCAGCGCGTTGCGCCGGGAAACGTCGAGCTCGCCGAAAATGTCGTCGATCAACAGCAGCGGCGGCGCACCAAATTTGTCGGTGAGCAACTGAGCCTGCGCGAGCTTCAGCGCGAGGGCGATGGAGCGCTGCTGGCCTTCGCTCGCGATTTCCGCCCCGCGCTCGTTCAGCGAAAAGGAAACGTCGTCGCGATGCGGGCCGAAGGTGGTCTGCCGCAGTCGCGAATCTTCCGGGCGCGCGCTTTCCAGCGCGGTGGCAAATTGCTCGCCGCTGCCGGTGACGTAACGCAGCGCGAGCGTCTCCGCGTGGTGGGTGATCGCGGCCTGCGCCGCCGCCGCGGTCGGGTCGAGTTCCGTGACCAATCGGCCGCGCGCCGCAGTGAGATAATTCCCGGCCTCGACCAACGGTCGGTCGAAGGCGGCGATCTCCCGCCAGGTCTGGCGCGCGGACTTCAGCAGCATATTCCGCGACCGCAACGCGCGCTCGAACGAGCGGAGATGCGCGCGGTAATTCGGATCAACCTGCATCGCCACGAAATCGAGAAACTTCCGCCGGTGCTCCGCGCCTCCGCGCACGATCTGGATGTCCGGATTCGAGAACCAGACCACGCGGGCGATTTCCAAAAACTGCCGCGCCGTTTTCTGCTCCACTTCATCGAGCGCGAGTTTTTTTCGTTCGCGCGCCAGGTAAAATTGCAGGTGCCGCTCCGCGAAATGGCCGTCGAGGACAAACCCGCGCCGCTCATGCTGAATGGCGTGCGCGAGCCGCGTGATGCGCGGCGATTGCAACCGCAGCAACACGCACACCGCTTCGAGCAGCGAAGTCTTCCCCTGCGCATTTGGGCCGATGAAGACGTTCGTGCCCGGCGAGAACTCGCAGGTGAGCGCATCGAAGCAGCGGAAATGGCGGAGGGTGAGATCGGTCAGCATGGTCATCCCGAGCGAAGTCGAGGGATCCCGCGAATCAGCCTGAAAGGCAACTCCACGGGATCCCTCGACTTCGTTTCGCTCTGCGAAACTCCGCTCAGGATGACAGCAATGGAAACGCTAAGTCACTCGGAACCATACCGCGGGCTAGCGAGATGATTTTCTCGACTATCCGGGATTCATCCCTGTTCATCGGTGGCTCAAATTCAATGAATTCGCTCCCCGGCTTTCGCGATTTTTTTCCCGATGAATGCGCGCGCCGCAACTACATCCTCGCGCACTGGCGCGAGGTCTGCCGCCGCTATGGCTTCGTGGAATACGATGGCCCCGTTCTGGAATCCGAGGAGCTTTTTCGCAAAAAGAGCGGTGACGAGATTGTAAAACAACTTTTTAACTTTGTGGACAAAGGGGAGCGCTCCGTGGCGCTCCGCCCCGAGATGACGCCGACGCTTGCGCGCATGGTGGCGGCGCGCGAGCGCGATTTCAAAAAGCCGATGAAGTGGTTCTCGATGCCGCAATGCTTCCGCTACGAGAAGCAGCAACGCGGCCGGCTCCGCGAGTTCTACCAGCTCAATGGCGACATCATCGGCGAGCCTTCAGTCGCGGCGGATGCGGAGATGATCGCGCTCGTGATCGATGTGCTGCGGAGCTTCGGGTTCATGGAAAATGATTTCGTCGTGCGCGTGAGCGACCGGGATGCGTGGCTCGCCTTTCTCGCTGCAAAAAACGTGGAGGCAGCGCGTGGCGTCGAGTTTTTGCAGATCGTGGACAAAATGGAGCGCGATGCGCCGGAGGCGACAGCGGCGAAGTTGCAAGCGTTCGGGATCACGCTGGAGGAACTGCGCGGATTCATCGCGAACCCGGGAACTCATTTCGAGAAATTCAACGAGTTGTGGCGCGAACTCTCGGCGCGCGGGCTCAGCGCATTTTTCCAGCTCGATCCGACCATCGTCCGCGGCCTCGCCTATTATACAGGGCTGGTCTTCGAGGTTTTCGACCGCAGCAAAAAGCTGCGCGCGCTGGCGGGCGGCGGGCGTTACGACAACCTGCTCAGCGACATGAGCGACGGGAAAATCGCGCTTCCTGCGCTCGGCTTCGGAATGGGCGACGTGGTGCTGGGCGAATTGATTGCGGAAACGCCGCACGCACTCGCAAAGATGCAGCATTGGATCGCGCAACGGCCCGCCGCGCAGATTTACCTCGTCGTCGCGAAGGAAGAGCACCGCGCAACCGCGCTCGCCGACGCGCAACGGCTGCGCGATCTCGGCTTCCGCGTGGATTTCCCACTCGTCGCGGCGAAGGTCGGGAAGCAGTTCCAGACCGCGGAGCAGCTCGGCGCGCAGGTGGCGATTCTCTATGGCGACGAATGGCCAAAGGTGAAATTCAAGACGCTCGCCACGCGCGACGAATTCCTCGCCGACCACGACTCGCTCCTGCACAAACTGGATGAGCTGAAGCTGACCGTGGAAAGCTTCTAGCGGATCTCACCCGGTCGGCTGCGCAGGCGCAGATTGCCGCTGTGATGGCTTTTCATTATCCCTTGGGGCGTTCGGATAATTTTTAATTCCCCCTCCAAATGCAGCAACTCCTTCTTTCCATCCTCACGCTCACCGGCGCCGCTGCGTTGGCCGCGGACGGCGGTTTCCTCTTTGTCACCTTCAAGGGCGAGGCGAGTCCGATGACGGAGCAAATCTACTTTGCGACGAGCAGTGACGGGCGGCACTGGGAGGCGCTGAATGGAGGTGAGCCGGTGCTGGTCAGCAAAGTCGGCGAGAAGGGCGTGCGCGACCCGTATCTCCTGCGCTCGCATGACGGGAGGAAATTCCACCTGCTCGCCACCGATCTCTCCATCAACCTGAACCACGACTGGAAACGGGCCGTCCAGGCGGGGAGCAAATCGCTCGTGATCTGGGACTCGGACGATCTCGTGCATTGGTCGGAGCCGCGGCTCGTCCGCGTGGCCGCCGATGACGCGGGTTGCACATGGGCGCCGGAAGCGGTTTACGACGAGGACACGGGAGACTACCTCGTGTTTTGGGCATCGAAAACCGGGAGCGACGAATTCGCGAAACACCGAATCTGGGCCAGCCGGACGAAGGACTTCGAGACCTTCGGCAAGCCCTTCATCTACATTGATAAACCGCAGGATGTGATCGACACCGACATCGTGCGCGAGAACGGCAAATACTATCGGTTTTCAAAGGATGAAAAATTCAAGGCGATCACGATGGAGGTGAGCGAAAAGCTCATGGGGCCGTGGCAGGACGTGCCGGATTTTTCTCTGGCCACGATGCGCGGCTATGAAGGACCCGAATGTTTCTTGCTCGAACCGGCTGCGGCCGGAAGGGGGCCGACGTGGTGCCTGCTCCTGGATTACTACAGCAAACACGCGGGGTATCAGCCATTCGTGAGCCACGATCTCGCGGGCGGCCAATTCACGCCCGCGTCCGACATCAGCTTTCCATTCCGCTTCCGCCACGGCTCCATTGTTCCCATCACAGCGGAGGAACTCGCGCGGCTCACCGCGGCCTACGGCAAAAATAAAACCGTATCTTCTTTCGCACTGTCAGGAATGGGCGGAAGCTCACCTGTCATTCGAATGCCATGAAAATGTCCTCACTCCTCAAGATTCCTCTCTTTGCTGCAATCCTTGGTTTCGCCGCCACCGCGCTGGGCGTGGCGCCCGCGCCAACTCCCCTGAAGCTCAGCGATGCTCTGGCGCAAAAACACGGGAAAGTCATCGTGTTTCAACCGCTCCAAATGAAGTCGGGGCAGACGCTCACCCTCACGCAAACGCAGTTCGGGGATGGCAGCGCCCGCACAGACCAGCAACGCGCCGTGCAATTCGTCGTCTATTCCTCAACGCCGGATCAAAACGGCGATTATCCGGTGTTCTACAACACGACGAGGGTGATCAGCGGAGCGGGTCCCGGTGGCGGGCCGCATGTAAGCGTAATTGGCCCCTTCACCGTTCCGACCGGCACCAACCCCGGCATCATTGCGGTGCTAATTGGCTTGTTGTTGCCGGCGGTTCTTACCGACGATGCCCGCCCTGTTCCGCTGCCGGCCGGCGATGCATTTACCCTGGAGATGCACGATCCCGGCACCGGCTTTGGCCTGCTCCTGCCCGCCGTGCAAAAGGTCCGCGAGGCTGCGCTCCGGTAGCGTGAAAGGACGCGTCGCTTTCTAGAATGCGGCTTCGGCGGCGGCCGGATCATCCTTTGCCATAAGGCACAGTCCGCGTAGTCTGCATCCATGCATTTTCACCCTGCCGTTTCACGCGCTGGCCTCCGCATCGCGATCGCTGCGCTAATTCTCCAGGCAGCTCCCCTCGCCTTTTCCGCCGAGGAAAAGCCCTACAGCATTCTCAACACTGCGCAGCTCATGGGCAGCGGCGGGATTGATTACGTCTTTGCCGATAGCGACAATCGCCGGCTTTACGTCCCCCGGGGCGAGCAGGTTTTGGTCTTCGATCTCGATACGCTGAAACCGGCCGGTGCCATCCCGAATGCGCACGCGCGCGGTGTCGCCGTCGATCCGAAATCCAACCACGCGTTTTGCAGCAGCAATCCCATCGTGATGTGGGATGCGAAGACGCTCAAGACGATCAAGACCATTCCCGTCGAGGGCGCTCCCGACGCCATCTTTTTCGAGCCCGCGACCGAACACATCTACGTCTTCAGCCATCGCGCACCGAACGCGACCGTCCTCGATGCAAAGGACGGCTCTATCGTCGGCACCCTCGATCTCGGCGGCGCGCCCGAACAGGCGGCGAGCGACGGCCAAGGTCATCTTTACGTAGCCATCGAGGACAAGGACAACATCGCTGTCGTGGACGTGAAGACACTGAAGGTCACCGCCCATTACGATCTCGGAGGCAAAGGCGGCGGCCCGGCCGGGCTGGGATTCGATGCGAAAAACCACGTCTTATTCGCGATGTGCCGCGAGCCGCAGAATTGCGTCATCCTCAATGCCGACGATGGGAAAATCCTTACCGCCCTTCCCATCGGGCGCGGCTCAGACGGCGCGGCGTTCAATCCAAAAACGATGGAAGCCTTCAGCTCACAAGGCGATGGCACGTTGACCGTCATCAAGGAAACCAGCCCGACGGAGTTCGCCGTGGAGCAAACCGTCCAAACGAAGCCGCGTGCGAAAACCTGCACGCTCGATGCTAAAACCGATCACATCATCTTAATCGCGCTGGAGCCCGCCGCACCGGCGTCCCCATCCCCTGCTGCTGCCACTCCGTCAGCCGTCGAAACTTCCGGCATCGCACCCGGAACCGTGGCCGCAACTCCCGACCCGAGCGCTGCCCCGGCGGCTGGCGAGAGACGAGGCGGCGGCCGCAATTCCGGACCGGCGATGCTCGATCTTTTGGTTGTCGGGCGGTGAGCCAAAACGACCGTCGGTGGGCAGCCATCTCAAGGCTACCTCCACGAGCGTTATCATGGATGAGCCCTTTTCAGCCCGGCTAGGGAGCGCAAAGGGAGAGGTCCCATGAACTCCAACCGTCCCGTTAACTGCACGGTGAGGGATTCGAACCCCCGACAAAGTGCGTGTAAGGCACCTACTCTACCGCTGAGTTAACCGTGCGAACTAACTGTATGTAAACACCCCCTGAAATCTGCAACCAGCTCAGGGAGGCGAAAAATCTCAATCCCGGCAGCGCAGAACCTGAGATAGTCGTCAAGGGCGCTCAGTATGCGTTCCTTCAACAGAACGGCAAGAAGTCGCGACATTCTGCAACAGGTTTTTCACGGCGGTATGCAAGACCAAGTGTGGCGCCATCAGCAGCGATTCGATAGCTTTTAACGATGACTCAATTCCTTCTCCCTGCCACCGTTGTGCTCGGGTTATCTTCGGCGTTCGCCGAGCCGGTCACCCCGGAGCGCATCAATGAATCGCCGGCGGCGCAACAAGCGGAATGGAAGACATACCTCGAGCGATCACAGGCTGGCGCACTTGCCGATGCAGCGGCGGTGCAGGCTGAAGTGGACGCTAACAAAATGACGGCGCCTCTTCGCGCTCCTAACGGCGGCGACTTCAAACTAAAGGCTGAGGCGGGGGATGCCTGGTTTTCGGGCGACGAGACGAAGACACTGGCCGACTCCATTCTGTCCTTTCAAACGCCAACCGGCGGTTGGTCCAAACACATGGGTTTCAGTCGAGGCCCGCGCAAACCCGGCATGCTATGGACTTCGCAGAATGAACCAGGCGAACCGGCGCATTACGTCGCCACGTTCGACAACGCATCGACCACCTCAGAAATGGATTTGCTCGCAGGCGTGTGGCTCGCCACGAAGCGAGAGGATTGCAAGGCAGGATTTATCAGAGGGCTGAACTTCATTTTCGCCGCGCAATACCCCACTGGCGGCTGGCCGCAGGTCTATCCACTGGAAGGTCTCTATCACGACGACATCACCTTCAACGACGACGCCATGACACGCGTTCTAGAGCTGCTTCAAGGCATCACGAGCAACAAGTCGTGTTATGCCTTCCTGGAGGAGGCCCAACGCAAGCAAGCGGCCGATGCTCTGGCAAAAGGACTCCGCTGCGTGCTCCAGACGCAGATCGTTCAGGACGGAAAGAAGACCGCCTGGTGCACTCAGTATGACCCGCTTTCTCTTCAACCATCCAATGCCCGCAAGATGGAACCAGCCACGTTGAGTGGATTGGAAAGCGCCCACCTCCTGAAGTTTCTAATGAGCGTCACGGATCCCACACCCGAGGTCGTGGCGTGCATCGAAAGCGGATTGAAGTGGTTCGAAGACGTAAAGATAACGGGCATTGGGCAAGCGAATGTCGACGGCAAGTCGGTTTACGTCTCCGACCCTGCTTCCACTGAAGTTCGTTGGGCAAGGTTCTACGATTTGAAGACCAGCAAGCCGGTTTTTCCAGGTAGGGATGGCGTCCTTTACGATACCTTTGCAGCCATGGCAGTATCAAACAAACTAGGCTATGACTACTACACCTCGCAGCCCAGTAGCATCGTCATTAACGGCCAGAAAAAATGGCGGAAAATGCTGGCCAAGCAACCCCAGAAATAGGGTTGAGATACGTGACTCGAAGCTTGCTGGCGATATGGCTTGAACAACCGCCGTCATACTTCCTTTGAGCAATGGACTTTTTTCAAGTCTCGTTTCGATAGCACGTGCGTTATCGATGACTCCCTTGGTTATTTATGCCTCACGGCGTGGGTGCTGATGGAATCGCGGTATGCCTTGGGCGACAGGCCGGTCGAGTGCTTGAAGGCAACAAAAAAGCTATTGTGCCAAAAAATGTTCGCCCGCCAGCTGCGCGGCAGCCACTTGATCCTCGAGCACCCGTGGAAATGGCAATTGCGGGCGACGAAAACTAAAATCCACCGTGGGCTTCCCTGCCTTCACCACGAATTCCGCCAGATCATCTCCTGCGCTAAGCCAGGCTAAAATGCGATCGCCTTCCCAACCCCACGGGATGGACTTTTCTTTCGTCGCATCCGGGCAGAGATGCCAGCCGTGCTCCACTGCATACCTGGCGATCCCGCGATGCAAGCGGTGATCATACCAGCCGATGGCCAGCAAAATGCGTTTTTGGCGCCGCTGAGGTCTTGATTTTTGAACCCGCTTTGTGGTCATCGGAACCGCCTGACCAAGTTAAAAGTTTCCAGTCTGAACTATAGAAGAAATCCTGACTTCGTTAAAACTCTTATCATCACCCTCCCGGGCGCTGGAGCGCGTCTGCGGCAAGAGCAGTCGGATCAAAGCGGATCTCGGCGATGCACCCCTTAAACCAGGAGACGCGGTTTAGCCGCACGCCAATCGAAGTCTCGCCCGGCAACATGGGAGGGAATTCGAGTCCAGCCTCCTTCTCCTTCTCGCTGTTGACAAGAATTGACATCTTTGCACCGTCAAATACCAACGCGACCCAATACCATTCGCCAGCAGGATGCTTTTTCTCAGGATCAACTAATGCCAGCTTGCCGGAGGCTGACGCGAGAAACCCGTCAAGATACCAGCGCCCGGCCTTGTCCATGCGCAGTTCGAGAAGGGCGCGCGCTGTGCCGCCTGAATCCTGCAGATGAAGAAACCGTTGTTCAGGAGGACCGTCCGCAGCAGGCTTGATCCGCACTTGGATCGTGAATTGCGACCAGCCAGCGATGGGATTCATCGGAAGGAGGATAGCGTCGTCAACACCATTGAAGCAGACCGCTTTGTCTGATCCTTCGCGGAGGGAAGGCGAACCAAGCGCGGTGGCCTTTGCACCGCCAATTGACGCAATGCTGTCAATGGCCCAAACAACCGACCGACTCAGATCACGCTTATCGTCCGGCTCGATAGTAAGTCCGCGGATTGGAAGCATGGCGGCGAGCAGCAAGGAAAGAATCGCAATCCGTGCAGTTAGAATCCTCAAGATACTCCCTCTAACGCGAACAAAAGGAAGTTTGCAGTCGAAAGCAGCGTCTTCCCAAACCACAACCTCCACCAAATGCGGTTAATATTTTTTACGGAAACGGCGGAAGCTGACCAGCATACCGGTGCCTCCTGCCAGCATCGTCCAAGTGGACGGCTCAGGCACAGGTGCGAGTTGGATTAAACCAGCGGTGTTGTCACTGATAATTTGGTAACCTACAGCGGCCACACTTCCGTCGTCGGTAAAGACCCCCGTTAACGTGCCTGGCGTGAAGCTGGCGATCGTAAATGTCTGTCCGGTAGGCGCGTTCAACACGTTCAAAGTCAGTGTATCAATACCAGTAAGGGTCAGGCTTCCGCTGATTGTAAGCGTATCGCTTGTGCCGCCGCCACTGCCATTGAGATTCACTTTGAATGAGCTGCCGTCGCCAAAGGCCACATTGTTGTTGATGCTTAATGTGTGCGTGGTGCTCGTGGTCGCGCCAGGATAAAGCATGCCGCCCGAACCGGTCGTCAGCACACCTCCAATCGTGCCGCTTCCGGCGCCCAGAGTGCCACCGCTGTTCACATTTACATTGCCGGCAATCGAACCGGCGACAATTAGCGCGCCCAAATTGACGTTTGTATCGCCGGTATAGCTGTTACTGCCGGTGAGCTTCCAAGTGCCCGCGCCGCTCTTTGTCAGAGCCAGCGTCGCGCTGCCGCTGCTGATGATTGCTCCTGCCAAATTGGCCGTTGCCGATCCTTGCAAAGTAACAGTGTGCGTTCCCGACACCAGCGACGTGTCATTGATTCCGGCGAGGGAGAGATTTGCGGTGGTCGAATTGAATGTCGCGTTGTTCGAAATCGACGCCGTTCCCGTTGCCAGAGAATATCCGTTCGATCCTGTGACATTCAGCGTCGCTCCGCTCGTGGTCGTCAAAGTTACCGGCCCAATAGTTAATGTCTGATTACTTCCCGACACAGTAGCCTGATTCACGTTGATGGTTGGTCCTGACGCTGCCGAGGTAGAAATAGCATAAGCTCCGCTTCCATCGGTTTTGCCAAAGATTACCGAGCTGTCGTTGCGAAGCGCAAGGATGCCTGACCCGCCGATGCTGACTCCGCTTGTGTTGCCAAAGCCATTCGTCACGCTCGTTAAAACTGTGCCCGTGGTGGCGGCTGTCGAGCCAGAATAATTGCTGGCCGTGCCTTGAAGAACGAGTGTGCTCGCCGAGCTCGTGCTCTTGATGAGCGAAAGGCTTGCGCCTGCGCCATCCGTCACGTTGCCGAGAATCGTCACATTGCCCGCACCGGTGAAGCTCGCGGTTCCCGTTGCAGTCGTGGTGAGACTGGCCAGCGTCGCATTCGGAGTGTTGAGCAAGTTGGCATTCCCATTGGCTGTGGTAGCGCCGAAGGCGAAGGTGTAACCGTTGCTGCTGGTAAGTGTAAGCCGTCCTGCCGCGCCGATACTGAGCGTTCCGAGAGTAAATACATGGTTCGACCCGGAAACGCTCAGTTGATCGGCATTGATCGTCTGGCTGCCCGACAACACAATGGCGTTATTCCAGGTAGTGTCCACGTCACTGCGCAGTGCCAGGTTTCCACCACTCAAAGTAACTGAGCCCGCGCTGAAGTTGGTTGCCGTTCCTGTGGCGGCGTTGGCTTGAAGTGTTCCGCTGGAAACAAGAGTATTGCCCAGGTAGCTATTACTGGTTGTAAAAATCATCGTGCCGGTGCCCAGCTTGGTGAAGCCATTAATATTGCTGCTGTCCAATGCCGTTCCGAAAGATACGGCATTTGTGCCAGTGTTGATCGCCACCGGCCCGCTGCTGTTGAAGATGCGCAGTGAAAGATCGGTGTTGGTGGCAGTTCCGTATAAAAGCGTGCCCCCACCAACTGCGATCGTTCCGCTGGTGCTCAAGGCTCCGGTGACGAAGCTAACCGTTCCAGAAGTAATGGTCGTGCCGCCGGAGTAGTTGTTGCCGGCATTGGTAAGCGCGAGTGTGCCGGCACCCACTTTTTCCAGCGAAAAGCCGCCTGTGACTGTGCCAGAGAGCGTTAAAGTGCGGGCGGCAGTAGTAACTCCGATCCTGCTGTTATCAGCCAGTGTTACCAAGCCCGAACTACTGGCATCGAGAGTGGCGCTATTATCGAGAAGCGCACCCAGGCCTCCGACACCTGTCCCGCTGATTGTCAGCGCCTCCGCTCCAACCGCAGCGTTCAAGTCCAGCGAGGCGCCAGCCGCGACCGTCGTTCCATTGGTTGCGGCGCCCAGCGCCGCGGTCCCAGACGCTATCACTGTTCCAACATTGATCGTTACCGCGCCGGAGTAAGTGTAAGCGCGACCGCCGCCTCCCAAATTCAGCGTGCCGGAACCGTTTTTCACGACCGCCAGAACAGAACCGTTATCAAAAATGACGCTAGTGCTGTTAACGCCCAAGTGGGTGGTATTCCCAGAACCGTCAATTGTAAGGGTGGTGGTGCCGGTCGTCGCAGCGGAAGGAGAGAGCAGGTTGGTCAGCAACAGCGTTGTTCCAGACGTGACAGAATTGTTCAACCATGTTTGACTGCCACCTAATTGAAGGCCGTTCCCACTGCTCGAGCCTGGACTGATTGTGACCGCGCCGGCTCCAGCGTTCACTGTAATGCCTGCTCCGCCGGAGCCTGTAAGGGTCAGGAGCCTGTTGCTGCCGTTACCGGCAATGGAAGTTGTCCCACTACTCATGAACGTAAGCGAATTTATGACAGTGTTTGCGCTCAACAAAGCTGTGACCCCACTTGCGCCAAGACTGGCGTCCGAAAAAAACGCGTTGTCAGTTGCCGCCGGAGCGGTGCCTGTTACCCAACTCGTTCCTGCACTCCATGTGCCGGACGTGACGAGCCAAGTGTTATTCGCGGCCTTAGCAACTGCCCCGGTTGCAATCATCGCGAGCGCAAGCACCATCGCGAATGAAGCCGCGTAAGCCTTATGTGCAAAGCGCGAGGTTCTCGACAGAGGAGCGAATATCCCGGTTTGTGGAAGTGAAATCAAATAAGCACGCGAGATTTGCTGAGACGAGGGTGAGATTATCCAGTGCATATTTGTGTTTAGGTTTTCGCTGCTAGATGATTGGGAAAGCCAAGGTAACCC
>JAXDQV010000156.1:0-5971 GCA_034667645.1 Chthoniobacter sp.
GTCCGCGTGCGACACTTGAATTTCTTTGTGAAATTTGCCGAGGAAATCGGGCCGCTTTTGTGCGGGCGGGAGCAGCGGCTGGCCTTTGCGCAAGTGGAGGAGGAGGCGGTGAATGTGCGGTTCGCGGTCGAGGCGAGTTCTGACCTTTCAGGGCAGGCACAGAAAGGATTGCAGATCATGAGCGCGCTGGCGCGGTTTGTCGAAGTGCGCGGCTTGTTCAAGGAGACGCGGGAACTTTTCGCGAAGCTGCTGGCGCATCCCGATGCAGGAGAGCGCAACATGGTGCGGGCGAAGGCGCTGGCTGCCGCGGCCCGGCTGGCGTGGGTTTCGGACGATCTCGAAGCCGGGATGAAACTGGAAACGGAAGCGCTGGCGGTTTTTCGCGAGCTGGGAGATCGCGAGGGGTTGATCGATGTGCTCGGAGACATGTCGCTTTATTTATGGGACGCTGGAGATATGCCGGGGGCCAAGAGAGCTCTGGATGAGGCCGAGTCGCTGCTGGCGACTGGAGAAAACGCGCGGCTCCGTGCCGATCTTTTGGGCGCGCGCTCCGTGCTCGCCGCCGTGGAAGGGCGGCATGAGGAGAGCCTCGCGTTGAATGAAGAAAGCCTGAGGCTCTACCGCGAGTTGGGCGATGGCTGGAACGCCGCCATCCTGCAATGGGCGATCGGCGTAACGGCGGCATTGCTGGGACGGATCGAGCAGGCGCGGGAGCATTTTCGCTCGAACCTGCAAAGCGCGCAGGAACTCGGGACGACCTGGGGCCTTCCCTTCTCGCTGGAGGCTTTTGCGGCGCTCGCGGTCGCAGAGAATCAATTCGAACGGGCCGCGCGGTTGCTCGGGGCGGCGGAGGCGCTGCGTGAAAAAGCGGGACTCAACACTGCGCCCGCAGACCATCCGGCATTGCGCGAGATTCTCGGCACGGCGGCGGAGCATTTTACGCAGCAGGATTTGCTCGCGGCGCGGCGGGCAGCGCGCGGGATGTCCGCCGCTGAGGCCCTGAGCTACGCGATGGACGGCTAGCGCATGGGTGGCACTTGTCGGCGCCCATGGTTTTCGATAAGCGTTTCGAGCGTTCCCTTCCGTCCGCCGCAGGACGGCTTTGTTTTATGAAGAATCCCCTGACTCGCGCGCGCAGAATCAGCTCGTGCCTCGCTCTGCTCGGCATCGCATCCGGTGCCTCTATCGCTCAAAATAACGCGACGACACCACCGGTCGCTGAGAGGACGGCGCCACCACCTGCGCTTCCCGGCCTGAATGCCGATCCGCACATCGCAGTCTTCGGAGACACTTTTTACATCTATCCGACGACGGACGGGTCTGAAGGGTGGCGCTCCACCTCCTTTCGCGCCTGGTCTTCGCGCGACCTGGCGACCTGGAAGGATGAGGGCGTCATTCTTGATCTGCCTCGCGACCTGACGTGGGCCAGCCTCCATGCGTGGGCGCCCGCGATTGCGGCGAAAAACGGGAAGTATTTCTACTACTTCGCCGCCGACCAGAATATAGGCGTCGCAGTGGCCGACCGTCCTCAAGGCCCGTTCAAGGATGCACTCGGAAAACCTCTGGTTGCCAAAAGCGCTTACCCGAAAATGCAGGCGATCGATCCGATGACGTTCGTGGATGAGGATGGCTCAGCCTACCTCTATTGGGGACAAGGCCGATGCAAGGCGGTGAAGTTGAACGAGGACATGATTTCGTTTAAGCCGGACGAGGTGCGCGACATCACGCCGCCTGGCTATAACGAGGGCCCATTCGTTCATAAACGGAACGGCAAATACTACCTTAGCTGGTCGGAACACGACACGCGCGACCCGCGCTACTGCGTGGCTTACGGCACGGCTGATTCTCCGCTCGGGCCTTTTGTGAAGCCGGTCGAGAACCCCATCCTTCATCAAAGCGGGGCGGTAAAAGGCGCCGGACATCATTCGATCTTGCAGATACCGGGACGTGACGAATGGGTCATTGCCTACCACAGATTTCGGATCCCGGATGGGAACGGCTACAACCGCGAGACTTGCCTCTCTCCACTTCACTACGGTGAAGACGGGCGCATTCTTCCCGTGGATGTTTTCGCGACGGTGCAGCCATTCAAAGGACGGTGACGCGCCGGGAATCAACGTTCCTGCGAGCGGGTTGAAACGAAGTCCCGAGCTCAAGTCTGAAAACTCCTCACCACGCCACCAATTCTGAGACGCAAATAAAAGACGATTTCTACATGGAACTCCTCGAAGCCCGCATCGCGGGACCAGCTCCCTCAAGCGCGCGGGCGGATGGGTGATCTGGCGCGTCTTTTTCGCAGCCTTTCGTCCGCGTCAAAACCTCACTCCCCACCGGCAGCGTGGACCAAACTATTGCCGTCGTTGGAGATGACGCTATTGCCGTCGTTTGAGATGATCTGACCGGCGCCTACGGCAGTCAGGCCCGAGCCGTCACTCGTAAGCAACGTGCCGCCATCATGGCTGACAATGGTTCCGCCATCGTGGCTGACCACTCCCGCCTGTCCCACGCCGAGGATGTTGCCCGCGCCTGCTGCAATTACATTGCCCGCTCCCGCAGCGACGACGGTTCCGCCATCGTGTGACACGATGGAAGCATCGGTGCCGCCGGGATGATTACTGAGAAGCGTGCCGCCGTCATTGCTGATCAGGTTGCCCGCGCCGGCGGCAACTACATTTCCCGCTCCCGCGGCGATGACATCTGCGACGTGATCGAGGAGATACTCCGCCGTTTTTGTGCCGAGAGAAGGGATGTTGCTGATCGAAATCGCATTGCCCGCGCCCGTGGCGACAAGAGTGCCGCCGTCGTTGGAGATCAAGGTGCCGCCGTCGTTGGAAATGAGGCTGTTGCCATCGTTGCTGATGCAGAGCACCTGATTGTTGCCGAGCTGAAAGACTTTTACGCCATTGGTTAAGGAAAGAGTATCGATTCCGCCAAAGGCCTGGACTTTTGAGTTCTTGGTAAGCGTGTTCACGAAAGCTTGCAGGGCAGGCGCGGTCTGTTTGTTAATCGCGATGCCGAGGTGCTGGCAGAAACACTGGAGGACTTCCCACTTCGACGTGTCGAACGGTTTCCCGATGACCCACGTGCCGATTGGGTTTGGCGAAAGCACCGCCGAGGCGGCGTTGTCGGCATTGATGTAAAGCGAGTGGTCGCGCACGCAATCATCCGCGAAGCTTCCAAAGCATTGCACGGTGACCTTGATCAAACCGACAGCTTGTGCCGGCACGCTGTCGTAGTGCCACGTGAGGATGTTATGGCCGCCGCCAGTTTGTTTGACCTGATCCTTGCTGCGCTCCGTTGCGGTAAAGGGATGCGGGTTGGACATCGGCTTCCCTAGGATGTTGTCACGAAGGATGCCGTTATCCGCGGACACGAAAGTAGTCCCGAACGGCACCTGCATGCCGACGTTGACGTTTGTCGCGGCGGCGCCGCCGGTGTTTGCAAACGAAATCGTGTAGGTGAACTTGCCGCCCTTTTGCACGCTGTAAGGAGCGCTGCGTCCGAGGGAAAGATGCGGCGCGTTTGTGTTGCTGACTGCCATCGGATCGAGGCCGCTGGCATGGGCGGTGCCTTCGTCGGAGCTGCTGCTCACACTGCGAGAAATGCGAGCGCTGGACGAGGGGCTGCCGCCCGCGATGATCGTCGTCTGGTTGTCAAAGACGAATGCGTGACTCTGCGCCAGCGCGGGATCGAGCGGGGAATTGATCTTGAGAAAAACGCGCACGGCCCGCGACGTGTGCCCCGGCACATCGTTGAGCGCGAGCTGGACATTGGCGCCCGTCTGAGTCGCCGTCACGACGCTGCTGTCATCCGTGAAGGTCGGACGGCAATCGTATTGGGTGCTTCCATTGGCAACGACCAAATTTGTCCCGGTGCTGACCGCGGCTCCGGCGGGCGGAGTGACGGTTCCATTGAGGAACGTCGTGCCTTGCGGGACCACAAAGTCAACGTGACCACCTTCCGCAGTCACGTCGCCGTTTTGAGTGAAGTTAAAATCGAATGCTACGATATCCGTCGGTTTGGCTTTCGAGGTCTTCCGCTCGGGCGCGGGAAAATCCCAAGACACATCCGCGAGCACGCGAACGAGCACGTCGTCCGGCCCGCCTTGAATGGGCGCCAGCAAATCGCTGGTGGTAAGGTAGAATCCCTGGAGCTTCTCGCTCAGGCCCTGACCGGGCTCGAAGCCCCCGAAAGAGTGGATCAAGCCGGGCGTGCCTTGCACTTCGTGCCCGGGATACTTGATGACGGTCGTGGGGCTAATGGTCGCTTCGCAGGTGTATTGGACGTAACCACCGGTTCCCTTCGGGATGAGCGTTACGTTCTGCACACTGCCCAGGCGAATATCCATGCTCGTGACCAGCGCCATGTTGTTCTGATTCGAGTTCGGATCGACGCCAGCCACGATGTTTCCGTTCTTGTCGTAAAAGGTGAACTGGCTGGCGAACATCGGCCCTTCGAGATTCAACGCGGAGCCGTGACTCCAATCGGCGGGAGTGGTTCCAGTCGCCGTGAAGGCGGTGCCTGGTTCGTTGGAAGCAGCTCCCACGTTCGTGAAGTCATCGCCCTCGGCGAATTGCGCAATGGCGTAAGTCTTGCCGACTTCGAGCGCGCCGCTGGTCAGGCTAGGGCCGACGTGCTGTTTAAAAAACCCGCGCAGCTGCATTCCTTCGGGAATCACGTCGTGAATAACCACGCCATGCGCATCAGCGCCCGGCGCTTGCGCGTCGTCGCTGTTGAAATAAAACAATGCGAAATCCACTCCGTGATGCTCGACCGCAGTCGTGACATCCCCCACGCCGGCGATGGTTGCGAATCCGTTTCCGTGGAAGTTCGGGTTGTTAAGAGTCTGGCTGCCAAGGGCGAATTTTCCCAAGCCGAGCTGCGGTTTGGCGGAAGGGATGGAATCATCAATTGTAATCTTCAGCGCCGCGGGAGGATTGCCATAAAGCGCAGAGAGATTGCTGCCCGGGACGAAAAAGTCGTAGGACGAGTGATCGTTCAGATAGGTCGTTGGCTTCTTCTCTTTGCTGTAGTGGCCGTTGACGACCATCGTCGGTTGGCCGTTGGAATCGACGGTTGGGATGTCGTAGGGCACGCGGACGGTGAACGCGACGCTGCGAACGTTTGATTGGCCGGCGACGTGTGCGGCGGGGATCGTCCCCATCGTCCACTTGATTTTCGCAGGAGCGATGATGCCATCGTTGACCAGGACGTTGACGGTGTCCTGATCGAGGTCCTTGAGCTCCACCTCGGCTCCTGTTTTCGCGCCCACGATCGGCACAACGAGCGGGAGAGCAGACGCGGGGATCGGGAGATTATCTGCGTCGATCTTTGGAATGAAGCTCGTGCGCGCGTAGATGATCGCCGGGTTGGTGAAGGCGCCTGGATTCGGCAACTGCGTATTCAGCGCGTCACCATTGACGTTGAACTCGTAAAGAGCCACTAGCTGCGTTCGCACCGGTAGTCCATCGATGCCAAGTGCGGTGGTGATCGGTATTTCGTCGGTGACAATGGCACCGCTCAGCGGCTGGCCCCCGTCGTTCTCGCAATCAAGGCGATAGGAAATAAGGCCGCCCGGCCCGACGGAATTGACGTCCTGATGAACGCTAAGTTTCAGCGAACCAAGAATTCGCGTCTTGATCTCGTCGCGCAGGATCGCACTCGACTCGATGCCTTGCTCCAGGGCGGAAAGGTTATAGCCGTTTTTTGGGTCAAGCGCGGCACCTTTGAGAGAGATGACCTGACCGAAGCCGGCATTCGGGTCTTTGGATGAGAACGCTGCCGCATTATCAACGGTCACGAGCAAATCGACTGCTTTGTCTGCGCCCTTTGGGATACTTGCAAAGTTCCATTTCATCGCCGTGATGCGGCCGTGCTTATCGGCAATGGTCTTGAAGGGCGCGATGCTATTGGTCGCGTTTAAGAACGTGGTGTGCGGGGGAATCGGCACGGTGAGAACGGCATTGGTGGC
>JAXDQV010000157.1:0-36263 GCA_034667645.1 Chthoniobacter sp.
CCAGGAGCACCGGCGCGACCACACCGATGAGCAGCGCGCTGCCGACGATCACGACCATGAACATGTTTTTGAACGGCAGCCGCCACCACGGATATTCCAGCGTCCCCCAGGCGCGATTCACACCGCGGACGAGCGCGTGGAAAAGACCGAGCGCACTCCAGACGATGGCGAGCAGCGCGATCACGCCCGCGCTTTTCCATGAGCTCACCACGCCGCTGATGGTCTGGATGACGACACTTTGCTTCGGCTCATCGGCCATCGTGGGAATGTAGCGGACGACGAAGGAGATGACGGCGTTTGAAACCTCCTGCTGATCGACGAAAAGCGAGCCGATGGAGACCATCAGGAGGATCAGCGGAAAGAGCGCAAAAAAGGCGTAGTAAGCGAAGGAAGCCGCGCGCTGCTCGCCGTCCGTCTCGATGTATTTTGCGAGCGTCCGCCAGCTGACCACGGTCACGCGTTTGAGTGCGGAAGCACAGGGAGCGCAGCGCGTGCGAAGCCAGCCGGACATGGGCGGGATCATAGGAGGACGCGCTTTTTTCCGCCAGCACCGCGATGTCCGGACGGAGAAAAGTTGCAGTTGAACAATGCCAATCTAGCTTGAGCGCTCGTGACCGAGGACGCTCCAGAGGCACCGCAGAAAAAACGTGGACGAAAGTGGCTGCGGCGCATCGGCTGGACGCTGCTCGCGCTCTTTTTGCTCTTCGTCGTTTTCCATCGGCCGATCCTCATCGCCCTCATCCACACCATCGCGATCAAGATCGCGGCGAAGCAGCACATCGTGCTTTCACTCGAAGTCAGCGGGACGGTGTTCGCCGATTTGAGTCTGAAAAACATCCACGCCGTGCCCTCGGGAAACGGCCCGAGTCCAGTGTCGCGCATCACCATTGATGAAGTCAGCGTTTCCTACTCGATCGTGTCGCTGATCCGCCGCGGACCCTCGGAGTTTCTAAAACGTTACTCGCTGCGCAATGCGGACATCGAGGTGAAGCCCGTCGAGGGAACGAAGCAGCAAAAGCACGATCTCGCCTCGACGCTGCACGACATGATCCAGAATCCGGCGCTCTTCAGCGACAGCGTGGACGTGGATAATTTGAATCTCGTGGCGCACACGCCCGACGGAGATTTCGCGCTGACCGGAGTGAAAATTTTTCTCGATCCGGTCCGGACGGGGGAAGTGCGCATTGCGAAGCTGCAAATCCCGAAGATCCGGACGTGGGAAAATCTCGCCGCGACCGCGACCTATGCGCACCGGGACCTCGTCTTGAGCGGGCTCACGCTCGATCCCGAGATCGTGATCAACCGCGTCGAGCTCGACGCCTCGCAGCGCGCGCAAGGGATTAATCGTCTCGCACTCAGTGGCTCCCTTTTCGGCGGCGACGCGGATTTCTCGATGTGGATGCACGAGCTGGCAAAAAAGAAAAACGCGCCGAACAGCGCCGACGTGAAAATCGATTCGCGCCTTCAGAATCTCTCTCTGGAAAAGTTGAGTGCGTATTTCAACGCCTCAACGCCGGCGATCGGCACGGTCAGCGATGCGACGATCACGCTCACCGGAAATCCGAATGTTCCCGCGACCTGGACCGGGTCCTTGATCTCAAAGGTCGGCGCCGTGCACGCCGGCAGCGCAACGCTCGAGCGAGCATCGGCGCGGATCGACGCGAAAGGCGGGACAGCGGTGTTTAACGCCGAGTTAAACAGCGGTCGCAACGGAGCGAGCGTGCAGGCGCAGTGCGCCCTGCCCCGTAGTGTCGATGCATTCACCGCGATGGGCGTCGAGGGAACGATGTCCGTGAAGGTCGAGGACCTGAATCAGTTCGCCGCCGAAATCACGCAGGGGACGCTGAGCGGCAACGGCACCTTTTCGATGGGACATAAAGTTTTCACCGCGAAACTCTCCGGTGCCGCGACCCAGGTGGACTCGCCGCAGTTCGGCCTCGCGAATGGAACGCTCGCCCTCGAGCTCTCCAAAAATCTCGCCGTCAGAACCAATCCCCCGACGCCGTTCGACGGCCTGCGCAGCCACCTCACAGCAAATTTCACGGACATCCGCGCGGCTGATTACGCTCTCGACTCCGGCGCACTGGAGCTTTCGGTGGAGGAGGCTCAAGTGCATTTGGCGCAGCTCGTCTTCGCGCGCGGCGAAAACTCCGTCACCGCCAGCGGCGCCTGCATTCTGCCGCGCGACATGAAGTCCTTCGCGACGATGCCCGGCTCAGCGAAATTCGCCCTGCGCGTGCCGAACGCCGCAACGTTCCGTGCCGAACCTGACCTGCGGTCGCCGAACGCGCAGGCGGAGATGAGTGGAACGATTTCAAACGGACCGGATGGCTACGATGGGAAAATCGAGGGAGCGATTTCAAACATTACGTATCGCGAGTTTGCCGCGCGCAATCTCACTCTCAGCGTCACGATTGCGCACAGTGTCGCGAGCATCGACACGCTGGAATTCTCGCTCAATGAGACGGACGGCATGACGGGATCCGGCCACGCGGAGTTGCGCCCTCCGTATATTTATGATGGCCGGCTGCAGGCGAGCGTCCGCGATTTATCGAGGTTTAACTCGCTGATGCAGAACGCGGCGGGCGGAATTGGCGGGTCAATTTCACTTGATTGGACCGGCAGCGGACGCGCATCGGAGCTGCAGCATTCCGGCGACGTTCGCCTCCGCGTCAGCAACGCAAAAGCGCCCGGCGTGACCGCAATCAACGTTGGAGTTGAAGGAAGTTACTCCCCCGAGTTAATCGATCTTCCGACGTTTTGGATCACGTCGAGCAAGGGCGGTCTCTCGGCGATGATTGGCCTCAAAGAAAACGTGCTGACGATCGGCAATATCGTCGCGAAGCAAGGAAACAAGCCGGTCTTGGGCGGATCGATTTCACTTCCTCTCGATCTCCGAACACCGAAAGACCCGGAGACGATCATCCCTCTCAACGGTCCGGTCGCGATCAATCTCACGTCGACCGAGCTCGCGCTCGAAGGCTTTTTTCCGAAAGACACCGCGCCGATCAAAGGGGTGGCGAAAGCGACGCTGGCGGCCAGTGGATCGGTCGAGCAACTCGATGCGCGACTGGAATTGGCGGTCCGGAATTTACAGGCCAAAGCCGCCCCCAAACTGGCTCCGACGACCGTCGATCTCGACATGCGGCTCGTGCAGGACGAGCTCTCGCTCAAAGGCCGGATCGTGCAGCCGGCGATCCAGGCGATCGAAATCGCCGGCACGCTCCCGATGCCGCTCAAGCAGATTGTTAAACAAAAGAAAGTGGACGAAAACTCGCCGGTGCAGCTTTCAGTCCGGCTGCCGAAATCGTCGGTCGCCTTTGTGAGCCAGATCACGCCGGCGGTGCGCTATGTCGAAGGAACCGCGAGCATCAACGCGGACGTGGCCGGGACCATCGCCCAGCCGGAATTCAGCGGATCGGCGCTGCTCGATCTTCCCGCCGTCCGGCTCGCCAATCAGGACATGCCCGCGATCAGCGGATTTCGCGGCGATGTGCGTTTTGAGAAAAACCAGCTCACGGTGAACAAGCTCGGAGGTGACATTTCCGGCGGCTCCGTCAACGTGACCGGGGCGGTAAACTTTCCGAAACTCACCGAGCCGGAAATCAACCTGCGGCTGGTTTCCGACGGCGCGCTGCTGGTGCGCAACGAGTCACTTACCGTCCGCGCCGACTCGGACGTGCGGGTGACCGGCCCTTTGAAAGCAGCGACGGTTGTCGGCACGATCGGAATCACGCGTTCGAAGTTTTTCCGCGAAATTGAAATTCTGCCGATCGAGCTGCCCGGCCGGCCCGCGCCGAAGCCGCCGGAGACGACGCCTGGTTTTTCGATCGATAAACCGCCGCTGCGCGATTGGAAATTCGACGTTGCGATCAAGACGAAAGACCCATTTGCCGTGCGCGGAAATCTCGCGAACGGAGCCGTGGCGATCGATCTGGCGCTCGTCGGCACGGGCCGCGCGCCGACGTTGGACGGCTCGGTGCGGATCGAGAATTTCGTCGCGTCGCTGCCGTTTTCAAAACTCGAGGTGCGCTATGGCTACGTGTATTTTTCACCCGATGAGCCGTTCATTCCGCGGCTCGATATTCAGGGCACTTCGTCGATGCGCGACTACAACATCAACGCCTATATTTTCGGGACGGCCAACGAACCGCAGACCGTGTTTTCCTCGGAGCCTCCGCTGCCGC
The DNA here is from genome assembly GCA_034667645.1 of Chthoniobacter sp. Lineage (GTDB taxonomy): Bacteria > Verrucomicrobiota > Verrucomicrobiia > Chthoniobacterales > Chthoniobacteraceae > JAJPJG01. Next base: position 4,188 of record JAXDQV010000157.1, read on the forward strand.
AGGAAGACATCATCGCGCTCCTCGCCACCGGCTCGACGGCCTCGGAGCTGACCGGCAGCGGCGATGCGCTCGCAGGACGCGGCGCGGCGCTTTTGTTTCAGAGGCTTTACCGGAAAGTGTTCAAGGCGAAGGAGCCTTCGGAAAACGAGTCGTTCCTCAGCCGGTTCAACGTGGATGTTGGCGGCGTAGACCCGCGCACCGGCCAGCAGGAAGTCAGCACCCGTTTCAAACTCGGCGAGAATTTTTATCTCATTGGCGATCTCGACGTTGGCGGAAATATCCGCGGGCAGGTGAAGTATTTGCTGCGGTTTCGATGAGGTTCCGGAGCTTCTTCCTTTGTTTGACGGCCGGGGTGATTGCCGCGCGCGCGCAGCAGCCGCAAAACAACCCGCCGAAGCTGGAGCGCAATCCCGCCGCCTCCCTCCCGACCCCGGCCGCGGCGCCGAAACAGGGTAAAACGAACGTGCGATTTGTCGGGATCACCCACTTCAAGGAGAATGCGTTGCGCGCGGCCATCGCGGAGCAAATTTCGGCGATTGATGCAGAGACTCTTTCGCCCGCACTGGCCGACGACGCCGCGTTTTTTCTCGGGATCTTTTATCGTAAAAACGGCTACTCGCAGGTGGAGGTGAAATGGCAGATCGAGGGTCCGCGCAATCTGCTGCTGACTGTCTCGGAGGGGCCGCTGACCTCCCTCGGCGACATCTCGTTCCGGGGAGTCGCGGGCGAACCCGAGGCGACTTTGCGTGATTATGTCGTCGGCACGACGCGCGAGCGTTTTCCGCGCACGAAAACTGGAATGCCGTTTGTCCAATCCGATGTGGGCACCGGCGTGGAGCGGATCCGCGGGCTCTATCGTTCGGAAGGATTTCTCGATTCGGTGGTCGAGGATCCAGTCGTCACGTTGACCCCGGACAAGAAGCGCGCCGATGTGCTGGTCAAGGTGACCGAAGGAACGCGCTATTATTTCGGCAAGCTCGAGATGACGGGCGACATCGTCTTTTTCAGCGGCGGCAATCCGGATTTTCCCAACGCAGAATTGCTCAAGGAACTGGAGCCTTTTACCAAGAAACCCTACACGCCGCAGCAGGTCGTGAACATGCAGCGCGCGGTGGTTTATTTTTACAAAAAGCGCGGCTACTACAACGCGAAGGTCGAGGTGGAAAGCGATCCGGCGACTTCAAAAAACGGTGCGGTGCCGGTGAAGTTTCTCGTTGATTCCGGCAACATCTACCGGTTCGACGGCGTGAGTCAGGAGGGGCTCGACCGACTGAGCGCGAAGTTTCTGCCGCGGCGTTTCGCGAAGTTGAACAACCGTTTCTACGACCCGCAACTGCTCGACGAACGGTTCCGCGAAATGATGCGCACGGGGTTGTTTAAACAACTGCGGATCGAGCCGCGCCCGCAGCCGGACAACACCATCGAGCTGCACATGAAAGTCGAGGAGGCGAAGGCTAAGGAGCTCGGTTTTTCCGCGGGCTACGGAACGTTTGAGGGACCGATTCTCGGTTTCAGCGCGGGCGACCGCGATCTGTTCGGGACGGGGCGGCCGCTGACATCCAGCGTGCAGGTTTCACAGCGCTTTTTGCGCGGTGAAATTCTTTATCAGGATCCGTGGTTTTTTGAGAGCGACTATGCGCTGCGCGTGCGCCTTTACGGATTGTCGGCGTCCTTCGACGGCTACTCAAAGCTCGAGACCGGCCTCCGCGCCGAGCTGGCCCGGAAGCTGACCAAAAAACTGGAGGCGTCGGTCTTCGTGCTCGGGCGGGATCTAAAAATCACCGACGACGGAATCGACCCGCTCGAGCTCGGCGCCACGAGTTACGTCGTCAACAGCCTCGGCGCTTCGCTCACGCTCGATACGCGCGACAGCCCGATCAATCCCGGCCGCGGATTCGTCGCGAATGCGACCAGCGACTTCGCATCGAGCGCGCTCGGAAGCGGGGTCGAGTTCGTGCGCGGCACCGCGCGGTTCTCGTATTATCTGCCGATCAAAAAGACGCTGTTTGCCTTTGGCGCACGCGGCGGAATCATTGAGCCGCTGAGCGGCGACCGGCTCGGCATTCCGATCGATGAGCGATTTTTCAATGGCGGCAGCCGGAGCGTTCGAAGCTTTGCCGAGCGCGAACTTGGACCGGAGGATCGCCACGGTTATCCGATCGGCGGCGACGTTTTCACGGTGCTGAACGCCGAATATGAATTCCCGATCTGGGGCGACCTGCTCGGGGCCGTTTTCATTGATGCCGGCAGCGTGGGGCAGGAGCCGGGAGCGCTGGGAGACATGCGCTACGGCGTCGGCGGCGGGCTGCGTTATCGCTCGCCCGTGGGACCGCTGCGGATTGATTACGGCATCAACCCGTCGCCCCGCGGAACCGAAAAATCGGGCGCACTCCACATCTCGTTCGGCACCGCGTTTTAGCCTTCGGCGGCCGCCATGCGCTGCCGGTTCAGATAGGCGCGGCACACGCTTTTGATGCGGGTCAGGATGTAATAAACCGTCTGCGAGCGGATGCGCACGAGCTGCGCGCCGACGATTTTCGGCACGAAATCCGCAGGCACCTCGAGAATTTCCGTGAGTGTGCTGCCATCGAGTCCCTTGCACAAAATCGCCGTCATCGCCCTCGTAAGCGTCTGCACCTGCGGGCCCAGCGTCACGCGAAAATGCGCGTGTTGTCCGGGCTCCACTTTCATGAAAACGCCAACGGTATCGGTGCATTCCTCATCCTTGCGCACATCCTCCACGTCGAATGTTTCGCCTTCTTTCGGCGTGCAGCGCTTCGCCTGGTCGGCGTAGGCAATCAGGTTCTCGCGCTTCTCCTCGTCCACGAGGTTTTCGAAAAGTCCCACAATCGCGCCGAGCTTGGCGGGATAAGGCGCGGCAGGCAGTTCATCGGGATCGGGACAGGCTTTTTGCATGAGGAAGTAAACCGCACATTCAGAAACCGCGCGAATTTTATGCGGCTCAAAAGCGCAGGGTTAAGTGGAAGTTTTCGCGGCGATCCCCGGTTTCGTCCGGGAAGAAGGAGCAACCTACGAGGACTTCTCGATCGGCCGTCGAACGCTGTTGCCCCACTCGGTCCACGAGCCGTCGTAGTTGCGCACGCTTTCGTAGCCGAGCAGGTAGTGCAGCACGAACCAGGTGTGGCTCGAACGCTCGCCGATGCGGCAATAGGCGATGATGTCGTCTTCTTTTTTCAGCCCGCAGTTCTCGGTGTAAATCTTGCGCAGCTCTTCGGCGGACTTGAAGGTCGCGTCCTCACCCACCGCGGTTTTCCACGGAACGCTGCGGGCGCCGGGAATGTGGCCGCCGCGCAAGACGCCTTCCTGCGGATACTCCGGCATGTGCGTGATCTCGCCCTTGAATTCGCCGGGCGAGCGCACGTCGATCAACGGCCTGCCGGATTTGCTTTGCGCAAGCGCTTCGTCGGCAAAGGCGCGGATTTCGTCGTCCAGCCGTTTGGCGGGCACGGGATAATTTGAAGCCGCAAACTTCGGCTTCTCGCGCGTGAGCTCGCGCCCTTCGGAAACCCATTTGTCGCGGCCGCCGTCCATCACTTTGACCTTCGTGTGGCCGAAAAGCCGGAAAACCCACAGCGCATAGCAGGCCCACCAGTTTGCTTTATCGCCATAAAAAACGCAGGTGGTCTCCGGAGTGATGCCGTGGGAGCTGCAGAGCTCGGCGAACTTTTCGCACGAGACGTAATCGCGCACGACTGGGTCGTTGAGGTCCGCGTGCCAGTCGATGTGCACGGCTCCGGGAATGTGGCCGGTGCTGTAAAGGAGAACGTCTTCGTTGCTCTCGACGATGCGGATGCCGGCATCGTCCTTGTGCTGCGCGACCCACGCGGTGGTCACCAGCACTTCAGGGTGAGCGTAATTTTTGTCTTCCATAGAACGGCCATTTATAACGCTGCCGTCCCGGCGCTCAATGCGAAATGCGAGACGCTTGGTAACTCTTCCTGGCGCGGGTAGTGTCCGTCGCCAAACCGCGACACCCATCCATGAAACCATTCGTCCTCGCAGCCGTCGTTCTTTCGCTCCTCCGTTTCTCCGTTTTCCCGGCCGAGACGACGCTCGTCTGGATCAGCGTGGATGGGTTCCGCGCCGACTATCTCGATCGCGCGCCAGCCGATGGGTTTTTCGCCGAGTCGATGAAAACGGGGATGGTGAGCCGGCATTTTCTGCCGGTGTTCCCCTCGATCACTTTTCCGAGCCATGTCTCGGAAGCCACCGGAGTTCCAGTCTCCGCGCACGGAATCGCGAACAACTCGTTTTACGACGCGGGAACAAAGCTGACCTACAAGTTTCCCTCGGACGCTTCACTCCTGCTCGCCGAGCCAATCTGGTTGACCGCAAAGCGACAAAACGTGCGCACGGAAGTTCTCGACTGGCCGCTGTCGCAAGCGGAACAGGGCGCGGTGAAGGCCGACTATTTCAATGCAAAATTCGAGCACCTGACGAATGCCGAGCGGATGGAGCGCGTGCTGGACACTTACAAAAACGATGCCGGCGAGACGCCGCTTCGCCTCGTCATGGGTTATATGGAGGGAACCGATACGCCGGGGCATCGCGCGGGTCCGGCATCCGCGGAAGTCATCGCCGCGATCGCGGAGGTTGATGGATTGCTGAAGCGGTTTTGCGAGCGCTTTTTAGCCGCATGGAAGGAGAAACCGGGCGACCACGGCGCGCTTTATCTGATGGTCACGACGGATCACGGGATGATGGACATTTCGAACTTCTTCAACTTGAAAAAGCTGCTCGCGCCGATCGTCGGGAAGGCGGCCGTGACGCTCCTCACAGCCGGGCCGCTGGCGAATATTCACCTCGATTTGATCCCAGCCGGAGAAGATCGCGACGCGCTGCAGGCGAAGATCGTGGCAGCGTTGAAGCCGTATGATTTTCTCCGCGTTTACAAGCGCGGCGAGATGCCGGCAAAGTGGTCCTACGAGATTCCGCAGCGCACTGGCGACCTGATCGTGCTGCTGCCGAATGGCTACACGTTTGATGCGGGAGCTCCGGAAATCGTAACCCCGCACGCGCAGTTCGCCGGCGGCTCGATCGGCATGCATGGCTATCCCGTGGAGGAGAATGCGCAGATGGAAGGCGTCACGGTCATCCGCCGCTTTCCCGAACCGCTAAAAAAACATGATGCCGACGTGGTGAAATGGGATCAGCTCCATCCGACCGCGGCCAAATTGCTCGAGATCGAACCGGCCGCGGGCGCCAAGGGGACCGCGCTGGACGTGGAGTAGCGGCGGGCCGAAAAATTCTTGCGCGGGCAAAGCTCAACCCTACAATCCGCCAACGTCCCGAGGTGCGGTGTCCCCGCGCGCGGGACGCTTTTTTGTTGAACCGAGTTACTCCCGAAACATGGCAAATACAATTCTCGTCGGCGCGCAATGGGGAGATGAGGGAAAAGGCAAAATCATCGATTTTCTCACGGAGAACGCCGACATCGTCGTGCGGTCTCAAGGCGGGAACAACGCCGGCCACACGGTGATTCACGGCGGGACGAAATACGTGCTGCACCTCATCCCCAGCGGGATTTTGCGCGCCGGAAAAACGTGCGTCATCGGCAACGGCGTCGTCATCGATCCGGTGGCACTCGTGGGCGAGATCGACGGGCTGCGGAAGATGAAAATCAAGATTGGGAAGAACCTGCTGATCAGCGATGCGGCGCACTTGGTCTTCCCCTATCACCGTCAGCTCGATGAGCAGCGCGAACTGGCAAAAGGCAAAAACAGAATCGGCACGACCAAGCGCGGGATCGGTCCGGCCTATGGCGACAAAGCCGCGCGCACCGGCCTCCGGATGTGCGACTTGATGCAGCCGGAGGTTTTCGCGAGGAAGCTGGCGGCAAAGACGAAGGAAAATAACGCCATCCTGAAAGCGCTCGGTGCAAAGCCAATTTCGTTCAAGCAAGTGCACGAGGCGTATGTCGCCGCGGCGGAAAAACTGAAGCCGTTCGTCGCGAACACCGTGGTGTTTTTGCACGAAGCGCTGAAGGCAGGACGCGAAATTCTGTTCGAAGGCGCGCAGGGAACGTTCCTCGATCTCGACCACGGCACCTACCCTTTCGTGACCTCGTCCAACACCACGGCTGGCGGCGCCTGCACCGGTTCCGGCGTGCCGCCGCACCGCATGGATCGCGTGCTCGGCGTCATGAAAGCCTACACGACGCGCGTGGGCGAAGGTCCGTTCCCGACTGAGAACGCGGAGATCGGCAAGATGCTGCACGGCATGGGTCGCGAGTTTGGCGCGACGACCGGACGCGCACGCCGTTGCGGCTGGTTCGACGCGGTCGCGACGCGTTATGCGACGATGATCAACGGCATCGACGATCTGGCCGTCACCAATCTCGACGGGCTCGACCAGCTCGATTCCATCAAGGTGTGCACGCATTACAAAATCGGCCGCAAGACGCTGGAGGTTCCGCCGACCGACTCGAGCCAGCTCGCCGCCTGCACGCCCGTTTACATCGAGCTTCCCGGCTGGAAAACTTCCACGGAGACGGCGAAGAAATTCGGAGATCTGCCGGCCAACGCGCGGAGCTACCTGGAAAAAATCTGCGCGCTCACCGGCGCTCAGCTCCGCATCGCGAGCGTCGGGCCGGGCCGCGAGCAGACCATCGTGGTGTGAACGCCCACCAGCTCATCTGGCAGCGGCGCCAATTCCCGGGAAATCCTGCCGCATGAGTGCACCGGTTCGCAGCGTCCCCCGGCATATCGCCATCATCATGGATGGCAATGGGCGTTGGGCACGGGAACGCGGACTCCCACGCATCCGCGGCCATGAGGAAGGAGCGGAATCACTGCGCGCCGTCCTGACCGAGTGCGGAAAACAGGGGGTCGGGTTCCTGACGGTTTACGCTTTCTCCACGGAGAATTGGACGCGCCCCAAAGCGGAAGTCACGGCACTGATGAAACTGCTGCAGTATTTTTTAAAAAAAGAAGTGCCGGAGCTGATGGCCAAGAATGTGCGGCTGCAGGCCATCGGCCGGCTCACCGATCTCCCGCGCTCCTGTCAGGACCAGCTTCATCGCGCCATCGAGGCAACCGCGAATAATACCGGGGTCACGCTCATCCTCGCGCTCAGCTACAGCGGCCGCACCGAGATCGTGGACGGAATCAAAAGCCTGTTGCGTGAAGTAAAACTCGGTCATCTGGACGAAGCGATGATCAGTGCCGAAGTCTTCAACCAGCATTTATATACCCGGTATTATCCCGATCCCGATTTGCTCATCCGAACCTCGGGCGAGCTGCGGCTCTCGAACTTCCTGCTCTGGCAGTTGAGCTACACGGAGATTTACGTAACGAAGAAACTCTGGCCGGATTTTCGGGGGGAGGAACTGGAGGAAGCCATTCGCGACTTCAGTCATCGGCAGCGACGGTTCGGTGGACGATAATTGCTGCAATATCCCGTGCTTTTTCGAAAAATCGTTTTGCTCTCGGCAATCCGCCATTACTGTCCGCCTTTGCCGAAAACCGACAAATGGATAAAAGCCAGACCATTTTGCTCATCGACCCAGAAACCGATTTCCTGGAGTGGGCGCAACATCAGCTCGAGACGCCGAATACGCGCGTGCTCACGGCGACTGATGCGGAAGAGGGCTACAAACTTTTCGTTTCCGAGCAGCCTGACCTGCTGGTCACGGAGACGCATTTGCAGCCCTTCAGCGGGATCGAGCTTCTGGTAAAAGCGCGGCAGCGCGACCCGAACGCGATGGTCATTTTGATCAGCGCCTGGGGCACCACGCAGAACGTCATCGAATCGATGAAGCTGGGCGCTTTCGACTTCCTGCGAAAAGAATCACTGCCCTTTAATCTGAAGCCGGTCGTCGATGCGGCGCTCAAGTCGCAGGACGAAATGCGGAGTGCGAAAAGTTTCAAGCCGCAGCTCACCGTGGAGGAACATCAGGACAGCATCGTTGGGAAATCCGCTTCGATGCAGCAGGTATTCAAGATGATCGGCCGGGTCTCACACTCGGACGCGCCGGTGATGATCACGGGCGAAAGCGGAACGGGCAAGGAGCTGGTCGCGAGCGCCATCCATCATTACTCGCAGCGCAGCAGTAAAAATTTTGTGGCGATCAATTGCGCGGCGATTCCTGATCAGTTGCTGGAAAGCGAGCTCTTCGGCCATGAGAAAGGGGCGTTTACCGGGGCCATCGCGCAGCGCGTCGGGCGCTTCGAACAAAGCAACGGCGGCACGCTTTTCCTCGACGAAATCGGCGACATGCCGCTGACGGTCCAGGGGAAAATTTTGCGCGTTTTGCAGGACGGCGAGTTCTCCCGTGTCGGCGCCAACGCCGCTCTGAAAAGCGACGTGCGCGTCATTTGCGCGACGAACAAAAATCTCGAGCAGGAGGTGGCGGAGAAGCACTTTCGCGAAGACCTCTTTTACCGGCTCAACGTCGTCCGCATCCAGTTGCCGCCGCTGCGCCAGCGCGTCGAGGACATCCGATTGCTGGCCGAGTATTTCCTGCAAAAGACTGCCACCCGTCAGCACATCCCTCGCGTGAAGCTCTCCGAAGAAGGCGCCCGCCTGCTCGAAAGCCATTCATGGCCGGGAAATGTGCGCGAACTGGAAAACACCATTCAGCGCGCGTCGGTGCTGGCGACCTCCGACATGCTTTTGCCAAAAGACATTCCGCTCGGCACATCGGAGGTGACCTCCGATGCCGCCACCGTTTCGCTCTCACACGACGCGCCGCGAGGGGAGATAACGACGGAAGTCGCCATCGAAGTCCTGTTGAAGGCCGCGCAGTCAAATCCCAACGTCGAGCTGCTTCCCTGGCTGGAAAGCGAGTTCACCCGCCATGCGATGCAAGCCACGCGCGGCAATCAGGTGCGCGCGGCGAAGCTCCTCGGGATCACGCGCGCAACCCTGCGGAAACGCATCGAGCGATTCGGCATCACGAAAGAATTGAGCATCCAGTGATTTCGCATTTCGGGTTTTCGGATTGCGTCGCGGATCTCGCGGCGTGAACCATCCATCGGCACGTTCCTGGCATTGGAACGGCACGACGTTTGTCCCATGCCTTGGGATTCCGCTGACCGACCGCGGCTTTCGCTACGGCATGTCCGTTTTCGAAAGCATCCTCGTGCGCAACGATCGTCCGGTATTTCTGACTGAGCATCTCGACCGGCTTCGCTCAGCATGCGCCACCTGCGGCTTCGTCGTGGCCGGGGAGGCGCTGGAAAACTGCGGTGCATTAATGAATGAAGACGGGCTTTCCCGCGTTTACGTCACGGCTGGCGACGGCTCGGTGACGGGCGACACGGATCAATGCGGTATTTACGTTTTCAATGAACCGCGACCCGGAATTCCGTCCCGTGTTTATCACCGTGGCTACGACGTCGGCATCTCTCCCACTCTCCATCAGCAATTGTTTAACGGCGTGAAAACCGGGAACTACTGGAGCAATCTCGACGCGTTCCGACGCGGCATCGCGCGGCAGCAAAACGAAACGCTCCTTTTTAACGCATCCGGCGAGCTGATCTCCGCATGCATGGCGAATGTGTTCGTGGTTCAGGCCGGCCGCATTCTGACGCCGCCGGCCACCTGCGGCGCACGCAGCGGCGTAGTGCGGCAATGGATTTTCACTCGGGAGAAGGTGGAGGAAAAGGCGCTCAAGAAATCCGACCTGCTCGCATGCGATGAAATTTTTCTCACGAGCAGTTGGCTCGGCGTGATGCCGGTCGCTTTCCTCGAAGGAAAGCCAATGAAACTCAATGCCATTTCGCGCGAGCTCCGCCGCAGTTTCGAAGAGGCCATCGGGACTGTGACGCCGCACGAAAAATGAGCGTGGGAAATCCAGCATTCGAGCTGCTAGACCGTGTCGCCGCCGACCCTGCGATTCAGCAAAAGCGGGTCGAAATCGACCGCGGTCATACGGTGCTGTTCGAGCACGTCACGCCGGCGGCGCAGCCCTTTCTCGCCGCGGTTCTCATGCGGGACGCGGGTCGCCGCACGTGGATCGTTTGCGACAATGTGCGCGCCCAGGAATCGTTTCATGGCGAGCTCTGCAATTGGATTCCCGAAGCACTGTTTTTCCCCGAAGCCGAGATTGGGCTCGGGGAAAACGCCATCGCCGACCCAGAGATTGCCGCGGAACGCCTGCATGTTTTGCAAACGTTAAACACAGTCCGCGGCCCCCAAACCGTGGTGCTGACTCGCGGGAGTCTCGACGAAAAAGTCCCCTCACCCGAAGGATTGAAACGACTCGCGGTCAAGCTCGCGCGCGGCGCGGCGATCGATCGCGACAAGCTGCTCGCGCAGTTGAGTGAAGCGGGTTACGAGGCCGTTACGCAAGTCGCGTTGCGCGGCCAGTTCGCCGTGCGCGGCGGAATCATCGACGTCTTTTCCTGGCAGCACACGCAGCCCGTCCGCGTCGAGTTTTTCGGCGACGAAATCGAATCGATCCGGCAGTTCGACCTCGATGCGCAGACTTCGGCGCTTCAGCTCGATGTGTGCACCCTGTTGCTTGGGGAATCAGGCGGGAAAACGTGTCCGCTGCGTGAGTATTTCCGCAAGTCGGATGTGGAAATCGAGGCGGTTTCCGAATCGAGCGAAGTGCGCGTGTCGCTTCATTTGGAGGGAAATCGCGCGGAGCAAAATGCAGCCGAGGGCGTAAGGGAAGAAGCCGGAGTCGAAGATTTCTCCACGGCATTTTTCGATCATGGCTTGGGCGAGTTTGAGGTCGGTGATTTCGTGGTGGATGAAAGGAAACGGCAGCAGTTTTTCCAGCAACTCGAAGAGTGGCGTCAAGGAGGGTGGCGGACGTTTATTTTTTGTAACAACGAAGGCGAAGTCGAACGACTCCAGGAGCTGATCCCGGACTACGAGCACGAGCACATTGCGTTTCCGATCGGCCTGATCGCGCACGGCTTCACCTTCCCGGCGGCCAAGACGGCCGTGCTTTCCGATGCCGAGCTTTTCGGCCGCTATCGCACCACGCGCGCGCGCCGCATTTCACTGCGCCGCGCTCGTGACCAGGCCAACCGCGCGCAGATCGATTTCAGTGAGCTGCACGAGGATGATTATGTCGTGCATCTCGAGCACGGGATCGGGCGCTATCTCGGGCTGCAATCCTTCGCGACGGGCGAAAAGGAGGAGGAAGTCCTGGTCCTCGAATTCGCGGACGAGGCGAAGCTTTACGTCCCACTCGAGCAGTCGTTTCTGGTCTCGCGCTATGTGGGTGTCGGAAAAAAATCGCCGGCGCTTTCTTCGCTCGCCGATCAACGCTGGGCCAAGGCGAAGAGCTCCGCGCAGACGGCGATCTTCGATTACGCGGCCCGGCTGCTAACCGTGCATGCCGAGCGCGAGACGAGCGTCGGCTTTGCGTTTCCGCCCGACAACAAATGGCAGCACGAATTCGAAAGCGCGTTCGTTTTCAAGGAGACGCCGGATCAGCTCACGGCCATCGAAGCGACCAAGACGGACATGGAAGGCGAGCGTCCGATGGATCGCCTGATTTGCGGCGACGTTGGATTCGGTAAAACCGAAGTGGCGATCCGCGCGGCCTTCAAAGCCGTGATGGCGGGAAAACAGGTGGCCGTGCTGGTGCCGACCACGGTGCTCGCGCAGCAGCACTTTCAGAATTTCCGCGAACGCATGTCGGATTATCCCGTGACCATCGAGATGCTCAGCCGCTTCCGCTCGCACTCGGAGCAGCGCAAGGTGCTCACGCAAACGCGGGCAGGCAGCGTGGACATCATTATCGGCACGCACAGGCTGATCTCGAAAGACGTGGAATTCAAAAACCTCGGGCTGGTGGTCATTGACGAGGAGCAGCGGTTCGGCGTCGCGCACAAAGAGCGGTTTAAACACATGTTTAACCTGGTGGACGTGCTTACGCTCAGCGCCACGCCGATCCCGCGCACGCTTTACCTTTCGCTCATGGGAGCCAAGGACATGTCGATCATCGAAACGCCGCCGGCGAATCGCATCCCGACCGAAACGATGATCTGCGGCTATGACGAGCGCATCATTCGCGACGCAATCAATCGCGAGCTCGCGCGGCAGGGGCAGGTTTATTTTTTGCACAATCGCGTGCACAGCATCGAGCGCGTGGCGAAGCGGATTGCGGAGCTTTGCCCTTCGGCAAGGATCGAAATCGGGCATGGCCAGATGCACGAAGACGATCTAGAGCACGTGATGCAGCGGTTCGTGAATGGCGAAAGCGACGTGCTCGTTTCCACCACGATCATCGAGAGCGGCCTCGATATTCCGAATGCGAACACGATCATCATCGACCGCGCGGACCGCTTCGGGCTGGCCGATTTGTATCAGCTCCGCGGCCGGGTCGGGCGCGCGCAGCACAAGGCATATGCCTACCTCATGCTGCCACGCGACCTGATGACGGTCGGTGCGGCCCGCAAACGCATCAACGCGATCAAGCAATACTCTTCGCTCGGCGCCGGATTCAAAATCGCGATGCGGGACCTAGAGATTCGTGGCGCGGGAAACATTCTCGGCACGGCGCAAAGCGGGCACATCGTGGCGATCGGGTTTGAGCTTTACTGCCAGCTTCTCAAGCAGGCGGTTGCGAAGCTCAAAGGCGAGAAAGTGCGGCCACGTCTCGAGACCGTGCTGCGCCTCGACTTCGTGCTGACGAACGAAGCGGAGTTTCTGCAAAAGAGCGATGCGCAGCTTGCCCCCGCCCTCCTGCCGACAAGCTTTATCACGGAGCCTCAGATGCGCATTCAGGCATATCGGAAGCTCGCGGAGATCGCGACGCAGGAGCAGGTCGATGCGTTAAGGAAGGAATGGCGCGATCGCTTCGGACGGGCGCCGGAAGCGGTCGAGAATCTCCTCGCGATGACCGAGATGAAGCTCGCCGCGGCCGCCCGAAGAGTGAGCCGCGTCGAGGTGCGCGAGGACAAACTGATGCTGACGCGCGGAGGCGATTTCATCCTCATCGGCGGGAAATTTCCGCGGCTCACTGTGGGGAAATCCTCGGAAAAACTACGGCAGGCGCTGGAGATGATTCGGGCGTTGTAGCGGTTTTTGCAAAGCCGAAACGGAGCCATTTCACTGGCGGAGGCTCGCCTTGACTTCAAAAGGACGACCCCTACATTTGCGCAACTTTTTCCTGATTGATCTCAATGGCCCGCTTTGTATTTGTCTGTCTGTTCGCACTTTCGTTCGGTTTGTGCGGAGCCGCGGCGGAGGAGCAGGTGCTCGACGGGATCGCGGCGGTGGTCAACGGCGAGGTCATCACGTTTTCACAGGTCCGCGAGCTCGTCGGCGCGCGCGAAAAAGCGCTGCACGATCAATACAAGGGCAACGAACTCGTCGAAAAGATCAAGGAAGTGCGGCTGGCGGCGGTGAAGGATTTGGTGGATCGCCAGCTCATCATCCAGGAATTCAAAAAGAACAAATTTTCCATCCCGGACTACGTCGTCGACGACCATATGCAGACGATTATCCGCGAGGAATTCGGCGGCGACCGCAACGCCTTTGTGCGCACGCTTGAGGCACAGGGCTACACGATGCAGCGCTTCAAGGAAGTGGAAACCGAAAAGATCATCGTGCAGGCCATGCGTTCGAAGCAAGTGAAGACCGACGTGATGATCCCGCCGCAGCGGATTGCGGAATATTACCATTCCCACAGCGAGGAGTTTTCGACTCCAGAGCAAGTAAAACTGCGAATGATCGTGATAAAAAAGCCGGGCGCCACCGGGAAACAAATGGCAGAGGAAATCCGGCAGAAGGTGATCGACGGCGCAACCTTCGAGGATCTCGCGCAGATGTATTCCGAGGACAGCACGAAGGACGCGGGAGGAGATTGGGGCTGGGTCGATCGCAAAACGCTGAATGAGAGTTTGACCAAAGTAGCGTTTTCACTGAAGCCGGGAACGGTCAGTCCGGTGGTGGAATCAGGCGGGAATTTTTACCTCCTTTACCTCGATGCGAAGAAGAACGGCTCGACCAAGCCGCTGTCGGCAGTGCACGACGAAATCGAAAAGAAATTGCTTCAGGAAGAACGGCAGCGCCTCCAGCAACGGTGGCTCGATGGCCTGCGGCAGAAGGCTTACATCAAAATGTTCTGAGGCCGCGGTTCGGCCGGAAGATCGTGGGTAAAAAAGCCGTCATTGGTATCACGCTCGGCGATCCGGCCGGGATCGGGCCGGAGATTGTGGAGGCGGCGCTGAATGGCGGACAGCTCAACGCGGATTTCGATTATCGTATCGTCGGCGAGGCGCTCAAATGCAGGCTCGGCGAGCCAACAGAAGGCACGGCTCGAAACGCATTTGATGCGCTAGAGGAGGCTGCGCGCCTTGCGCTGCGAGGCGAGATCTCCGCCGTGGTGACGGGGCCAATCCACAAAGCGCGCATGCAGCAAATCGGCTTTCCGTTCCCGGGACAAACGGAGTTCTTTGCCGCCCGGTGCGGAGTGGAAAATTTCGCCATGCTCCTCACGGGTGGGAAGCTGACGGTGGCGCTCGTCACTGCGCACATGCCGCTGAGCCAGGTTCCAGTTTCTTTATGCAGCGCCGAAATTGTCCGCGTGGGCAAACTGCTCGAACATTTTACTCGAATGCGTCTAGCGAACCCGCCGCGCATTGGCGTCGCGGGATTGAATCCACACGCAGGCGAAAGCGGCGTGCTCGGCTCCGAGGACGAAGAGATCATCGCTCCGGCGGTCGTTGCCTTGCAGGAGCAATTCGCGGGGCGCGCTGCCTTCGAGGGGCCGATTTCTCCCGATACGGTTTTCCGGCGCGCGGTGCTTGGCGAGTTCGATGCCGTGCTTTGCATGTATCACGATCAGGGCCTGATCCCGCTGAAGCTCCACGCATTTGAAACCGGGGTGAACGTCACGCTCGGCCTCCCTTTCTTTCGCACGAGCCCGGATCACGGGACGGCATTCGAAATCGCCGGCCACGGTCTTGCTCAGCCGGACAGCATGGTGGCCGCGATCAATCTCGCGGCAGAACTGACATCTCCAAATTTGATCCAGTCAGCCTGAGGTCGGCGTCAAATATCCTGCCGCGGATTTCATTTGCGACAGCAGAGAGGCCCGACTAATAGTCTCGCTCCCCCGGCATCAGTTTATGCGCAGCCAATCATCAACGCCCGTCGGCGCACCGAAGCGCCGATGAAACCCGACCAGCCGGCGGCATGGCAACAAAACGCCGTCTTTGAGTTTTTCGCCTCGGTCCGTCTCGCCATGCTCCTGATCGGCGTGCTGATCGTGGCCAGCATCGTTGGAACAATCTACGAATCGAGCCTCGATGCCAAGGTCGCGGCCGCCTACATCTACCGCGCGCCCTGGTTCAATGGATGGTTGCTCCTGCTCGGAGTAAACCTGGTCTTTTCGGCCTTTTCGCGTTACCCGTGGCGCCGGCATCACACCGGGTTTTTGATTACGCACCTGGGGATCATCCTCGTGCTCGCGGGCGCCTGGATCGGACGCAAATGGGGAGTGGAAGGAACGATGACTGTTTTTAAAAATGAGCCGCCTAGCAATCTGCTCATGGTGGATCAGCGGGTCCTGCAGATTGCGGAAGAAGGCGGCGCCTCGAATGTCGTTCCGCTGGAGGTGATCAACCGCAAACCGACCCGCACCCGACCGCGCGATCTTGTGACCACCGATTCGGGTTGGAAATACGAGGCGGTCGACTACTCCTCGTCGCTGGACGTAAAGATGGAAGCGAGGCCGGTGACGAACGGCGGATCACCGGCAATTCACGTCGCCCTGTCGACCGCGATGATGGGGCAAAAGCCCGACGCATGGTTGCTCGCCGACGACACCCATGGCGTATTCGAACTGGGGCTCGCCTCGGTGCGTTTTCAGAAGGGAGTTGCACCCGCTCCCATCGCGGTCGCCGGGGAACCAGTGGACATCGAAGAAACGATCTTTGCTTTTGCCAACTCACCCGCCGATCAAGTCGGCAAGTCTCTCAAGGGCGGAAGCACGGGCGCACAGGTTCGTCTCACGGAGGTTTCCAAAGAGAGCAAGGGGAAGGTGGTCCTGCAGCTGGACGGCAAGGAACAATCGTTTGAAGTAGCTGGAAGCCTTGGCCAAAGCCTTCCCGTCGCCGGAACGCCGTTTACCTTCACCGTCGATCAATACTGGCCCGACTTTCGAATCAAGGACGGCAAGCCTGACTCCGTGAGCGATGAGCCCAACAATCCGTGCATCCTCGTTACGCTTCGCGGTCACGCCATTCCAGCTCAGCCGCTGGGGACGGAGGCCGGTGGCAAGAATTTCGTGACGATCTTCACCGACGAGAAGGGTGCGTTGACTTATCAGCTCTCTTCGCGAAAAAACGGGATTTCCACAGGGAAAATTGAAATGGAAAAGCCCGTGACAATGGGCTGGGCCGACTGGCAGCTGGTCGTGGATCAAGCTTTACCCCAGGCGGAAGAGCACATGAGCGTGCAGCCGGCGGCAAACGGGAAGTCGGAAGGCGTGCTGGTGCTGGCCAGTCACGCCGCTGATCGCGTGGAGCAATGGGTTCCTTTTGGATGGCAGGTGCCGCTTCCAACCGGGCAGAAGCCGACGCTGATCGGTTACGGATTCAGGCAACACCCGCTGCCGATAAGTTTGCAGCTTTCCAACTTCGAAGTGGATCGGGACGAAGGAACCGACGCGCCAGCTGGATTCAAGAGCACGCTGGTCATTACAGCAATAGATGGAACCAGCGCCACCGGACAATGCTGGATGAATAATCCGATTAGCTTCCCCGATTCCTGGGTCAATACCTTCTCCGGCATGACCTACAAGTTGTCCCAGGCATCGTGGAATCCTGAAAACCTTTCACAAAGCACCATCCAAATCCTGCGCGATCCCGGCTGGGGTCTTAAATGGATCGGCTCCCTGCTCGTGGTCGCGGGAATCTTCAGCCTATTCTATCTAAGACCCTCACCACAGGACGCAGCGCTTGCGGCCCCCAGTGCCGTGGCATCCCAGTCGAACGTCACTCGTCAATCGCGAGAACCTGTCAGTATATAACGATCATGGCTAGACTTCTCACGACGATCGTTCTTCTTCTTGCCGGCGCATTCGCAAACGCGGCCGAAGGCCTCGACTTCAACCAATGGGGGCTGCTTGCGATCCAGGAGGGCGGCCGCCGCAAGCCCATTGACACTTTTGCCAAGGAAACACTGCTGCGACTTAGTGGAAAAGCGACTTATAAGAGTGGGAACCGAACGTGGACGGCCAATGACTTCCTCCTTTCCAATCTTCTGGAGACACACGACTGGAAGAAAGAGCCTCTAATCCTTGTCGGATATCGGCCCTTGGTGGAAACGCTCGGATTGGACAGCACGCGGAAGCGTTTTTCTCCGGAAGAACTGGCGGGAACGACGCAACTACTCACCCTTGCGCAGAAGGCGCACGACTTGGAAAAGGAGAGCAAAGAAGTTTCCCGGGACTTGAAGGAGGCTGAAAGCGTAGTGAATCGAATGGACCTTTTCAGCAAGGTTGCCACCGGAAGTCTTTTTACGATCGTTCCGCCTGCTGAAGGGAACAAGTGGCTCATGCCCACCGACCTTGGGGATAGCTATCCGAACGCGGCTTCAGTCAATGCCCACCTCAGCGCCCTGGCCAGTGCTTATGTGGGCGGAGACAACTTTAACTTCAATCTCCACTCCAGCCAGCTTCGGCAAAGTCTACGACAGCTCAATGCGACGCTGTATCCCACCGAGGCGAAGCTTAAGCTGGAGTATTTTTATAACCACATCAGTCCGTTCGATTGGGCGATGCTCTTGTATGCCATAGCCTTAGTAGGACTTTGGATGGCGAGTGTTACTCCCTCCCTTGTTTTAGCGCGCTTCGGAGGCTTGGGGTGCGCGATCGGAGGATTGCTCTTTCATGCCGGCGGTATTGCGTTGCGGTGCATTATTGCAGGCCGGCCACCGGTAACAAATATGTTCGAGTCCGTCGTCTGGGTTTCGTTCGGTGTCATGGCTTTCGGCTTCGCATTTTTTTTCCGTTATCGCACCGTCACTTATCTGCTCGCCGCGCTCCCGGTAAGTTTTCTCTGCCTCGTCCTGCTTCGACAGTTACCGGTTGCGATGCCGGAGAACATAGACCCTCTCGTTCCTGTTCTGCGCAGTAATTTCTGGCTTACGATTCATGTGCTGACGATCACCTTGAGCTATGCGGCGTTTGCCCTGGCCATGGGTTTCGGTCACATCGTGCTGTATCGGTTTATTAAAAACCCAAGGGCCGCCGCAGCGAATGTGACGTTACACTTCTGGCTGTATCGAGTGCTGCAACTCGGCGTTCTGCTTCTCGCTACCGGGACGATTCTAGGTGGCGTCTGGGCCAACTATAGCTGGGGACGTTTCTGGGGATGGGATCCGAAAGAGACTTGGGCCCTGATCGCGCTTCTTTGTTATATTTTTGTTCTCCACGGGCGCATTGTTGGCTGGTGGGACCAGTTTGGGCTGGCTGTCTCGAGCGTTGTTTGCTTCTGCGCAGTGATGATGACGTGGTATGGCGTGAATTTCGTGTTGGGCAAAGGGTTGCACAGCTACGGCTTTGGGATTGGCGGGGAGCAATACGTCGCGACGTTCGTGGTGCTCGATTTGGCCTACGTGGCGATGGCCTGCTGGCGCCGGCACAAGAGTAGAAACCGCGACGATTCCCGCGGTTCGGCTGCAAGTCAGCCGATCCTCGAGATCTGACGGCCTAAGTCCCCTCGGGATCCGAGATAAAGCAGCGCGCCCAGACCGCACGCGCCAGGTCACTCACCCGGCTGCGGCGCTGATCCCTGTTTCGCCGGCTCTTGCGCGGAGCGGGACGGTCTTTCAGTTCCTCGTTGAGCCGCTCAATGATTCCCCGCAACACCTCGTTATCACGGCGCAAATCGCATTCCGAAGTTTCCACGCGCAACGCCGAAAGTTTCAGCCGGAGATCCACTGCCTCGCGGCGCAGCGTATCACGCTCGCCCGTCGCGAGGAGGTGTTTCTCCCGCGTATCGGAAAGACTTCCCTGGGTGGTGCGGAGTTCTTCCTCGAGCAAATCCCGCGAACTTTTCAACGCGAGGAAATCCGCGAGTTCGTGGTTTTGCCGCACGTCCGCCGCAAACTGATCGCGTTCGCGTCGGGTTTCGGCCAGCGTTTTTTCCAACTCGCCCAGCATCGCAACGTGCTTTGCGGCTTCGACCGTGAGCTGCTCCAGTCTGGCCCGCAATTCCGTTCGCTCCTCTTCCGCACACCCGAGGGCGAGTTGTGTGCTGTGAGCGATGCTTTCGATCTCCATGCGCTCGTGACGCATCGTTTCGAGCTGCGCGACAAATTCGTTGAGCGCTGATGTCTTTTGGGCCGACTCGGCCCGCAAAGTATTCCGCTCCGTCAGCACGGAATCGTTCTGCTTCTGACGATGGCTCAGCTCGGATTCGATCTGGTCTGCGTGCAATGCCAGACGCTGCCGTTCGGCCTCCACTTGGGCGAGTTGCTCTTGAGCATACAACGCCGCCGTTTGCGCACGAGCGAGTTGCGCCTCCAGCATTTCGCGTTCGTCCCGGGCAACGCCGAGTTCATCCTGCGCCAGCCCGCATTCCTGCTTTGCACTGCGCAGTTCCTGCAGAGTTTCCACCAGCGCCCGCTGACGCTGCTCCGCTTCCCCGCGCGCATCATTGAGCTGCGTTTCCGCGTCATAAATCTTCCGCTCGAGGTCGAGCAATCGCTTCGTTCCGCTCGGCGCGGCTTTAGACAGGAGAACCGCGCCGGAAATCGGTGACGGGATTTGCAATTCCTTCGAGCACTGCGGGCAATGCACCGTCAGCCCCGCGCCCTCCTCATCCACGACCAGAGGCTGCTGGCAATGGGAGCAGGTGAAACGAACGTCGCGCATGGGCTCAGACTAAGCCATACTTGTGCCGAATCTCAACAAATTTACAGCGTCGTCCCGATTTTCCGCGCCCGGATTGACACTGCTTTTCGTGCTGGTAGCCTCGCGCCACAGCCCATGAAAACGGTCATCGCCTCCACCGAAGCGCCGCGTGCCATCGGCCCCTATTCTCAGGCCATCGCCGTCGGAAACATGCTGTTTTGCGCCGGGCAAATTCCACTCTCGCCGGCGACTGGAGAATTGGCCGGCGATGATGTCACAGCCCAAACCACGCGTGTGCTCGAGAATCTCGGCGCTGTTTTGCGGTCGAATTCGATGACCTACGCCAATGTGGTTAAAACCACCGTTTTCCTCATAGATCTCGCCGACTTCGCCGCCATGAATGACATTTACGCCATTTATTTTCCTGAGCAGCCCCCGGCACGATCCACGATTCAAGTCGCGGCTCTCCCGAAAGGAGCACGCGTTGAGATCGAAGCGATCGCCGTGACCGAACTCGTGCCGAAGTCGCCGTCAACGTTTGCGGCTCCGGTTGACACCGCACCAGCCTCGCCACTTTGAGCTCCGACGAGGTTCTGCGCCTCTTCCGGCAGACCAATGCGCTGCTGGAGGGACACTTCATTCTCCGCTCCGGATTGCATTCCCGTCAGTTCTTCCAGTGCGCACTGCTGTTGCAGCATCCGAAAATCGCGGAGCTTGTCTGCGAGGCGCTCGCGGAAAAATTGCGCGACATTCCCTGTGACGCCGTGATCTCTCCCGCGCTCGGCGGCATCGTGGTGGGCCACGAGGTCGCGCGGGCGCTCGGGAAACGCCACATTTTTGCGGAAAAAGAAAATGGCAGGCTCGTGCTCAGGCGCGGATTTGAGATCGCGCCGGGTCAGCGCTTCATCGTGGCGGAGGACGTCGTGACCCGCGGCGGACGGGTGCAGGAAACAATCGACATCGTGCGCGCTCGCGGAGGCGAAGTTGCGGCCGTGGGGGTGCTGG
Source organism: Chthoniobacter sp. (assembly GCA_034667645.1). Classification (GTDB taxonomy): domain Bacteria; phylum Verrucomicrobiota; class Verrucomicrobiia; order Chthoniobacterales; family Chthoniobacteraceae; genus JAJPJG01. Next base: position 24,985 of record JAXDQV010000157.1, read on the forward strand.
TGGATCGCAGTGGCGAGGCCGCGCCTGACTTCGGTTGTCCGTTCGTGCACGTGACGAAACTGAGCGTCGAAACGTTCGCGCCTGATTCCATTCCGGCGGATTTGGCGAACACTCCCGCGACCAAGCCCGGAAGCAAATAAACCGGCGCTCAGGCCTGCTCTTCCTTGATCCGGATGAGCGATTTCATCACTCCGGAAAGATCGGCCGCCTTCTCCTTGCCGCCAAAAGCGTCATGCAACTGCCGATACAGCGCATAAAGTTCATCGTAGATTTTGCGCGGCCGCGCCTGCGGCGAATAGCTGACAGGCTTGAGCGACGTCATCGCTTTTTGCGCCGTCGGAAAATCCGGGTGAGCCCCGGCCAGCACCGCTGCTGACACGGCTGACCCGAGCGCGCAGGCCTGGCTCGATCCGGCAACCTGCATCGTGCAGCCCGTCACATCCGCATAAATCTGCATGAGCAGCGGGTTTTTTTCCGCGATCCCGCCACAACACACGACACGTTCGATCGGAACGCCGTATTCGCGAAGTCGTTCGATAATGGCGCGCGCGCCAAAAGCCGTCGCTTCAATCAGTGCCCGGTAAATCTCCGCGCGCGTGGTGTGAAGCGTCTGTCCGACGATCAGACCGCTCAACCGCGGGTCCACGAGGATCGTCCGGTTTCCGTTATTCCAATCCAGCGCCAGCAACCCGTTTTGACCGGGCTTGAGTTCGCCGGCTTTTTTGGTGAGCTGGCCGTGCAGGGCCGCATCTCCCTCACAAACGCCTTCGACCCACCATTTGAAAATATCGCCGACGGCGGATTGCCCTGCCTCGATGCCATAAGATCCGGGTAAAATCGCGCCCGGCACTATGCCGCAGATTCCCGGAATATCGGCCACCGGTTTGTGCGCATGCACAACCGCGCAATCGCAGGTGGACGTGCCGATCGCCTTCACCAAAACGCCCTCTTCCACTCCGCTGCCGATTGCACCGTAGTGGACGTCAAATTCGCCCACGGCGATCACGATGCCCGCCGGCAGCCCGAGCTTTCCCGCCCATTCCTCGCAAAGCGTGCCCGCCGGTTCCGTCGCATCGTAAGCCTTTTCATAAAGCCGATCACGCAACGCACCGATCTTCGGGTCGAGCAACGTCAGAAACTCTTTGTCGGGCAAACCTCCCCACTCGTCGCTGTAGAATGCCTTGTGTCCCGCGGCGCAGATTCCGCGCTTCACCTGACGCGGATCGTGGACACCCGCGAGCACCGCCGGAATGTAGTCGCTCAGTTCAACCCAGCTAAACGCCGCATTAAAAACGTCAGGCGCAGTTTTGAGGCACCGCCAGATTTTGCTCCACCACCATTCGGAAGAATAGGTGTTGCCGCACTTGGCGAGAAACTGCGGCCGATGCTCCGCGGCCAGTTCCGTGATGCGGGCGGCCTCGCGATAGCTGGTGTGGTCTTTCCAGAGCCAGCACTGGGCGGCCAGGTTGTCTTTCCATTCGTCGCGCAAAGCCAGCGGCACGCTTTTTTCATCCACCGGGATGGGACTGGATCCCGTGGAATCCACGCCGATGCCAATCACCTGAGCCGCGGAAAAATCCGCCTCTTTCGCGGCTTGGGCGAGCGCGCCGCGCACCGCCGTTTCCAAGCCGAGCAGGTAATCCCCCGGATGCTGCCGCGCCACGTTGTGATCGCGTGGATCGAGCAGAATTCCCTCCTTTCCGCTCGGATAATTCACGACACACGTGCCGAGCTCCCGTCCGTCCTTGCAGTCCACCACGAGGGCGCGCACGGAGTTGGATCCATAATCAATTCCGAGGGTAAAGGACATGCCGCTGGCTTTAGACCCTCCTTTCGCGACTGTAAATTCCAGATTTATGCGGCCGGTATCAGCCGGCGGGCGACCCAGAGCGTCCCCCATGATGCTTCGTTATTTAAATGCCAGCCTTCGCAGGTTTGGCCAGACGCCGGTCAAGGCCCATCGCCGGGTAAGCTGGGAATTTTACGCCGTGGTGGAAGGTTCATGCGGTCTGCTCCTCTAGGGTGATCAGTCCGAGCCATTGCACAGAACTCACATCTCTGGATCCTTCCACCGCACCATGTGCACGGATGGCATGGACGTGCCCGGATTCCCTTGCAAAGTCGCCGTTTTCCACTTCGCCAGTGTCCCTACCCAGCTTCATGACCGACTCGGCACGGGCGCGTTCTTCGAGCGGCCGCTGCTCTAGGAACAATGTGTGTTTCTGAAAAACATGGAGAAATCGCTCAGAGTCGATTTCCAAACGCCCACCTCTTTGAGGACCTCCGATTCCACGCCAACCACGGCTGCACGCCGACGGAACGGGCGTTATCTTGAATCAGCCGTGGCACCGTGGCACGGGGCTGCTTTAATAATCCCCGAGCAAGGAAGTCACCCACATATTTAAGTTTCGTTCCTTTGATCAACAGCGCGGCCATTTATTGGCCGCGCTTTTTTTGCGCATGTCCGCACTCCCGCGACTGTCGGAAGGCGCTTGACCGGAACGGCGGCGAACGGGTCAACCGAGCGCTGCCTGAGCCGCGGCCAGCTTTGCAATGCTGACGCGAAACGGCGAGCAGCTCACGTAGTCCAATCCGAGAGCATGGCAAAACTTCACGCTTTCCGGTTCCCCCCCGTGTTCGCCGCAAATGCCGAGCTTGATGTCGGGTCGCGTTTTGCGACCGAGATCGCGCGCAATTTCCATCAGTCGGCCGACACCGGTCTGGTCGATGGTCGCGAACGGATTCGCTTTGACGATTTCATGCTCAGCGTAGGCGGGTAAGAACGAGCCGCTGTCGTCGCGACTCATGCCAAGTGTCGTCTGCGTCAGGTCATTCGTGCCGAAGCTGAAGAATTGGGCGTCCTTGGCGATCTGATCGGCGACCAGCGCCGCCCTAGGAATCTCGATCATTGTGCCGACGAGATAGTTGAGCTTTTGCTTCGTCGCTTTTTGCACGTCCGCGGCCACGCGATGCACCACTTCGAGCTGGAGTTTGAGCTCCTTTGGGAAACCGACGAGCGGGATCATCACTTCGGGTTTCACTTTGATCCCCTTCTTCTGCACCTCGGCGGCGGCCTCAAAAATGGCGCGCGCCTGCATCTCAGTGATCTCGGGGTAGGCAATACCGAGCCGGCATCCGCGATGTCCGAGCATGGGGTTGAACTCGTGCAACTGATGAACGCGCTTAGCGATTTCCTCGGGGTCAATGCCGAGCTTTTGTGCGAGATCGCGTCGCGTCGCGTCGTCGTGCGGCAGGAATTCATGCAGCGGCGGATCCAGGAGGCGGATCGTCGCGGGCAGACCCTTGAGTGCCTTGAAAATGCCGACGAAATCCTCGCGCTGATACGGAAGGAGTTTCGCGAGCGCTTTCGCGCGATCTTCCTTGTTGGTTGCAAGGATCATCTCGCGCATCGCATCGATGCGATCCCCTTCGAAAAACATGTGCTCGGTGCGAGTCAGACCGATTCCCACCGCGCCAAAGGCGATCGCATTTTCAACCTGTTCCGGCGTGTCCGCGTTGGTGCGCACGTCGAGTTTCTTGAAACTGTCCGCCCACTTGATGAGCTGCGCGAACTGCTGATACGTCTTGCTCTTGTCGCCCTTGAGCGTCTTCGCGACGAGCACCTGCACCACCTCGGATGGCGCCGTTTTTACTTCGCCCGCAAAGACTTCTCCCGCCGTGCCGTCGATGGAAATAAAGTCGCCCTGCTTGAGCGTGATGCCGCCTGCGCTCACGGTCTTCCTCCCGTAGTCGATCTTCAAATCGCTCGCGCCGCAGACGCAAACCTTGCCCATCTGACGGGCGACCAAAGCCGCGTGCGATGAAACGCCGCCGCGCGCCGTGAGGATGCCTTCCGCCGCAATCATTCCGCGCAAATCTTCCGGAGAAGTCTCGACGCGAACCAGCACCACGCGGTCGCCGCGATGCGCCATCTCGACTGCATCCACCGCATTAAACACGACTTTACCACTCGCCGCGCCGGGCCCGGCAGGAAGGCCACTCGCAATTTTCTGCGCGCTCCTGGCCGACGCGCGATCAAAAATCGGCGCGAGGACATGCGAAAGCGAATCGGCCGGAATGCGCTTCACTGCTTCTTCGCGCGTGATCAGCCTTTCGTTCACCATGTCCACCGCGATCTTCACCGCCGCGAGGCCGGTGCGCTTTCCGTTCCTCGTCTGCAGGATGAAAAGGCGGTTGTCCTCGACGGTGAATTCGAGGTCTTGCATGTCGCGAAAATGCTTCTCGAGCAAAGCGCGCACTTTCAGCAACGCTGCGTGCGCCTTGGGCATTTCTTCGGCCAGCTTCGCGACCGGGTGCGGAGTGCGCACGCCGGCCACGACGTCTTCGCCCTGCGCGTTGATCAAATATTCACCGTAGAAAACCTTGTCGCCATTCGCCGGGTCGCGCGTGAACGCGACGCCCGTCGCGCTGGTATCGCCCATGTTCCCGAAGACCATCGTCTGCACGTTCACCGCCGTGCCCCACTCCGCCGGGATGTTGTATTTGCGGCGGTAAACGATCGCGCGATCATTCATCCACGAGCCAAACACCGCGCCGACGGAACCCCACATTTGCTGCCGCGGATCCTGTGGAAAATTTTTGCCGGTGCGCTCTTTGATCAACGCCTTGAAACGCGAGACAAGTTCTTTCAAATCGTCTTCGGTGAGCTGCGAGTCTGGGAAGTCGTGATTCTGATACCGCTCATCCTTGAGATGCTCGATCACGCTCTCGAACGGCTCGTGATCTTCGCCTTCGCGCTTCTGCACGCCCATCACTACGTCGCCATACATCTGCAAAAAGCGGCGATAGGAATCCCACGCAAACTGCGCATTGCCGGATTTTTTCGCGACGACCTCGACGACCTTGTCGTTCATTCCGAGGTTCAAAATCGTATCCATCATTCCCGGCATCGAGTCCCGCGCGCCGGAACGCACAGAGAGCAGGAGCGGGTTTTCGAGATCGCCGAGTTTTTTGCCCAGCGACTTCTCGATTTTCGCCAAGGCGGTTTCCACCTGCTCGTTCAGCACCGCCGGATACTTCCGGCCGTTTTCATAAAAATGCGTGCAGACTTCAGTCGTAATCGTGAAGCCGGGAGGGACCGGCAAACCGATGCGCGTCATCTCCGCGAGATTCGCGCCCTTGCCGCCGAGCAGCGGCTTCATCTTCCCGTCGCCATCGGCTTTTCCGTCGCCGAAAAAATAGACAAACTTGTTTTTCCTGGGCGCACGCTTCGGAGCGCCGTTGGATGAGGCCGCAGCGCGGCGGGTCGAGGGGAGACGGGTGGATTTGGACTTGGTGGGCATAAGATGAGGGGTTGAAAAAACTGAAAGGATGGCGGGCTAAACCGGGGCTGTTTTATTCGCCGTGGTCAGCACATCCGCGAGCGCGTGCGCGAACTCGTCCAGTCCGGTGCTCGGCACGATCACCGCATTCCGACGCCCGGCCGCCGTCTCGGTGATGCGCAGGAAACGGCCGCGTTCGTTTTCCCGATACTCGATCAGCAAGTGCTTGCGTTCCACCTGCATTTCCTTCGATGCGATGATTTGTTCCATAAATGCCCTAACTCATTAGCTCCCTAAAAAAGAGGGGGGACGATTACAAAAGACCCCCGCAGTGTCCACCTTTTTACGGGTGAAATCCGCGCGGTCATTCGATTCGTCGCGTCGTCGCCGGATCGAAAAGATGCGCTCGCGCCGGGTCGAGGACAAACCGCATCCGGTGACCTGCATCGTCGTGACTGATTGCCTCCAGGCTCCGGCAGATCAGCGCGTGGGCTCCGGTGTGAAAGTGGATATTCGTCTCGGCGCCGGTCGGTTCCACTACGTCCACCAGCGCCTGAAATGAGCCGTCATCGCGCCGTCCATCGGTTCTCACGGCGACAATGGATTCGGGCCGCAGTCCGAGCACCACCTCTTTTCCAGCAAACGCCCTGGCGGCTGGCTGGTCGGTGATCTTGCACTCGATTACGCCACCGTCATTCTCTTTAAAAACAACGCCATCCGGCGCGTCCTTCAGTTTTCCGTGGATGAAATTCATCGGAGGACTCCCGAGAAAGCCCGCCACGAAAAGATTCGCCGGCTTCTGGTAAAGGCTCAAGGGCGCATCGATCTGCTGCACAATTCCGTCGCGCATTACGACAATGCGATCGGCCATCGTCATCGCTTCGACTTGATCGTGCGTCACGTAAATCATCGTGGCCTGCAGGCGCTGATGGAGCTTGGTGATCTCCGTGCGCATTTGCGCCCGCATCGTCGCGTCGAGATTCGAGAGCGGCTCGTCGAAAAGAAAAACCTTCGGCTGGCGAACCATCGCCCGGCCGACCGCCACGCGCTGACGCTGCCCGCCCGACAGCGTCAGCGGACGCCGCTCCAGGCAATCCTCGATCTCGAGAATCCTCGCTGCGTCGAGGACGCGCTTTTTGATTTCCGAATCGGAAAAACGCCGCAGCTTCAATCCAAACGCGAGGTTTTGAAAAACGCTCAAGTGCGGATACAGGGCGTAATTCTGAAAGACCATCGCAATGTCCCGGTCCTTCGGCGCCAGGTCGTTCACGCGTTTCTCGCCGATGAAAAGGTCGCCCCCGCAGATTTCCTCCAGGCCCGCGATCATGCGCAACGTGGTGGTTTTTCCACTGCCCGATGGACCAACGAGAACGACGAACTCCCGATCCGCGACTTCCAGGTTGAGATCCTGCACGGCTGCGACTTCCCCGCCTTTTGCGCCCCGGTAGGTTTTCGAAACGTGCTGGAGAGAGACTTTCGCCATGCGTGGGCGGCGAATCTACGCGGCAGTCTGCGGCAGCGTCAACGCGAGCGTGGCCCTTCGCGATGCCGGAATTTTTTCATCTGCCGCGAGAACTGCGTCCGCGCCTCCTCCAGCATCGCCGCGAGCCCTTCGGCCGACACGCAAACCGCGCCAAAGGTGCTCACGGTCTGCTGCTCCAGCAAATCATCCGTCGCGACCGTGATGTCGTGCTTCTCCGCATACAACGCCGCCAGCCGCTCAATGATGTCATCCGCCGTCTGATCCGCGCCGGAATAAAACACCTGAATACCACCCGGCTCCGTCGTCTCGGACCACTTTGCGCCCTTCCCATCAAAAACCACCACCACGTGCGTATCCGTCGAGTCCTGATATTCCGTCAAAACCTTTACGACCGCCTCGCGCGCCAGCACCGTCCGCCGCTGGTGCAATTTCAGCATCTCCGGCCAGGCAAAAATCACGCTGTGTCCGTCCACGATCAAAACGCGCATCGGCAAACCCTACGCGTGTGGGAATTCCCGCGCACTTTTTAAAGCGCACGCGATGGCGAACTTTGCTGCGGCGCGATCTCGCGGACTTCCACCAAGTCCTACACGTCGAGGTTGCGCACGTTGAGTGCGTTGTCCTCGATGAATTGCCGGCGCGGCTCCACGACGTCCCCCATCAGGATGGTGAACATCTTGTCGGCTTCCACCGCGTTGTCTTCGTTCAGGTCCACCTTTAACAGCTTGCGCTTTTCCGGGTCCATGGTCGTGCTGAAGAGCTCCTTCGCATTCATCTCGCCCAACCCTTTGAAGCGCTTGATCTGCACGCCGCGGCGGCCGATCTCCTTGATCGTTTCCAGGATCTTCGGAATGGAGAAAATAGGATTCACCACGGCCTTCTCCCCTTCCCCTTCGATCAGTTCAAAGATCGGCTTATCGCTATCGGAGTAATGCTCGATCTTCAAACCTCTGCGGCCAAGTTCAGTTAGCAGCTTTTGAATGGCAACCGACTCGTGCAACTCGACCAGTTTCCCGCGGCGTCGCTGGCCGGTCTTCTTCTCCGTCACATTGGCGATGGGTAACAACTCCTGGCCCATCTCCACGTCAAAGAGACTTAGATCGAGGTTTTCCTCGTGAAAGCTGCGCACCGCGGCTTCTTCCGTGAAGTATTTCACCGACTCATCGTTGCCGTCGCGAACCTTCACGAGGTAAGTCGGCAACGCCCCGCTCTTCGCGTCGCGCGCTTCGAGGTAGTTCTCAAAGTCTCCGCCATGCCGGCGGATCGCTTCGCTGAACTTAGCCAGCCTTTCGAGCGACTCCAGGATGTCCTTGAGTTGCGCCGTGCTAAGCTCCTTGCCGTCCGCCAGGTTCTTTAGCCTCACGTCTTCGGTTCCAAGTGAGATCAAAATCTTCGTCAGCGCCACGTCGTCGTCCACATACTCTTCGCGCTTCTTGCGCTTCACTTGATAAAGCGGCGGCTGCGCGATGTAGATCTTTCCGCCGCGCACCAGCTCCGTCATTTGCCGGTAGAAAAACGTGAGCAGCAAGGTGCGGATGTGAGAGCCGTCCACGTCCGCATCCGTCATGATGATGATCCGTCCGTAGCGAAGCTTATCCATCCGAAACGAACCTTCCACGTCGCCCGCGCCGATGCCGGTGCCGATCGCCGTGATCATCGTTTGGATTTCGGTGTTTTGCAGAACCTTATCCAGCCGCGCCTTCTCCACGTTGATCAACTTTCCGCGAATGGGCAGGATCGCCTGATAACGCCGGTCGCGTCCCTGCTTTGCCGAGCCGCCGGCGGAGTCACCTTCGACAATATAAAGCTCAGTCAGTGCCGGATCGCGCTCGGAACAATCCGCCAGCTTACCCGGCAATCCGCCGCCCGTCAGCGCGCTCTTCCGCACCGTCTCGCGAGCCTTGCGCGCGGCTTCCCGTGCGCGCGCGGCCATCAGGCACTTATCAATGATCTTCTTCATGATCGGCGGGTTCTGATCGAAGAAGGTCATCAAACCTTCATAGACAATTGAGTTCACGATCCCGTCGATTTCCGTGTTCACGAGCTTCACCTTGGTCTGCGACTCAAAGCGCGGATTCGGCAGCTTCACCGACAGGACGCAGATCAAGCCTTCGCGCACGTCGTCGCCCGAGATCGCCGCGTCCTTCTCCTTCACCAAGTTATTCGTCTTCGCGTATTGGTTGATCGACTTCGTCAACGCCGAGCGGAAGCCGGTCAGGTGCGTGCCGCCATCCGGATTCGGGATGGAGTTGGCAAAGCACAGGATCTGGTCGTTGTAACTGTCGTTGTATTGCATCACCACATCCACGAAGACCTCCTCCTTTTGCCGCGACAGGATCACCGGCTTCGGATGCACCAGCGTCTTGTTTTCGCCCAACTGCCGCACGAACTCCTCGATGCCCAGCTTGTAAAAGAACGACTCCTTGCGCGGCGTCTCCGTCCGCTCATCGGTCAGGGTGATGTCCAGCCCTGGGTTCAGGAACGCCAGTTCCCGCAGCCGCGCGGCCAGCCGCTCGAACTTGAACTCCGTGGTGATCGTAAAGATCGTTGCGTCCGGCATGAAGGTGATCAGCGTCCCGGTGTGCTTCTTGTTCTTCAGCTCCCCGATCACACTCAGCTTCTGCGTCGTCTTCCCGCGCTCAAAGGCCATGTGATAAACCTTCCCGTCGCGCGACACCTCCACCTTGAACCAGTCGCTCAGCGCGTTCACGCACTTCGCCCCCACCCCGTGCAGGCCGCCCGAATACTTATACGCCCCCTGCCCGAACTTCCCCCCCGCGTGCAGATTCGTCAGCACCAGCTCCACCGCCGGCATCTTGAATTTCGGGTGCGTATCCACCGGGATCCCGCGTCCGTTGTCGCGGATTGAGACCGACCCATCCACGTGCACATTCACCTCGATCTTCGTGCAAAACCCCGCCAGATGCTCGTCGATCGAGTTATCCAGCACCTCGAAGACACAATGGTGCAGCCCCCGCTCATCCGGGTCGCCGATATACATCCCCGGCCGCTTCCGCACCGCCTCCAGCCCCTCCAGCTTGTCGATCTTCGACGCGTTGTATTGGTCCGTCGGCTGTTCCGGCTTGTCACCGGTGTAGGGCTTCTTCGGTTCCTCGGCGGGCGCAGGTAGGTCGGGCATGGTTTTGGGTAAAAACGGAAGCCCGCAATCTAGTCCGCACCCCCCGGCCTCACAAGCATTTCCCCGCCTTGCCACAGAATTCCGTTCGCCATTGTCCCGCCCGTCCGCCTATGCTCCCGCCCCGCCACCGCCCCGCCCGCCATGTCCCGCCTTACCCCCCTCCTCCTCCTCGCCTCCGCCACCCTCCTTGCCGGCTGCGCCACCGACAACCACGAGGATGACGAATTCTTCCGGCGCGGCTGGCTCCTCCCCGGCCACGACGCCCCCGGTGAACCCCGCAACGTCCCCACCCGTTCCCTCAAAGACCCCAGCCTCGGCCACACCCTCTAGCCTGCGCTCAAGGCTCTCTGCGACCGCTCTTAAGCTCCAAGTTCTACTCGTAATCTCCCATAGGGGTTAGGCGTCATTGTATTCATATTGTGGTGAACGAAACTCACTCTTAATGCGTGCGATAATCTCATCGCGCCGCTCTCTGGCCCAGTCTGGAATCTTCAGTGAACCAAAATAGATGACGTGATGTGCTTTGCCGACAAGCATCTCTCCGTCTATCTCGATCCGATGCCATGCGCCATCTCTGAACTCCTCGTAATACATGGAGTCTCGGCCAACATGCCCAACTCTCCAACCCCTCTGACCGTCTCGCTTCTTATGAAGCTGTTCTCTAATCAGAACTATGATGATCCAAATCGCAACAGCGCCGAAAACATAAATGGGATGACGCTTGGCCGTCTCCCAAAACAAGAAACAAGCAATGCCCAAAACCACCAACGGAAGAATGAGATAACGGAGGATTGGCAACATACAGACGCCTTACAAGATGTAGACGAAAGTTCGTAATGGAAGGCGAAGAAAGTTTCGCCTGTTTCTGCTCGTCGGGACATGTGGGTCGTTGCCTACCATTTTAGAGGCATCCCTTTCGAGGCTCTCAACAAATATCGGCGGCGAGGGGGAAAGCGCGGGGGGTGCGCTCAAGGCTCTCTGCGCCCGCCCTCTGCCTGGAACGAATAACCATCAAATTCCACTGGCTCACTTGACACTGTTCATCCGGGTTAGGCGGCTTATGGTTCATGTGTCCAGCCGTCCTCGAATTGATTGTTCTTGCAGACGATCGTAGTCGAAAGAACCGTTGTCGTGTGGAGAGAGTAACGCCACCAATGATGAGTGTGACTGGATGGAATATTCGCTGCTAAGTGAACCTCCTCGGAATGCCAGAGCGGAACGCCAAGAACCGATCGCGTGAAAACAAACCGAAAGCTCCGGCATCCGGCGCACGAAAGATGATCGAGTGTGCTCTGATAGGTTGCAACGCATGCGAGAATCGCGCCGACTGGCAGCGTGACTTTCATTGCGGAGTTCATTGGAGGAAGTTTGGAGA
>JAXDQV010000158.1:0-2817 GCA_034667645.1 Chthoniobacter sp.
TTTCACTCGAAATGGCTGCTGACGAAAGTCCTGATACTCGACGAGCGCCGCGCGACGCCAGCCGTGGTTCACGAGGATGGAAAAGATTTTGTGCCGATGCACCAGTGGATGGTTTTCGGTCATCACTTCGCGGCCATTGCCGGACCGGGACCGCTGGTCGGGCCCGTCCTTGCGGCGCAATTTGGCTACCTCCCCGGGACGCTCTGGATCCTCGTCGGCGCCACGCTGGGCGGAGCCGTGCACGATGCGGTCACGCTGTTTGCCTCCATTCGCCGCGGAGGAAAATCGCTCGGCCAAATGGTCAAGGACGAGATCGGCGCGGGCGTCGGTTTGGTGGCGATGATCAGCGTGCTCGCGATCATGGTGATTCTGCTCGCGGTGCTCGCCCTCGTGGTCGTGCGGGCGCTCGCGGAAAGCCCGTGGGGCGTCTTCACCATCGCGATGACGATTCCCATCGCACTCGCGATGGGCGTCGGAATGCGCTTTGGCCGATTCGGAATCAGCGTCGTCACCGCCTTCGGCATCCTCGGCCTTTTCGCCGCCGTCTGGGGCGGTCAATTTCTCCACGCTTATCCCACCGTCGAGCGCTGGTTTTCGCTCGATCAAACAACCCTGGCGTGGGCGATCATGCTTTATGGATTTGCCGCGTCCGCGCTCCCGGTCTGGCTGCTGCTCACGCCGCGCGATTACCTCAGCACGTTTCTAAAACTCGGCGCCGTCGCCGCGCTTGCAGGAGCGATCCTCCTGTTGCGGCCCTCCCTCCAAATGCCCGCCGTGACGCAATTCATCGACGGCTCCGGCTTGATCTTTGCCGGGCCGGTTTTTCCCTTCGTTTGCATCACCATCGCCTGCGGGGCGATCTCCGGTTTTCACTCGCTCATCGCCTCCGGCACCACGCCGAAAATGATCGCGTGCGAGTCCTCCATCCGCTCGATCGGCTACGGCGCCATGGTCACGGAAATGGTGGTCGCGCTCATGGCGATCATCGCGGCGTGCGCCCTCCAGCCCGGCGCTTATTTCGCGATTAACACCCCCGGCGCTCCGGCGGAGGTTTTGCAAAAAATCAACAGTGCCGGCTTCGCGGTCACGGCATCGGACATGAGCCAGCTCGCCGCGAGCATCGGCGAGAAAACCATGTTCGGACGCGCCGGTGGAGCCCCGACTTTTGCCGTCGGGATGGCGCACATGTTCTCCCAGGCGTTCTCGAATCCGGGCGCCATGGCCGTTTGGTATCACTTCGCCATCATGTTCGAGGCGCTGTTTATCCTCACGACGATTGATGCCGGCACTCGCGTCGGACGTTTCCTCCTGCAGGACCTGCTCGGCCAGGCGTGGCGCCCGCTCGGCCACTCCCGTTCGTGGCCGGTGAATCTCGGCACGAGCGCGCTCCTCGTCGGGGCGTGGGGCTATTTTCTCTATCAAGGCATCCTCGATCCCAATGGCGGCATCAATTCGCTCTGGCCGATCTTCGGCATCGCCAATCAGCTCCTCGCCGTCATCGCCCTCTGCCTCGGCACCGCCGTGCTCATCAAAATGCGGCGGGTCAGACATCTCTGGGTCACCGTCGCGCCGCTCGCGTTCCTCATTGCGGTCACCTTTTCCGCCGGCTGGATGAAAATCTTCTCACCCAGTCCGCGGCTTGGCTTTCTCGCGGGCGCGGCGCAGGTCGCCTCGAACCTGGAAGCTGGAAAAATCGAGCCCGCCAAAGCGCACGCGCTCATCTTCAACGCGCAACTCGACGCGGCCGTCACCGGCGCGTTTTTGCTCTTCGTGGCCCTCATCGTCGCTGGTTCGCTCCGCGTCTGGTGGCAGCTTTTGCGCGGAACGAAACCGGTGGTCTTGAACGAGGCTCCTTTCGTCCCCTGTGAGGCGTAGGCTCGTGCATCCCGTGAACCGAGCCTTATTATGTTTGCAACGGCGACGCGTCAGCCGACTTTCCGAGAGAGGCGAAAGAAGGTTCGTCTTCTATTGCGAACGTTCGTCTAATTGGAGTTAGGCGTTCCCGCATGCGTGCATCAACGATTTGTCTCGCTCTCGTTATTGGAACAACAACTGCCGTCAGTAGCCTCGCGGGAGAATCCACGCTGACGCGCACGTTCCAACCACTGGACGGACGCGGGTCAGCCGAAATTCAGATTGAGCCGGTTATGTGTCACGATTGGTATGCCCATGGTGATTACCTTGCGGCGCTCAGTCTCATCGCCGCGAAGAATATTCCTCCGACTAACGCGCCGAAGGCGGTCGAGGACATCAACCTCGCGTCGGCCTATGGCATCCACGTCAGCGCGAGTTCGATAGAAAAGGGCGTGCTACACGTCACCCTCGACTTGACCCACACGCAGAGACCAGGGCGGATGGGATACTCCACTGTTCAGGTCGTGCGCGCGACAATGGAATGCGTGCGACGCCTCGCCGCCGAGCGACATTGGCTGATTAAGAGCCTGCGGGTGGCACCTGAAGGAGATCAGGAGATCGCGCAAGCCGTTGAAGACTTCCAGACGTATCCGAAAGATAAGGAGTTTCCGTGGCGTTGAACGAAACGTCTAACTTGAGTCTCGTTAGGGAGGTAGAACTTGGAGCTTAAGAAGTGTTTCATTGGGGGTGGTTACATGGGCGAGGGCTGGGGGGGCGGGCAACGCAGCGCATGCTCGACAAGACCGAGGCTGCCGCACAACCCCCCCACCCGCGAAAGAGGATTGACCATTTTGTGCAAACCGTTTAACCCCCGCAACATGTCCAAGGCTCCAAGGCTCCAAGGCTCCAAGGCTCCAAGGCTCCAAGGCTCCAAGGCTCCAAGGCTCCAAGGCTCCAAGGCTC
>JAXDQV010000159.1:0-9959 GCA_034667645.1 Chthoniobacter sp.
ACGTAAAGAAACGCAATCGCTTTAACACGAACTTTGGCGTGTTTGAGATCGTATCATGGGTAGTGCTGGTCATTGCAGGATTTCTTCTGAACTAGCGGTTTATGTGCTAGTTTTTTCCATTTTATTATTTTGGACACTGCCTCTCGTAACTAAATGGCTACTTCCTGCACTACGGGGGGAATCCAGACGTGCCACTGGCACATGGGGTTCTAGCAAGAGAGCGTAAGAACAGCGCGCGATGTATTCAGCAGCGACGGCCCCCCTTCCTGGTTTACACGAATAGCTGATGAAACTTTATGATGGGGCGACCTCAACCATTCTCTACACCGTGTCCATGCAGCATGGGAGATTCTCCAATTCATCAAGTAACCGATTGCGACGATTGAATCATCCCTAGGTGCCGGAAGACTATTCGGAATCGGGTTTTAGGGTATTTATGTCGAAGACGCCAAGTTCTGTATCGCCAAGCTGCGCTTAATGTCATCAAACAAGCAGGGAAAGAACCCAGCATGCAACACAGACGCACTGAATTACACCAATGGTGCTGGTTGTCTCTAATGGCCTTGGCACCTGGGATTGCGCTGCGATGCGCCGTAACCGCCAAGGTCCCATACGGTATCTTCGTCTCGGACGTAGTCGATTTTATGGAGACCGCGACCACCTGGATGAACACACATACGTTCGTTCTTCATCCTAAGAAAACACTTTTGGTCCCGCTCCTGTATTGGGTGCTCGCGCTCTGCCACTGGCCGGTTGCGCTGGCCGAGCCTATCCTGCAGCATTTCGTGGGATGTGTGACTGCCCTGCTCACCGGTCTGATTGGCCGCTCCCATTTTACACATTGGAAAGGGATGTCAATCTTATTAGTAGGGCTCGTAGGACTCGATCCGAACCTCATTTCTTACGAGCATTTCCTAATGGCGGAGACGTTCTTCGTATGCGCGCTGACGCTATTGGGCGCTTCGTGCGTCCTCTATCTTCAGCGGCGAACTTGGCCTAGTTTCGCCGCGGTTGCCGTTGCGCTTATCCTGATGGTCGCGGCGCGTCCGGAAGGAAAGTTTTTCGCAAGTTTCGCGATCCTCATCATCGTTTTCGCCGAATGGAGGCGCTGGCGGCTACTGGCGATGCGCGGGAGTATTTGTCTCTTAGCGCTCGCTTCCAGCGTGTTCGTTAACCAAGGCTCTGAAGGGGGTGTCATCCTGTATGCGTCTGTCGTCCAGTTCACGCCACCTCAATTTTGGTGTGCACCGGACTTTTCTGCGCGCATCGAGCCGATCCGTGATGAAGCAGAGCAGAACTGGAACAAAATCGATGCGCTTCTTTACGAATTTCCATCGGGAGGATGGCTCGGAAAAAAACGCCGTGAACTCTTGGAAGCGGGTGCCACCGTCCTTGGTTACCCGGACGCCACTTCCCCCGAAGCGTTCCGGGCTGCCAATCGACTTTGCTTTAAAGCCGCGATCGAAACGGTTGCGCGTAATCCGTGGCAGGTTCTTTGGCTCATGACGAAAAAAGGAGACGCACTCCTTTCCGTGATGCCCGGCGAGCCGCTGGACAAGAATTCGGTCGGAAGTAAACCGCTTCACGTAATGGCTGGCCACATCGTGGGCCATCCAATGCTCCCCGAGGCTTTATTCGGAGTGAGCTTCAATACAGTTGCCGACGCCACGAGTTTTTTTCACCAACACTACCCGAACGGAATTAACTGGTTCGGCCATTACTTCCAACGTTGGAAGCTAATCGAAAATGCGGCGCGCATCCCGCACAAAAGGTGGCGTGCGGGCAATGCTGTCCTTCCCGGCCTTTCTTGGATCTACTTCGTAGCTTTTGGGGGATTGGTAATCGCGATGTTATCTCGCTCCCCCATGCAAAAATGGCACGTAAGCTTCGGCATAGCATTAACGCTTTTTTGCGCCGTCCTTTTTTTGACGGTCAACTTTCGAGCCCGTTATCACTTATTTCTCGAACCTTTTCTCATCCTCTACATCTGCTATTTTGCTGACAGATCTTTGCAATGGTTGGCTGCTTGCGCGAGTGGATGCGGAACTTTATCCCTGCGTGACAAAGTCGCCAGAATGCGGCGGTCATATAATTAATCCAAGCGAGGAGCTGAGGCGGTTATTTTTTCTTTTTGGCCTGCTGATCGTGATGCACCGGTGCATCTCCGGCGCTAATCCGGTCAGCTATTCCTGCATTCATCCCGATCGTAATACTCACCATCATCCCGGGCTGCAACGCCCCGACTCCCGCTCTTTGTCCGCGCACGTCAATTTCCGTTGCAGGCGTGATTCCAAAAGTCTTGGTCGTTTTATTCTCGGTAATCGTGATCGAGTTTGCGCTCACGCTGGAGATAAGCGTGTCGTGGTGAACCGGGATTTTTTTCTTTTTACTCGATAACGGAGAAGACTTAGTGGATGCAAACAATCCCGTCGGCAAAGTGATCGCCAGCACAGCAACAATAAGGGTCAAGAGGAAGGATTTCATATCCCTGAGTAAACAAAGGTCACCTCAAGATTCCTAATTAAACTTCTGTAAAGTTCGCGACAGGCCTACGTAATACGGACCTCCATTTTGAAGATGACGAATCGTTTTCTGAATTGATTCCGACGAAGTCTCCGAGAAAAGGCGTCCGGCTGACAGTTGTGACTGTTTCTTTTTTCCGTCTTTCTGTCGTGATACGCCGGAGCGTCCGCGGCGGCTTTCATCCACCGAAATTGAAAGGGGACAAAGGTGAAGGGGTGACGGTTATCTTGCGGCTAAAGGTGCTTTGCCACGGCGTGTAGATCGTCAGCGCGCTCTGGGAGGATGAGGATCGCTCAGATGCTTCGGAATGGAATAACCGACCAGGCGATGAGAATCTGTTTTTGAGGCTCTTGCCCTCCGTGAAGCGAAACAAACGCGATTTGTCAGCGATGGGGGGGCGTGCTTTGCTGGATGAGTGGCGGCGAGACGAAACCGGCACGCCAAGCTTTTCTCAATTTTTTTAGCAGCATGAATCTTAAATCACTTTGTCTCTGGGCGATCTTGGCCGGGGTGATCTGCGGCGGAAGGCGGGCTCAAGCGGGGAGCGGAACGATCGATGTCACCGCGAAGACGATGGACCTGAGCGTGCTCTTCACTTACTCGGAATCGGACGACAATCTCGACGGCGCCGCATCGACGACTTGGAAGGAGGTTTTCAACGAAGGGTCGCGACGGCTCTGGAACGCGACCAACGGTCAGCTTCGCCTCGGCAAGGTCACGGTCTACACTCGCGCGCTGGATCGGAAGGATGATGCGGATGTGTGGATCTCACCGGTGGGCAACACCGCTTACTCGACCGATGCTGGCGTGCTCGGGGTGCCCGGCCAGCACATGCAGTTTTTCGCCAACAAGCACTTGAGCCTGTCGGGCTACCTCGGTGATTGCAGTATCGCGCACGAGATCGGGCACTACGCATTTGGCCTCTGGGACGAATACATCGGATTCTCGGTGCCGCTGGCCAAGAAGGACAACTACACGGACGCCGACGCGCGGTATGAATCAGACAACCCGAACATCCACTCCATCTCAGACACGGACACGATTGCCTCGCTCATGGATGCCGGTGGTGGCGTGCCGGGGAAGAAATTGCGGACGGAGTTCGACACGGCAGCCAATATCGTGAAGGGAACCGCGTTCGACAGCCGTTGGTTCATGAACAAGCAGTGGTATAAACGGAAGGAAAGCTGCTGGGAAACGATGAGCAAGCTGACCTTCGACGGGACGACGGTTTTCCAGAATATTCCAACGGGTGCCTCACCCAACGCGGCGCCTCCCAATTTTGTAGATATCGAGTGGGAGAAAGTGCCGACGCTCAGTCGGTTGGTGCTGTGCATCGATCGCTCCGCGAGCATGGCTGTGAGCAGTAAAATGCAGTTGGCCATCGCGGGAGCGAAAATATTTACCAATCTGACTCAGGAGGCGCACACTTTTGAGATCACCAACGCGTCCGGGGTGAGCGAAGGGACCGTCACAGTGAACGGAGACGAACTGGGAGTGGTTGATTTCAACGATGCGGCCAGCACCGATCTCCCGCTGACCACAGTGGACGAGAACGGCGATACAAAGGGGGATGCGGAGTCCGACATCGGCACGCTCTACGCCACCGGCCACACCGCGATCGGCGATGGCTTGCAGCAGGCGCTCGGGGTGATCACGGCGGCCGGCAGCAAAGTGACGCAGGAGGCAGTGATTCTTCTCAGCGATGGTTTTGACGACTCGAGCACCATCACGCCGGCGGAGGCGGCGGGGAACTGCGCGGTTCGCGGAGTTCGGGTGTTCAGCATTGCGCTCGGGAGTGACGCGGATGCGGGCACGCTAGGGGCGGTGGCCATCGTCTCCCATGGGAAGCTTTATCAAGCGACCGATGCACTGGGGCTGTTGCAAATTTATCCGACGATCGCCGCCGAGCTGAAGGGTGGGGGTCTGGTGAGCTCGGTCGGAGACATTTCGCACGAACAGGAAGACACCAGCCAGACCGTGACGGTCGATCCCTTCACCGAGGAAACCAGCTTTTCGCTGTCCAGCGTCTCCGCGGGGTTCACCTTTTCAATCAAGTCACCGAACGGCAAAATCTACACGGGGAGCGTCCCGGCCGACGGCGTGCGCTACGAAAAGACGGACAACGAAGCTCACTTCCGTGTCTCGAATCCCGCACCGGGCAAATGGGAGCAATTCGTGACCGCGCCCTCCGGTTCTGCCAACGCCAGCTTTCGTTATGCACTGACGAACACCTCCGCGACGGCGAAGGTGAACGTGAGCGTCACCACGCCCAAGGCCATTTACGATGCTCCGGATCCGATCGTCTTCCAGTGCAGCGTCACGGCCACGGATCCGGTCGGCGGCGCGGACGTGAAGGGCGTCGTCACCGGTCCGGATGGCAATCTCTTTTACGTCACATTGTATGACGATGGACTCGCCGCCCACGCGGACGAGACTGCGAATGACGGCGTCTATTCGGCAACTTTCGCGCCGCCGTCCGGAAATGGGGTCTACACCATCGACGTCACAGCGATCAACAAGACGGGCAAGCAGGCCATCGTCAATCCGGAGAAGGGCGACACTCCGTTTGTGCCGCAGGCGATTGCGCCTTTCCAGCGGACGACTTCCGCAACCGTTCGAGTCACCGGCGCCACGGCGGTCCACCGGGACTGGTTCCGTGTCGACGCTCTGAGCATCCGCAAGAACAAAAACGACATCACGACCGGGACAATCAAGATGACAGCAGAGCTGAATGCCCAAGTGGGTCAACTGCGCCCGTTGACCAGTCTCATCAACGTTTTCTTTGGAGAAAATTCGCACTATGGAAACTCTCTCCAGATTCCCGCGGACGCGCTGGAGGAAACCAAAATACCAGGCGTTTATAAAATCTCGAACGAAGATGGGCTCAGCGGAACGCTGATGCTGGAAATTGGCGGCTCCAGCCGGACCAAGCTCATCGTCACCAAGAAGAACTTTGATCTCACCGGAACGCCCTTTGCCTCCTCTCTTGATGTCAAAATACTCTGCGGAAACTATCTACAGAAAGTCACCCTCGAGCCGACCCTCACCCCGGCGCAATTGCCCACCAAGCTGACTTACCTTTCGAAGAGAAACTTCGCGGAAACGCCGACGCTCTTTCTCGATGGCATCAAGGCGTCGATTAACCACGCCACGCTCAACAAAGACACACTGCGCATTGTCTCCACGTTTCAGGGCGACGGGCAGAACTACGATCCGGCGACGCAGGCGATGGATGTGAGGCTGGGAAACTTTACCCTCACCATCCCGCAGGGAACGCTCACGCTGAACGCCCGCAAGGTGGCGAAGGGTAAGGTGCCGATCGGCGCCGGCTCGGCGCAGGTGACGATCGATCTCCAGAAGCACACTTTCGTGCTGACAGGCTCGAAGCTGGAACTGAACGGCCTGCTCGACCGGACCAACATCACTGCTCTTGAGTTGGGAGACTTCGCCCAGAAAGGCGTGCTGACGACGAAGCAAACATTCACGGGCACTACCGAGAAACTGAGGTATTAGCGATGTCGTCCCTGCTGGCGTGGTTGAAAGGAAAAGCGCTCGTGCTCAGTCTCGCCGTCACGGCGTTAATAGCGCTGGCGGCGGTCTGGTTCGCAAGGAATGATGCGGCGCTTCCGAAGCCTACAGCCATTTCCAAGCCCGCGGCGAAGGCTTTGGCGCAGCCAGAATCGTCCCGTGGCGCCGCGAAGCCTGGCACGTCGCCGGATTCTTCCGGCACCGAGCGCGACGATCTCAAAAGGATCGTCGCCGGGATCATCGATTCAGGCACCGCCGCGGATATTCGTGGCTGGACGGAGACCTTGCTGAAAGGCGACGCGGAGCAGCGCGCGGACGCCATCCGGGAACTGGGCTTCCTCGACGATCCACGCTGGCTGCCGGTGGTGGTGTGGGTTTTGGGCCACGATGCCGAAGCCTCGGTGCGGAGCACCGCGGCAGGAGAGCTCGCCACACAATCAGGCTCGCCCGCCGCCGCCCACGCGCTGGCGGAGGCGTTGACTGATTCCGAACTCGACGTGCGGGAAAACGCGCTCCTTTCATTGAAGGCTCTCCGAAATGACACGGTGGAGAAGGATCTGCGGCGCTTGCTGGCGGAGGGCCACCTCGATGCCGCCACGACCGACGAGGTGCGACTTTTGTTGGTGCGCTACTATGTAACGAAAGATCCCCTCGCCGATCCGTTGGGACAGTAGCGTCCTCCGCCGAATTAGCCAGATCTGGATGTTGACCCCAAACGCTTTGAAAAGATGCGATCAAAGGCGATGCCTCGCTAGGCGAGAAGGGAATGGATGCGTCCGGTTAATCGGACTGGAGGTTCTCAAGCCAGGCACGCGACCCTCACTAATCGGTGACAATTGGTTGTTCTATTTTTGAGTTGGATTTGGATGCCGATGGGGACGCTCAGATGGTCCCTTAATCAGCGTCGACTATAGTCATTTATGTTTTGGTAATCGGTCTCGTTCCTTGTCCAGGTTGAGGCTCGTCGAGCTCGCGTTGATCCACCCTTCAGTTACATGTTTGGGAGATCTGATTTTTCCTCGGTATCGACAATTAATCCACATGAACTTCATCGAACCTCTCGAATCCCGCATCGCACCCGCGTCGCTCGTGCAATTCACCGACGTGGATGGCGATCAGGTCATCGTCACCATCAGCGCCATCGATCCTCATCCGGTCGTAGCCAGCAACCTCATTCCCACCGGCGCTCTCGGCGGCTCCCAGCTCACTTTGCTCGACCTCAGCTCGCCGACTGCGAACCACGCGAACGTCAGCGTGAGCGTCACCAAAGCTGCGACCGGCGACGGGCTCGTGAACATCGGGCGCATCAACGCCGGGGCGAACGATCTCGGCACGATCACGATCCCAGGCGATCTCGGCGACATCGACGCGGGCAGCGGCAGCAAGAGCACGCCGGCGATCAAAAGCCTGAGCGCGCTCTCGATGGGCATCTACGGCCTCGTCACGCAAAATGGTGCGGGAAATCTCGAGAGCGACATCAACGGCGCGCTCGGCGCGCTCAAGGTGGTTGGCGACGTGAAGGACGCGTTCCTAGCCGTGAGCCACGGAAAGATCGGCTCGATCACGATTGGCGGCTCGCTCATCGGCGGCACCGCGCACACCGGCGGGAACATCACGGCCCTCGATGCCGGCATTGGCATGGTGAAGATCGGCGGCGACATTCTCGGCGGAGGTGACCCGACTTCCGGCGCCATTGCGGCGAAAGGAAATATTGCCGGCATCAGCGTCGGCGGCTCAGTGCTCGGCGGCTCCGGTTTCACGAGCGGCGTGATCTTCAGCTCCACCGGCTCCGTCGGTCCGTTGACGATCGGCGGCGACCTCGGCAAAGGCACGGCGACATTCACCGGCCGCGTCTTCGCCAGCACCAAGCTCGGCAACGTGACCGTCGGCAGCTCGCTCCTCGGCGGCACGATGAATGACAGCGGGCGCATTCACAGCGACGGCTCGATCGGTATGGTGAAGATCGCCGGCGACATCACCGGTGGAGGCGGATTGCGCTCCGGCAATATCGATGCGGGAACCACGCTGGCCGGCGTGACCGTCGGCGGCTCGCTCGTGGGCGGTTCGATGGAGGAAAGCGGTAGAATTCACAGCGTCAAAGCGATGGGCGCGGTGAAGATCGGCGGGAACGTTTCGGGCGGAGGCGCTGCGGGCACCGGCAGCATCAACAGCGATGACGTGCTCGGCGCAGTGACGGTCGGCGGCTCGTTGGTCGGGGGTTCGGGCAATGTGACCAACCTGTTGGGAGGAAGTGGAACCATTCAGGGCCAGCTCGCATTGGCTTCGGTAAAGGTCGGCTTCGACCTTCGCGGCTCGTCGGGCAACGGCTCCGGAGTGATCTATGGCGGAAAGCTCGGCAGCGTCACCGTGGGCGGCTCGGTCGTGGGCGGCGGCGGCGACTCGAGCGGGAACATTTCTGGCGGCGTCATCGGCTCCGTGAAAATCGGCCAGGATCTCATCGGCGGTGCGGGCGGATTTTCGGCGCGAATCCAGGGCGGCTTCCGCGGCATCGGCAGCGTGACGATCGGCGGTTCGTTCATCGGCGGCTCCTTCAGCGATAACACGCAGCATCTCCGCAGCGGCGAGATCTTCGTCCTCGGGAATCTGGGCACGGTCAAGATCGGTCGTGATCTCGTCGGCGGCAGCGTTTCCGGCACGGCGAACTCGGTCGAGTGCGGCGCGATCTTCATCCAGGACGGACGCATCGGGAGCGTCTTCATCGGCGGCTCGATCATTTCTGGCACCGACAATAGCACCAAAAGCAGTGCGTTCGGCGACCTCATCTCCGACGCGTCCATCCGCGCCGGACTCGACATCGGATCGCTCGTGGTCAAGGGCAGCATCATCGGCCATGCGAGCACTGGCACCGGCCGTTCGCCGGTGATCATCAGTGCCGGCGGGCAGGCAAAACCCTCGGCATCCGCGGATGTCGCGATCGGCAGCCTCAGCGTCGGCGGGCACGTCGAGCAGGCGCGGATTCTCGCGGGCTACGTGAACGATTTCGCCGCGACCGACTTCATTAAGCCGATGGATGGCAACGCGCAGATCGGCAAGATCATCGTCGGCACGGATTTCATCGCCAGCGACCTCGTCGCGGGCGTCGTGGACACCGGTGCCGACGGCTTCGGCAACGGCACCGAAACGCTCATCGCCGGCGGCACGATCGCGAAGATCGCGAGCATCGTGATCAAAGGCGCGATCCTCGGCACCGCTGCGGCGGGCGATCACTTCGGCATCGAGTCGCACACGATCAGCAAGTTCAGCGCAGGCGGCATCAACTTCCCTCTCAAGCCCGGCCCGCCCGCCGACGTCATCGACTTCTCCGCGGGCGCGCACTTCGACGTCACGCTGCGCGAAATCTGACCTCCATGAAACCCACGAATATGCGCTCCATCGCTGTTGACCGCCAACAGGTTGGTCGCGGTTTGGCTAAGTCTGGAGAGGAGGCAGAGAGTTGAGAGCGCAGTGAGGGCGGTGATAATATCGTCGAAGAGGATCAGCAGCCCACGCGAAACTGCGAAGGAAGAGCATTGCTCGCTGGCGAGTCGGGAATAGAATGGAGCCATTAAAACCTATCGCTTTGTCGGCTGGTTGCTTCTCGTCTTTGCGTTGGCGGATCCCACCGCCAAGGCAGACAACGCTCCTGGATGGACGTTGCTAATGTCAACGGTGCCTCCCACGTCCTTCTCGAGCGATGCCAGCTCGCTGGAGTTCGTGGTCTCAGACTTGACCGGCAATGCATTGATCGTCGTCGCGCACACGTTTACCAACAACAATACTGCCGAGGGCGCGGGGTTTCAGCTCTTGCTCTTGAACCCCCACGGAAAGTTGCTCGCGAGCGGAGAAATTCCTACGTTGTCTGTCAACAATACCGTCGTCATCCCGCTTTCCAACACCGCGAAGAAATT
>JAXDQV010000160.1:0-8068 GCA_034667645.1 Chthoniobacter sp.
ATATCCCGTTGTCGGCTTTGTAGGCTTCACAAGCCACCTCCATCGCCTGTATTTCACCGCGCGCGCGCGACATTGCCGCCTTTTTCCGCGCAACGCCGGAAAGCTGCAACGCGATGCTCGCCAGAATGGCGATGACCGCCATGACCACGAGCAATTCGACAAGGGTGAAAGCCGTGCGGCGTGTGGGGGGAGTGGTAAACATATTCAAATAGTGCTAACCCCCGGCTCCACCTTGCATGCTCTGGATGATTGTGATCAGCGGCATGAAAAGGGCGATGACGATCGTTCCGACCACGACGGCGAGGAACACG
This sequence comes from Chthoniobacter sp., assembly GCA_034667645.1. Taxonomy (GTDB): domain Bacteria; phylum Verrucomicrobiota; class Verrucomicrobiia; order Chthoniobacterales; family Chthoniobacteraceae; genus JAJPJG01. The sequence goes on from JAXDQV010000160.1 coordinate 312, forward strand.
ATCATGATGGGCTCCAGCATGGAGACCAATCCCGACACGGCATTGTCCACTTCGTCATCATAGACCTCCGCGATTTTCAAAAGCATCTCCGGGAGCTGTCCGGTCTCTTCACCGACGTCGATCATGCTGATCACCATCGGCGGAAACACGTTGCTCGCCTCCAGCGGATGCACGATGGACTCACCCTCCTTGACCGCGTCGTGCACCTTCGTGATCGCGTCAGAAATCACCGAGTTCCCGGCGGTTTCACGAGTAATGTTCAGCGCCTGCAGGATCGGCACGCCGCTGGTGACGAGCGTCCCCAGCGTGCGCGTGAAGCGCGAGATCGAACTTTTTCGGATCAAATCGCCAAACAGAGGCGCTTTCAGTTTCACCCGATCGATGGTCACCCGTCCGTTTTCAGTGCGGGCAAACAATTTGTAAGCGATGACACAAACAATCACGACCCCGAGGATGATGAAGATGTGATTCTTCAAGATGTCGCTCAAGTCGATGACGAATTGCGTCAAGGCTGGCAGCGGTTTCCCGCCGAGCATGTCTTTAAAAATCTGCTGGAACTTCGGCACGATGAAGACCAGCAGAAAGCCCATGATGGCGATCGCGATGAAGAGCACGATGATCGGATACATCATCGCGCCGACCACTTTGTTTTTGATCTTCTGCGCCTTCTCCTGGAACTCCGCGAGCCGGTTCAAGACCAGTTCGAGCACACCTCCGAGCTCGCCGGCCTTCACCATGTTGATATAGAGCTTGTTAAAGATCTTCGGGTGTTGCGCGAGGCTTTCGGAAAACGTGCTGCCGCCCTGCACCGCCTCGGAGAGGTGGTTGATCGTTGCTTTCAACGCCAGGTCTTTTTCCTGTTTTCCGAGCACCGACAATCCGCGCAAAAGCGGCAGGCCGGCATCAATCAACGTCGCGAGCTGCCGCGTGAAAATCATCAGGGTCTTGCCCTTCACCGTCTTCTTTTTGAAGAAACTCCCGCCAGCCTTCTTGGTGGCCGGTGTTGCGGCCGCAGTCGCCTTCACAGCCTTGCCCGCTTTTTTCGCTCCCTTGGCGCCGCCCTTCCCTTCCTCGACCACGCTTGTCGGGAAAAATCCCGATTGACGCAGATGCGCGACGACTTCGTTGGAGGTCCCTGCTTCGAGCACGCCGGCCGATTCCTGACCGCGCGCATCGAGAGCTACATAATTGAATTTTGCCATGTGCAGAAGGGGTGGAACTTGCGACTGCAAAAATTAAGTCGCGCTCCTCACCTTGTCGAGCCTTTGGAAAAAAATGTCCGCTCGCCGGCGCACAGGCTATCGCGGATCCGAATATTCCGCCCAGGAACTGCTCGTCTCCCACAGGCGCACTTTGAGGATGCGAACCGCGGCGCGCACCGGATACGCGGTCGCGCCGCTCATGGCGTATTTCTCGAGTTCGGAGGTGAAGAATTCGTGCATGCGGCGCGCCATCACTTCGGTGGTTGGATCGGTATCCTGGAACCCGATCACGCGCTCGCCGTAAGCGTTTTTGAAATCCGTATATTTCGGATCGGCGGTGTTGATGCACATCGAATGGTCGAGCGATTCCAGGAAATCACGCATCAAATCCTTGATCGCCTTGAAGTCGCAAACCATGTCGCTTGCGTCGAGCTCGTCGGCCTCGAGCGTAAACTCCACTTTGCGCGTGTGGCCGTGCGGAAAGCGGCATTTTTCCGGGTGCTTGGACAGCATGTGCCCGCTTTCGATTTCAAATGTTTTACAAATGCGATATGGCATCGGCTACGTCCCTTTTGTGTTGCCAAAGAGATCGATGTGCAAGCGTGCGCAATAGCGATACCCGCGCGTCTTGCAGGCCTCGGCCAGCATCGCGCTGCGAGCCCGCAGCGCCGCGGAATCCGTGCCTTCCGGCATCAACAGGATTTTGAAAGCAGGAATCGGAACGGCAATTTCCGCCACCAGCGCCTCGATCTCCTCGACCTCGCCTAATGCTGAAACGACAAACTTCAGTTGATACGGATACCGTGCGACCCATTCGCGCAAAATCTCCGGCCGCACTCGCGCAGTTTCGTGGCGCTCGATCCATTCCGGACTGATCTCGCCCGCGGCCGGCGTTGAGCTGGCGAGCTTGGGACTGATCGAGGCGAGATCGCACTCGATTCCGTTCGGCGCGATCGTCCCCGCCGTTTCAATCGTGATGTGCTTTCCGAGGCCTCGCAGGCGCGCCGCGAGTTCGCCAAGGCCGCGCGCGATCATGGGTTCCCCACCGGTGAGCACGCAATGTTTCGCCGGAAATCGCGCCACGCGCTCCACGATTTCCTCAAGACCCATCTCGTCGCCTTCCGGCGACCAGGAGCTGTATTTCGTGTCGCACCACGTGCAGCGCAAATTGCAGCCAGCCGTCCGCACGAAAACCGACGGCACACCGGTCAGCTCTCCCTCGCCCTGGATCGAGTAAAAAATTTCCGAGATTAACATGCCGCAGGCTTCGGCGGGAGCGGCGCGGCGGTTTCATACCGCGTCGGATCGGGGATGTCCGCGAGCAGAAAGGCTTCGCGCCGTTCCACGCAAGTCCCGCACGCCCCGCAGTGGAATTCGCCCCCTTTGTAGCATGACCAGGTGCGTGCGAAATCCACCCCGAGCTCCGCGCCTCGCGAAACGATTTGCGCCTTGGTCATGGCGATGAATGGCCGGAGAAGCTCGATCTCCGCGTAGGTGCCGAGCCGCATCGCGTCGGACATCGCCTGCATGAATACTTCGCGGCAATCCGGGTAAATCGCGTGATCGCCGGCGTGCGCGGCGATGACCAGCCCCTTCGCGCCGCGGCTCTCGGCGAACCCGGCCGCGACCGAAAGCATGATGCCGTTGCGAAACGGGACGACCGTCGCTTTCATTGTTGCCTCCTCGTAATGGCCATCGGGAATCGCGCCACCGCCTTTCAACAAATCGGATTTAAACAACTCTGCAACAAAGTTTAAACGAATGATGCCATGGGCGATTCCCAGCTTTCGGCAGTGATGGCCCGCGTGCGGGATCTCCCTGTGATTATGTTTTGCGCCGTAATCAAAACTCAGCGCCGCGCGCACGATGTGCTGCCTTGCCGCCTCGTGCAAGGCGCAGACGGAATCGAGTCCGCCACTCAACAACACGACGACGTTTTTTTTCACGAGGGCGAGGCCAGCCCGTCCGGAAAGGCCGCATCCACCGTGACGCTGATCCCGCCGCGCGCGGCGAAGGCGCCGTGGACGAGCGCCTTTCGTGGACTGCAGGCTTTCAAAAGATCACTGAGGATGCGGTTGACGATTTCCTCGTTGAAACTGCGCGTCTGTCGATACGAGGCGAGGTAGAACTTGAGGGACTTCGTCTCGATGCAAAGTGCATCCGGCACATACTCGATAGTGATCTCCGCGAAATCCGGCTGGCCGGTGACCGGGCACATCGAGGTGAATTCGGGGCAGTCAAAACGGATCCAGTAGTCGCGCTGCGCATGCGCGTTTTGAAAAGTGTCGAGCGTAGCGGAAGTGGGCGCCGCGGGGTATTCCGCCGCCGGTTTGCCGAGCAATCTCAGGTTCGCGTATTTCCCTTTTTTCGTTGCCGGCATGAGGCGATCACGCTGTCGCACCCTTCCGTCGCTGTCAACTTTCACGCCCTCCTGTTCGATGCGTTCTCTATTGGTTCATTTGTCCGCCCAATACTTCGCGATCAGCTTTTTCAAAACGGGCGTGCGCAAGTCAAACGTCTCCGCGTGATCCATCGGAAGGTCGGGATACCATTTCCACCAGAACATCCCCGCCAGAAACGGATAATGGCCTCCCATCTGCAACGCCTCCTCCACGCACCGCGCCTGCACCGTGGCCGCATTCGCGTTGCCCTGATGATGAAAGTCCCACGGCTCGACAGCGGCCCGTTCGTTTTCGTTGTAGCCGATCTCGGTAAAGAGCACCGGCTTTCCGTATTGCCGCGACAGCGCCCCGAGCTTTTCCATCCACGGCCGCCAGCCGGTCTCGATCTGCCGCGCGCTCGGGTTTTCCGCCTTCGTCAGCGGGAAATACGCGAGCACGCCGATATAATCGACTGCATCCCAAAACGGCACTTCGCCGACCGTGTCCCAGTTCGCGCCGTAAACGATTTTGCCATGAAATTCGCGCCGCGCCGACGCGATGATCTGCCGCCAGCGCGCATCAAATTTCACCGCATGGGAATATTCGAGTCCGACGCAAAGCGTCTCCGCGCCATGCTCCTGCGCGAGCCGCGCCATCTGCGTCATCCATTTTTCGTAATCGCTGAAAAAGCGCCGCCAGCCTTCGATTTTCGCGAAATCAATTTCCCCGCGCCACAGCCATGGCGAACCCCAATACGCGATGTGTGGCACGAGCATCACGCGCAAACCGCGCTCGCGCGCCCAGTCGAGCGGCTTGGTGATATAATCGGGCTCCGGATCGCTGGAAAACTGCAGGCTTCCGTCGGTCTGGATGCGCGCATACGGATGAATGGCGATGGCGTTCGCCCCGAGCGCTTTGACTTCGTCGAGCGCCGCCGCCATCTGCGGAGTCGCCCATTCCTCCCCCCAGGTCTGCGCGGAAATCGTGATGCCTTTTATAAAATCCGCCGCGTGCGACGACCAGCAGCAGCCGGCCCAAAGCAGTGCCGGGAGAAGTCTGCGCATTCGCGAAATGTGTGCAGCCTGCTCGTTCAAAACAACCGCCATCTTCTTGCCGCGAGCGCTCGTCAGAGCCACTGGTTTCAGTCGAGATCCTCAGTCGCCGGGGCGCGAAATGCCTTCCCGTTGCGTGCGCCAAAAATCGCCGTCCCGACGCGGACGAGCGTTGCGCCTTCTTCGATCGCGACCGCGAAATCCCCGCTCATTCCCATCGAGAGGTGCGGGAGCCCGATGCCGCTTTCGCGCTGCAATTGGTCCCGCAACTCACGCAGCGCCGCGAAGTATTTCCGCGACATCTCTGCTTCGGTGGCGAGCGGCGCAATGGTCATCAGCCCCTCGATTTGCACGCGCGCCAGCGCGAGGAGTTGCTCGAGACTGGCGCATATCTGCGCGGGCTTGAATCCGAACTTGCTCGCTTCGCCAGCGACATTGACCTCGAGCAAAACACGCGGACGCGCGCCCGCTTCCGCAGCCATGCGATCAAGATCCTGCGCGAGCGCGAGCGAATCAATTCCGTGAAACAACTCAAATAGCGGGAGCGCATGCCGGATTTTGTTTTTCTGGAGATGCCCGATGAAGTGCCAGCGCGTGCGCGCGGGCAGCAGTGGGATTTTCACCCGAGCCTCCTGCACACGGCTTTCGCCAAATAATAGTTGTCCGGCATCCAGCGCCTCGTGGACCGATTCCGGCGGGTGCGATTTCGAGACCGCGACCAGCTCGACCTCGCCGGGCGCCCGACCCGATTTCGCCGCAGCGTCGGCGATCGTTCCGCGCACCTCAGCCAGCTTCTCGAAAATCGCAGACATCGTGATGACGCGACTATTATTTCGGATCGGGAATCGAGGAAAGCAGGAAGGCGTATTTTCCTGCTTCCCTCATCCAATATTCAGGCGCATTTTCCGCGCACGGCGTGCAAATCGATACCTTCAAGATATTCATTGATCTCGCGGAAATGGGGAGTTTTTCCAAGGCGGCGGAGGCCAACCGTGTCACGCAGAGCGCGGTCAGCCAGCAGATTCGCGCGCTGGAAAAACGCTTCGCAGTCACCCTCGTGGAGCGGACCCCGCGCACCTTCGCGCTGACGGTGGAAGGCGAGGCGTTTCTCGCCGCCGCGCGGGAAATTTACGAGATTTACGATCACCTCGGCGACCGCCTCCGCGAGCTGCAAAATATCGTCGCGGGTGAAATCAAAGTCGCGGTGATTTACAGCATCGGGCTCCACGAGCTGCCGCCTTTCGTCAAAGAATTCCGCGCGCTCCATCCGGATGTGGAGGTGCGGGTGGAATACCGGCGCTCGTGGGAGATCTACGACCTCGTGCTCTCCGGGGAAATGGACATCGGCCTCGTCTCGTATCCAGCGCGGCGGCCGGGCATCGCCTGTGAGCCTTTTTTAAAGGATCGCCTCGTGATGATCTGCCATCCCTCGCACCGGCTCGCCAGGCGCAAGCGGATCGAGCTGTGCGAGATCGATGGAGAAAAATTCATCGCGTTTGAACCCGACCAGCCGACGCGCAAAGTCCTCGACAAGCAGTTCCGCACGCTGGGCATGACCGTCGCGCACGCCATCGAATTCGACAACGTCGAGACTGTAAAACGCGCCGTGGAAATCGAGAACGGCATCTCGATCGTCCCGGAAAAAACCGTCCAGCAAGAGGTTCAGAACGGAGCGCTCGTCGCGATCGAAATTGAAAAACCGGAAATGTGGCGGCCGCTCGGCATTTTGACCAAGCGCAATTCCCGTCGCTCGCCCGCCGTAAAGGAATTCGTGGAGCTGCTCAAAAACGGATTGCCAGACTCGGCCGATTGTTCTTCGCGGCGGCTCTCGGCGCCGGCTTAGCATTCCGCCATGACCAGCGACACGGAACCAGCCATCGGCATCATCGGCGGCAGCGGCCTTTATCATATCAACGGCCTGTCCGAGCCGGCGGAGCACGAAATCCAGACACCGTTCGGCGCGCCGTCGGACCACATTTTCGGCGGCAGAATCTCGGACCGGCAGGTTTATTTCCTCCCTCGCCACGGGCGCGGCCATCGCATTCAGCCCCACGAGCTAAATCATCGCGCGAACATCTGGGCGCTCCGCTCGCTCAATGTCCGCTGGATCATCTGCGTGACGGCGGTTGGCAGTCTCCAGCCGCAATACGAACCGCGACACATCGTTTTGCCGGATCAGTTTTTCGACCGCACCAGCCGCCGCGCGGAGCACACGTTTTTCTGCGACGGAATCGTGGCGCACATTGGCTTCGCCGAGCCGATCAGCAAAAACTTGCGCGAACTGTTGTTTAACACTGCGTCGCAGCTCAATCTCCCCGCGCACAACGGCGGAACTTACGTCAACATGGACGGTCCGGCCTTTTCCACGCGGGCGGAATCCGAGACCAACCGAAAACTCGGGTTCGACGTGATCGGCATGACCAACCTCGCCGAGGCGAAACTCGCGCGCGAAGCCGAGATCGCGTTGGCGACCCTCGCCATGATCACGGACTACGACTGCTGGAAAACCGACGAGGAACCGGTGACGGCGCAAACGGTGATTGCCCACCTGATGGCCAATGCGGACGCCGCGAAAAAGATTGTCGCCAGTGTGATCCCCGGCATTCCGCGCGTAGCCGACTGGCCGGAGCACAGCGGGCTCGATCACGCTCTGGTCACCGACCAGGCGCTTTGGCCGCCAGCCACCACGCAAAGACTGGAGCCTATTTTAAGGCGCTTCCTCTATACGAGGAGCTGAAGGACGCGGCGCTCAATCGCGGATTGATTTCAGAAAGCTGCACCGTAAGGTGCTCGCCACGAATTTTCCGGCATGTCTCGTTTACCTTTTCGGTTCCTTCCGCGGTGGGCCCTTTTCCTTCGATGATCGGCGAAGATTACTTTCAGCTTCGTGCGCGGCTCGGGACCGCTCTGTTTTCCCTCTCCACGCTCGCGCATGATTTGCGGGCGGATCAGGAAACGCTGACCACCCTCCAGGGCCTCCACAACAGCCTTCGTGAGCCGTTTCTCTTCGTCGTCATGGGCGAGGTCAAGGCGGGCAAGTCGTCCGTGCTGAACGCGCTTTTTGGAAAGGAATTCTGCCGCGTCGATGTGCTGCCCGCGACCGACAAGATCTACGTTTTCAA
>JAXDQV010000161.1:0-9138 GCA_034667645.1 Chthoniobacter sp.
GCATAACGATGTCAGTCAGCAAAAGGTCGATGCGCGTGTCGTGCTGAGCCCAGACTCGCAGCGCTTCGACTCCCGTGCGGGCCTCCAGCACGTCGTATCCGTAGCTTTTGAGCACGCCGCGCGCGAGACTAAGCACACCGAGTTCGTCTTCGACTAGAAGGATGGTTTCACGTCCCCCACGCACCTTTTGCGGAACTACTTTGCCCGCCTTGGAGGCTGCGCCGCGAGTCGTGCTCGGCAGATACACTTTGAACATCGTCCCTTTGCCGACTTCGCTCTCCACTTCGATCCAGCCCTGGTGTTGTTTCACGATGCCATAGACGGTGGCGAGTCCGAGGCCGGTGCCTTTGCCGACTTCTTTCGTGGTAAAAAACGGCTCGAAAAGCTGGCCGAGTTTGTCGGTGTCGATTCCGGTGCCGTTGTCGCTGACCGAGAGGCAGACGAACGAACCTTCGCGCGCTTCCGGGTTTTGCGAAATGTAAGCGCGGCTAACCGAGACGGGCACCGTCCCGATGATCAATGAGCCGCCGCCGGGCATGGCATCACGAGCGTTCACAGACAGATTCATGATGATCTGCTCCATCATCGTGACATCCGCCTCGATCGACGGAAGCCGTCCGGCGAGATTGCAGCGCAGGGAAACGTTTTCGCCGAGGACGCGGCGCAACATTTGTGTGACACGGTTGATCACCTCGTTTACATCCACCAGCTCGACCTGCATGAATTGCTTGCGACCGAAAGTGAGCAGTTGGTGCGTGAGTTTCGCCGCGCGCTCGGCCGCCATGCGGATCTGATCGAGCGATTCGACCCCGGGCGGAGTCAGCTTTTCCGTGCCGTTCATCAACTCGGAGTGACCCTGGATGATCGTGAGGATGTTGTTAAAATCGTGCGCCACGCCCGCGGCGAGCTGCCCCACGGATTGCATCTTCTGCGACTGCCGCAATTGCTGTTCGAGATTCAGCCGCTCGGTGCAATCCGTCGCGTAGCAATGCACGCTGCGGATCGCCGCGATGGGAAAGAAGGACCACAGGATGGTGCGCGCGCCGATTTTCGTCTCGCGCTTCAGCTTGTCATTGCCGGTCGCGATGCACTCGCGAATGATCGCCACGGAATCCTCCGGCAGCATGTCGCTGACCATTTCCTTGCCGAGAGACTTGGCCATCTGCTGCGCGGCTTCATTGAAGTAAACGAGTTCGCCGGCCGCCGAAAATTGGAGGACAGGATCCGGATTCAGACGCGGGAAAGCCGCGAGATTTTCGATCTCCGCCGCTGCGCGCTGCCGCTCGGTGATGTCCTCGCAAAGCGAGGAGGTGCTGACGACTTCGCCCTGGCTGCCCGGAATCGACGTGTTGAACCAGTCGCACATGATCACGTCTCCGTTTTTGGTGACGTTTTCATGCGTGCAGCGGGTGCCGCCAGTCCCGCGCAGCAACTGTTCCCGCGCCTCGAGAGCCTCCGGACGGCCAGCTTCCGGAACCAGCAGTTCAATGGCGTTTTTGGAAATCGCTTCCTCTTTTTTCCAGCCAAACATTTTTTCGGCCGCGGCATTCCACTCCGTGATGTTTCCCTCGCGATCGCATTCGATGATCCCGAGCGGGGTTTGCTGCACGTGCAGCGAAAGTTTGCGATCGGCTTCGCCCCGCGCCTCCTCGGCACGCTGACGTTCCGCGAGCTGGCGGCGCATTTCCGCGAGCAGACTGCCGAAAATCGCGACCACGATTTGCAGCACGCTGATGTAGATCATCACGTTGCGCCGGCTGCGCGCCGCGGATTGCGAATATGCTTCCGCGCGGAGCTCGGATGCGGGTTTTCCATGAACCTGCGCCTGCCGCGTGTGCTCGATCCGCACACTCAACGCCGTCTCGGGTTCGAAGACGACCGGTGCTGCTTCGGAGACGAAAAACCAACCGCCTGCGAGGATGCCGGCCGCAATGAACCAGTTCAGCCGTTGGACGGCCAGGCCCCGCGCGCGGAGCCATGTGTCCTTCGCGTAGAGCACGACGATCCATGCTCCCGCAAAAAGCAGGTAATCCAGGTTTGAGGAGAGCCAGTGCAAAAGCATTCGAGAGTGGAATAGCAACTTCCAATCCCAGCACTGCGTTTTCTCAAAAGTTTATTTTTTAATGGCTATTCCCACGCGTCCATCGGCGGGCAGGAACAGACAAGGTTCCGATCGCCATAGACGCTGTCGATCCGGCCCACCGCCGGCCAGAACTTGTGCTGTCGCGTCCAAGGCGCTGGAAAGGCTGCCCGTTCCCGGGAATAAGGATGGGTCCAATCCGCCGCGGTGATCGCCAACGCAGTGTGGGGCGCGTTTTTGAGGACGTTATTCTGCCGATCCGCTGCGCCGGATTCCACCTCGCTCATCTCCACAGCGATCGAGATCATTGCCTCGCAAAACCGATCGAGCTCCTCTTGGGATTCGCTCTCGGTCGGTTCGATCATCATTGTGCCCGGCACCGGCCAGGAAACCGTCGGCGCGTGAAAACCGTAATCCATGAGCCGCTTCGCCACGTCCTCAACCTCAATGCCGGCCGCTTTCCAGCGGCGCAAATCAAGGATGCATTCGTGCGCCACCAGTCCGGTTTTTCCTCTGTATAGAACGGGAAAACAGGTTTCCAGCCGGCGCGCGATGTAATTGGCATTCAGGATCGCCACCGCCGTCGCATGCGCCAGCCCGGCTCCGCCCATCATCCTGATGTAAACCCATGGGATCACCAAAATCGAAGCGCTCCCCCATGGAGCGGCGCTCACCTGACCCGCGCTGCCGGCCGGGTGCGGCAAAAACGGCGCAAGATGCGCGGCCACGCCAATGGGACCCACTCCGGGGCCGCCTCCACCGTGCGGAATGCAAAATGTTTTGTGCAAATTCAAATGACAAACGTCCGCCCCGAAGTCCCCGGGCCGGCAAAGCCCCACCTGCGCATTCATGTTGGCGCCGTCCATGTAAACCTGCCCGCCGTGCGCGTGGATGGTTTCGCAGACTTCACGGATTGTTTCTTCGAAAACCCCGTGCGTGCTCGGATAGGTCACCATCAGGCACGCAAGGTCGGCATGGTGCAGCGCCGCTTTTTCCCGCAGGTCCGCGAGGTCAATGTCGCCCTCGCTGACACAGCGCACCGGCACCACACGAAAACCCGCCATCGCCGCGCTGGCTGGGTTTGTGCCATGCGCGGATTGCGGGATCAGGCAGACAGTCCGGTGCGCCTCGCCGTGGCTCGCGTGGAATTCCCGGATTGCGAGCAGTCCGGCGTATTCGCCCTGTGAACCGGCATTCGGTTGCAGGGAGATACTCGCAAAGCCGGTGATCTCGGCGAGCCAATCCTCGAGTTGGGCGAAAAGCTCCTGGTAGCCACGCGTCTGCTCGAGCGGCGCGAAGGGGTGCAGGATGCCGACGTGACGCCACGTGACCGGGATCATCTCCGATGTCGCGTTCAGCTTCATCGTGCAGGAGCCGAGTGGGATCATCGAAGTCGTGAGCGACAGATCTTTCGCCTCCAGCCGCCGGATGTAGCGCAGCATTTCGGTCTCGGTGTGGTGCTTGTTAAAAACCGGGTGCGTCAGGAAATCGCTGCGACGGGAAAAGCGTTCATCCACCTGGCTCTCGACCGACTCCGCTAATTCTCGCGCGTCGAATTCAGGATCGCGGCCGCCGTTGAAAACACGAAACAGGTCCGCGAGGTCATCCACTGATTCATCGAGCGCGATGCAAATCGTGTGCTCGTCGAAGGCGCGGAGGTTGATGCGATGCCGGACGGCGATTTCCAGAATCTCGCCCGCCCGTTCGCTGCCGAGGTTCACCCGGACCGTGTCGAAAAACGGTTCACTGGAAATTTCGTAACCGAGCCGCGTGAGGCCGGCCGCGAGAAGTTTCGTGAAAAAATGAACCCGGCGCGCGATGCGGCGCAGGCCTTCCGGCCCGTGATATACGGCAAACATTCCCGCGATCACTGCGAGAAGGACTTGCGCGGTGCAAATGTTGCTCGTGGCTTTCTCTCGGCGGATATGTTGCTCCCGCGTTTGCAGCGAGAGGCGATAGGCCGGCCGGCCCTCCACATCGTGCGACACGCCGACGAGACGGCCCGGCATGTGCCGTTTAAATTCATCGCGCGTGGCAAAGTAGGCCGCGTGCGGCCCGCCGAAGCCGAGCGGCACGCCAAAGCGCTGGGTGCTGCCGACCACCACATCGGCGTCAAATTCCGCTGGCGGCTTCAGAAGCGTCAGCGCGAGAATGTCCGCCGCGAAAACCGTGAGTCCGCCGATCGCGTGCACCCGCTCGACGAACTCCCCGAAATCGCAGATCTCCCCGCCGGTGCCGGGATATTGCACGATGGCCCCGAAGACGTCATCGAGCGCGGTGTCATTGTGGTCGCCCACGCGAATCTCAATGCCCAGCGGCTTCGCGCGCGTCCAGAGCACCGCGATGGTTTGCAGATGACTTTGATTTGAAACAAAAAACGCACGCGCCGACGCAGTCTTTCGGATCGCGAAACACATCGCCATCGCCTCCGCCGCCGCGGTTGCTTCATCGAGCATCGAAGCGTTGGCGATCGCCATGCCGGTGAGATCGGCCACCATCGTCTGGAAATTCAGCAGCGCCTCGAGCCGGCCCTGCGCGATCTCGGCCTGATAGGGCGTGTAAGCCGTATACCAGCCGGGATTCTCGAGGATGTTGCGCTGGATCACCGGCGGCGTGATGCAATGATGATAACCCTGTCCGAGATAGCTCTTGAAAACATTGTTCGCGACGACGAGTTCGCGCAGTTCGATCAGCGTCTCGTGCTCGCCTTTCGCCGCAGGCAAATCGAGGGGCCGCTGCAGACGAATACCGGCCGGAACCGCGCTTTGGATCAGCGCCTCCAGCGAGGCAAAACCGAGCGTCTCCAGCATGCGCGCGACTTCCTCCTCGCTCGGCCCGACGTGACGGCGCAGGAAGGAATCGCAAGGGGCAAACAGCGAAGCGGAATCAGCAGAACTGAGCGTGGAACCAGATGGAGCGCGGACTGCCGTGGCGGACATGCGGGGAGGGTAGGGGGCAAATTCGGAATTTCAATTCCGAATGCGGCTTTTCGCCTCGAACTCCGTCTGCGCTCAGACGTCGTATTTTCCGCTCGCGGAAATGGCTGCGCGATACTGGCCCGGCTCGCGTAATCTCTCGACCTGCTCGCCCGCTTCGATGCGCAACTTGAACAGCCAGCCTTCGCCGTAGGGATCGGTGTTCACCAGTGCGGGATTGGCTTCCAGTCCGGAATTTACCTCCACGATCGTCCCGCCGATCGGCGCGTAAATGTCGCTGGCGGCTTTGACGGATTCAACGACCGCGACGGCCTGTTTCGCCGACACCAGATCCCCGATTTTGGGCAGCTCCACATAAACGATGTCGGTCAATTCGGCCTGCGCGTGATCGGTGATTCCGACGGTCGCCGTTTCGCCCTCCATCCGGAGCCACTCGTGCGTGTCGCTATATTGCAGGTCGTCAGGAACGTTCATAGAAACTGCGAGAGTGGTAATGGGTGTTCCGCGATTGGTTAAGCAAAAACGAGCCAGCCTGCGGGCGGCCTCACGGCCCTGTTGCCCTTCACGCGCCTTTTCGGTGCAGCGGCTTTTTCTCGATAGTCGCCCGGAACCGTCGGCCGCGGATGTCCACCTCGATCTCTTCGTTGATGCGCGCGAATTCCGTCGGCACGTAAGCCATTCCGATCCCAATCTGGAGCGTCGGCGACAGCGTGCCGCTCGCGATCTCCCCGATCTGCGTGCCGTCTTTGAACACGGGATAATGCGCGCGCGGCGGCGGGCATTTCTCCTTCATCATGAATGGCACCAGCCGACGCTTTACGCCGTCTGAGCGCTGCTTCAACAATGCCTCGCGACCGACGAAATCCGGTTTTTGCAGATCCACAAAAATGGAGAGTCCCGCTTCGAGCGGCGTGTGTTTCGCGGAAAGATCGGAGCCGTTGAGCGGGTAGCACATCTCGAGCCGCAGCGTGTCGCGCGCGCCGAGTCCGCATGGTTTGATCTGGAATTCCGCGCCGCGGTCCAGGATTGCCTTCCAGACTTTCGCCGCGTCCTGCGCGGGGAAGAAAACCTCGAAGCCGTCCTCGCCGGTGTAGCCGGTGCTGGAAATGAGCAGCGTCGTGAGGTCGCACTCGATTTTCTTGATTTCGTTCCGCGCCGGCCGCGAATGGCGCGAGTTGAAAAATGCATCGAAAAGCTGCACGGATTTCGGACCCTGCACAGCGAGCCCGGCATACTGTGCGCTTTGATTTTCAAACACCACGCCGGGCCGCAGGCGGGCTTCCATCCAGGCGAAATCCTCGTCGGTTTTTGCCGCGTTAACGACCAGCAAATATTTCCCCTCGTCGTAGCGATAAACAATGAGGTCATCGATCACGCCGCCGTCCTCATTGAGCAAAAACGTGTATTGCGATTCGCCGACGGCGAGCCGTTGCACGTTGTTGGACAGGAGAAAATTCAGCCAGTTCTCAGCTTCAGGCCCCTTCACCAGAAACTGACCCATATGCGAAATGTCGAAAACGCCCACGGCGTTCCGCACCGCGTGATGTTCTTCCATGATGCCCGAGTATTGCACCGGCATCTGCCAGCCGCCGAACTCGACGATCTTTGCCCCGAGACGGACGTGCTCGGAAAAAAGCGGGGTTGATTTCGGCGAAGGTGCGGCGGACACGGCCTGAAAATACTGTCCGCCATCAGCCTTGGCAATGGTCGCTTTCCGCGTTTGCTTTTTGCGCGCCGTGCGCGAAAGCTCTCGCGCTTCATGAGTCTTTTGAACTCCCTTGAGCTGAAATTCGGACGCTTTGCCATCCCCGGATTGATCCGCATCGTCATTGCGTTCAATGCCCTCGTTTTCGCCCTCTACAAACTGCATCCCGACTACCTCGACGCGCTCTGGCTCGACCCGGATCGAGTGCGCTCGGGCGAGCTCTGGCGGCTCGTGAGCTACATCTTCATCCCGTCCATCGGCGCGCCGGTGTTCGACTGGTTTTTCGTGGTTTGCTACCTCGGGTTTCTCTGGATGGTCGGCGAGGGTCTCGAGCATGCGTGGGGCGCGTTCAAGCTCAACGCCTTTTACTTTCTCGGCATGATCGGCACGACGATTGCCGCCTTCTTTTTCGGCGGCGCATTCTCGGCCGCGATGTTGAATGCGTCGCTCTTCTTCGCCTTCGCGCGTTTTTATCCGGACACGGTGATTTACCTTTTCTGGCTGCTGCCGGTGAAAATCAAATGGCTCGCCTGGTTCTCGGCTGCGCAGATCCTCTTCGGCGTGCTGGTTTTCGGAAACGGCTACCGAATGGCCGTGCTGGTTTCGCTCGCGAATTTCCTCCTCTTCTTCGGAGCCGAGCTCGTTCACGAGGCGCGCCACCGCAGCACCGTGAGCACGAGGCGGCGGCGTTTTGAAAAAGAAGCCGCGCCCGCGGATGAGCCGCTGCATCATTGCGAGGTCTGTCAGCGCAGCGAAATTAGCGACCCGCAACTCGATTTCCGTGTCGCGAAAGACGGTCACGAATATTGCGTCGAGCATCTGCCCGGACGCACGCCGCAGCTCAGCTAAATTTTTGCAGAGCCTCCAGTTTCGCCAGTGCGCGGCCGTTCTCGAGCTGCGCGCGCGCAAGCTCGAGGCCGGCGTGAAGGTCCGGCGCGAGATTGCAAACGACAAACCCCGCCGCGGCGTTGAACAAAACCACGTCGCGTTTCGCTCCTTTGATTCGTCCGCTTAAGATGCCGTGCAAAGTGCGCACGTTCGCCGCGCAATCCCCTCCGTGCAGTTCCTCCGCCTCCACTCGCGACAGCCCAAAATGTTCGGGCGTGATGGACGTGGAATGAATGTGTCCTCCTTCGACACTGCAAATCTCCGTCGGGCCCATGGTCGAAACTTCATCGATGCCGCCACCCCTTTCATTCGATCCGTGAACCGCCCAGGCATGCGTGCGACCGAGCAGCACGAAGACTGCGGCGAATTTCTGCAGCAGCGCCTGCGCGAAAACCCCGACGAGCTGGAAGGGCGGCCGGGCCGGGTTGAGCAATGGTCCGAGCACGTTGAAAATTGTGGTCACACCTTGCGCCGCGAGCGTCTTGCGGACGCTCGCGATCGCTTTGAAAGCGGGGTGGTAATTCGGTGCAAACATGAACCCGACGCTGTTTTCCTCGAGGCAGCGCCTGAAGTCCGCCGGCGTCAAATCGATCCGGACGCCGAGCGCTTCCAGGACATCCGCCCCACCACATTTCGAAGTGATGCCCCGGTTGCCATGCTTCACCACCGCCGCACCACCGGCCGCCAGCACGAACATTGCGGTCGTGGAAACGTTGAAAAGATTTGAGCGATCACCGCCCGTGCCACAAATGTCCAGCATCGGTCCGGAAATCTTCGCGCTGTCTATTTCCGGATCCACCGAGCGCTGCAAAAGGGCATGGACGAAACCCGTGATCTCGTCCGCGCTTTCGCCCTTGGTCCGCAGACTGCGGAGGAACGCAGCCTTCTGATCGTCGGCCGCGTGTTCGTCGAGAAGTGCGGTAAGGGCTCCTCCGATCTGGCCGGCGTCCAGATCATGGCCGTGGTGCAGGTGCGCAGTCAGATCCGACAGGCTGTCCATTGTCACGGAATCAAAACATTGAAGACCGCCGTCTGTCGAGGTTGCGGGAGCGTGGTGGGCGAGAAATACTTCTTTCCTTCCCGTCAGACTCGCTGAAAAAACAGGCGTGGAGGATTTCGAACGCACAGTGAGCGCGGCGCAGGGTTACTGCGAACTCGGCATGCACCGTCAGGCGCTCGCGGAACTCGAATCGCTGGGGGATGAGCAACGCACCCGTCCGGAGATTCTCGAGATGAGGCTCCTGATTTTAATGCAGGTGAAAAAGTGGAAGGAGGCACTCGCGATCGCGCGGCGACTCTGCGCCCTTGCTCCGCAAAGCAGCGCCGGTTTTGTGCATGCCGCGTTTTGCCTGCACGAACTGGGAAGGACGGCGGAAGCCCGTGCGGTCCTGCTTGCCGGGCCCCCCACGCTGGCGGACGAGGCCACTTTTCATTACAATCTCGCCTGCTACGAATGCGCGCTCGGGAATCTGGAATCCTCGCGGGCGCATCTGGAAATCAGCTTCGGCATGGATAAGAAGTTGCGCGAA
>JAXDQV010000162.1:0-3563 GCA_034667645.1 Chthoniobacter sp.
TCAGCACGTCGGATGCCATCGGCATGTTCCTTCGGCAGGTTGTTCTGCGGCGAGGGATGCCTTTCGATCTTTCTATTCCCAATGCGGAGACCATCGCCGCCTTAGAAGAACTCGATCGCGGCGGCGGTGGGGTTTTCCAAGGCAGCACGCGCGAACTCTTTGACGAGTTAGCATAGGGGTTTCAATATCGCAGCGCATGAAAGCGGTCCGATATTCAGGGAAGTTCAAAAAGGATTTCAAGACGATCAAGAGCCGCGGCTATCGTCTTCACAAGCTCGAGGCGATAATCGACGCCCTTCGCAAGGGAGAGCAACTCTCGCCTATTCAAGACAATCACCCGCTGAAGGGTCCGTGGCACAGCTATTGGAGCTGCCATGTCCAGGGCGATTGGATTCTGATTTACCGCGACAGCGGCGAGGCAATCGAGCTGGCGCGAACCGGTACGCATTCCGACCTGTTCGGCAGATAAGCAGCCCAGGGCTCGGCACATGTTTGAATGCACACTTCCCCTCGGCGAAAATCCGGACAGCCGTTACGGCTTAAGCCGCCGCGCGATGAGGGCTTGCAGCCGCGCCGCGGCGTCCTCGCCGAGCGCGCGTCGGGATCGCGCAACACCGCTACGTGGTCGATTCCCGCCGGCGCGCAGAGGAGCAAGCGCGCATCGGGCTTCGGCCTCTCGATGCCGGCTTGCGCCAACAGGGCCGCTGCGCGCTGGTGGGCTTCGGCGAAGGTGAGGGTGGGGGGAAACGCGGGATTACGTAGTAGTCTCACCTCAGAACTGATTATCCCCGGTGACGGTTGCCCAGGTTATGCCAGAAGCGGCGAATAAGTGTTAGAAAACTCCGCCTCTGGTCGACAGCGGAACGTCTCGTTTGTTGAGGCAAGATCATCATGACGCCCACGACCATCCGCCGCAAATACGTGACTGAGGCCGCGGCGCTTCTCGCACTCATGCGGCTTGCTGTCCGTTTCCTCCCAGCCTCTTGGGTATTTAGGTGGGCGCGTCGCCAGCCGCAGCGGATCGAGCGATTTCGACGCAATGAGATTGAATGGATTTCCTGGGCGATCGAAACCGCAGGAAATAGCCGGTGGATGGAAACACCTTACCTGCCCCGTGCGCTTGCCGCACAAGCGATGCTCAGACGACGGGGGGTGATCGGCCACCTGTGTTTGGGTGTCTCCGATGAGAAAAATGTCGTTTTCGCTCACGCGTGGGTCGAGGTTGAAGGGAAGATGATCGTAGGCGGCGCAAACGCTCGCGGCTTCACCAAGGTTGCGGAGTTTTGAACCGACTGCGCA
The DNA here is from genome assembly GCA_034667645.1 of Chthoniobacter sp. GTDB lineage: Bacteria > Verrucomicrobiota > Verrucomicrobiia > Chthoniobacterales > Chthoniobacteraceae > JAJPJG01. The sequence continues at coordinate 1,300 of JAXDQV010000162.1, forward strand.
CGGCACCCTCGGTTGTCAAATGAGCGGCATTGCCGGGATATTGCGTTTCGATGGCCAGCCGGTTGCGCGAGGCGATCTCGAGCGTATGGCGAACGCACTTAAAGCGCACGGTCCCGATCGATCCGGGATTATGGCCGGTGACAATGTCGGCTTGGTGCATGTGTTGATGAGGGCGACTGAAGAAGATCACTTCGATCGTCAGCCTTGGCGAGGTGAGAGCAATGCAGTGATCGCGGCAGATCTGCGGCTCGACAATCGCGAAGATCTCGTGACGCGTCTCGGCGACGCGGTAAGAAATGCCAGAGAGTGGTCGGATGCACGAATCTTGCTGACCGCATGGGAAACATTCGGAGACGATCTTTGGCCGAGCCTTCGCGGCGCGTTTGCGATTGCGATTTGGGACCTCCGCCGTCGTACTCTAACGCTGGCGCGCGATCATTTGGGGCTGAATGTGCTCATGTGGCATCGGAACGAACGTTTTTTTGCGTTCTCCACTATGCCGAACGGACTATTCGCGCTCGGCGACGTGCCGCGGCGCTTAAACGAGAACAAATTCGCCGACTTTTTGGTTCTTAATCACCATGACCATGTCACGACAGTGTACCGCGACGTCTACCGGGTGCCGCCCGCGCACTTGCTCGCGGTGCGGGATAATGGTCTGCTGAAACAGCGACGCTATTGGTCGTTGGCCGATATCAAGCCGATCCGGCTTGGCTCGGACCAATCCTATGCCAATGGGTTGCGCGAGTGCCTCGATCGCGCGGTGCGGCGACAAATGCGCACTACGTATCCCATCGGTTGCTATCTCAGCGGCGGACTTGATTCCTCTTCGGTAGCGGTGCTCGCTGCCCGTGCGCTTGGCGAAAAAAATAAGCGCCTTGCTGTTTTCAGTCACGTTCCACGTGAGGGATTTGATGGCCCGGTACCAAGCGGTCGCTATGCCGATGAAACTCCTTATATCGAAGCCATTCGCAACGCCGTCGACAATATCGACGTGACTTACGTGCGCAATGATGAGTGTGACGACTGGGCAGAGCTGGAACGGTGCTTCATTGCCCTGGAAGGGCCGATCCGCAATCCGACCAACCTGGGATGGGCGCTGACCATTCCGCGGCTGGCGCGGGCGCAAGGCTGCCGAGTGTTGCTGGGCGGCTTCCATGGAAATTACACCATAAGTTGGAACGGTTGGGACCAAACCGCCGCACATCTGCTGCACGGGCGGCTGGTAACCGCTTTTCGGCAGTGGCGTTTATGCTATGGCAGCACGTCCTACTCGCGTTGGGGGGCTTTCCGAAAGCTTATTGTCGAGCCGCTCATGGCTGCGAAAACAAGTAAACAGGTTCGCTTCCGCTGGAAGCAACGCGTCGCCGCCTGGCACGATCATTCCCCGATCCGTCCCGCCTTCGCGGACGAAATGCAAGTTGAAGCCCGAGCGCGGCAGATCGGTCACGATTTTCTCTATCTTATGTCGCCCGGCATTCGAGCCGCGGGACTCGCAGGTATCGATTGCAGCGGTGACTGGTTCGCCGCCCAGCGTGCACTTACCGGAGTAGATGTGCGCGATCCCACGGCGGATATCGACGTAGTGTCTTACTGCTTCGGTATTCCGCCGCAGCAGTACTTAGCGGAGCACATTGACCGATCCTTGATCAGGCGCGCCATGTGGGGCCTAGTCCCCGAAATCGTGCTAACCAACCGCTTGAATGGGCTGCAATCGCCTGATTGGTACGAGAAACTCGAACGCCGACGTGAAACATTTCAGAACGAGATTGCCGAGTTCCATAATTCGCCTTTAGTTCGACGAGCGATAGATCTCGACCGGCTCGAGGAAGCAATGAAAACATGGCCTACTACTGGTTGGGACACCGAAGCAGTCATCGATGAATATCACCTCGCATTTACCCGCGGAATTGCAGGCGCGCGTTTTCTGCGTTGGATCGAGTCTGCCAATCGGTAGTATCTAGGGAGAAGCAAATCCCGAGATGGGAGCTCGCAAGGCTTATCGCCTCGGCCCGAAACTACCTCACGCCCGCCTAGCAGCTATTGTAGGAAGCTGCGCGTTCGCTCATTAGATCAATACAAGCGCAGACGTCCTTGCCCCGAAGCGCAGTAGGACATGACGGCATCGCAATTAGTGAGCGGCGTGCCGCCACTTGTCGCGTTCGCCGTTACCGGGTGCGTAGGCCGGAACCTCGATTCCGAGATGCGTTGCGCAACAGCCGGTAAACATCCTCAAGGGAAATTGCGGTTAATGCGGGGTCTTC
>JAXDQV010000163.1:0-15284 GCA_034667645.1 Chthoniobacter sp.
GACGTTCTTGCGCTCACCGATTTCAAAACCCCGAACTTCAAAGTAATCTGCAACATCGATGCGAAGTCGGTGAGTGACCCGGATCAGATTCGAGATGCGTTGCGCGAACAGGTGACAGGCACCGTGCGGTGGACGGAGAGCGTCGAATACTTGATCGACCACGAACACTGCGAGCAGTTCATCGAGCTGGGGCCCGGAGCGGTGATTGCCGGTCTGGTCAACCGCACCCGCAAAGGCTTCCCGGTGATTTCGATCAGCGACGCTACGTCCCTGAAGACCGCGCTGGCCACGCTGGCGTCATAGCTATTTCACTAAATCAACGTCGATACCGAAGAGCTTCCAGCGCGGCAATTCGTAAACATACTTCAGCGAAAACACCGCGCGATAAGGCTTGAGCGGAAAATAGCCGCGCACAACCAGAAGGCCCTCGAGATCGATCGCGGGAGGTGCGGCGAAAACCGGCTCCGTTTTCTCCAACCCCTCGAGACGGATATTGCCATCGAGAAAGGGCTGAAAAGCACGCCGCAGGCGGACCTCCGAAAGTTGTGCCTGCCAAGTCGCAGCTACATATTTGTAAAAGTCGCCGAAGTCTTTTCGTCGCAGGGCCTCGTCAAACTTCACGAGTGATTCGCGCACCAGCGTCGTAATTTCTCCAATCGGCGGGGGTTCCCGGGTGTCGGCAGCGGAAAAGGCTGCGCCTTTACCCATGAGCGTGAAGCGGTTGGCCGTTGGGGTCGCATCGCCGACGCCCTGGGTGTGTAACGCGTAGATTTTCCACTCGCGCGACTCGGGGATGAGGGTGACGGCGATGGAGATTTTTTTTCCGCCCTTGGTCGTGATTTCGCCATCGAGAGAGGCTTCGTCGCTTTTCTTCACGCGCCACTTCCAGGCTGGCGGGACGGCACCGCCAAGTTCCAAATCGCGCACAGTGGCTTCGAAATTCGCAAAGCTTTGTTGCGTCTGAAAAGCAAATGTCGCGCGGTCATAGGCCTCGCGTGTCTGCCCCTTGCTTAAGAGCGCGAAGAATGATTCCGCAGCTTCCGCTGGATCCGATTTTTTCCAGGAGCAGGCCGTGCCTAAAAGGAGAGCGATCGCAAGAAAAACTCGAGCGACAGTCGCTGCCAAGACACAGTCAGTCTCCCACCTCATCCGTGTCACGCGCTGAGTTCCAGCATGCGACGAATCGGACGCTCCGCACGAACACGCACTGACTCCGGCATGACGATTTGCGGCTCCAGATGCAGGAGAGCGTCGTGCAATTTTTCCAGCGTATTCATTTTCATAAAACGACAATCCGCGCAGGCACACGCATCCGTGGGGCCTGGAATGAAAACCTTGTCTGGCACCTCGCGTCGCAACCGGTGCAGCATGCCGGATTCGGTGACGATGATAAATTCCTTCGCGCGTGAGCTGCGGCAGTAGGTGATCATTTTTTCCGTCGAGCAAACTTCGTCAGCAAGCATGCGCACCGCGTAGGTGCACTCGGGATGCGCCACAACATCGGCGGTGGGATGTTTCGCTTTGATCTGATTGATCGCATTCTGCGTAAACTCGACGTGGACGTAACAATGACCGCGCCAAAGCTCCATTTTCCGCCCGGTTTTTTCCATCACCCAGGCACCGAGATTTTGATCAGGCACAAAGAGAATATTGCGGTTGAGCGGAGCGGCCTCGACGATCTTCACGGCATTTCCGCTGGTGCAGATCACGTCGCTGAGCGCTTTTACTCCGGCGCTGCAGTTGATGTAAGCGATGACGTAATAGCTTTTGTCCGCGTGCAATTTGAGAAATGCGTCGAGCTTATCGGCCGGACAGGACTCCGACAGCGAGCAGCCCGCGTCCAGATCGGGGAGCACCACGGTTTTCGTCGGGTTCACAATTTTGGCCGTTTCCGCCATGAAATGAACGCCGCAGAAGGCGATCACATCCGCATCCGTATCCCGCGCTTTGTAACTAAGCCCAAGCGAGTCGCCGACGAAGTCAGCGATCTCCTGGATTTCCTGGACCTGATAATTGTGAGCGAGGATGACAGCGTTGCGCTCCCTCTTCAGCTCCAGGATTTCCTCCACCAAATCTACTCCGGCAATGGGCATAAGTTCAGGTAAACATGACACACCGACGGCACGGTGTCATTATCAGTGCGCGGTCTGAAATTGCCTTGTTTCGCGTGGCAACTTTTAGTGTTCTGCATGCACTTGGGGAGGGGTGGCAGAGTGGTCGATCGCGCCGGTCTTGAAAACCGGAGAGCCGCAAGGTTCCGTGGGTTCGAATCCCACCCCCTCCGCCATTTCTATGCCCAGTTCTCCCAGCTTCAATCCGAGATAAAGCGGAAGTATCCTCGACTTTCTCCAATATTCTGCGATAAGAGCGCATGAAGACAAATTACGGATTTTCCCGACGCGGTCCTGACCATGTGGCAGAAGAGCTGGCAACCGTTCTCTCGCGGAAGACCGCCTACGAGTTCAAATCGCTGTTTTTAATCGTTCACGAAAACCTCCGCGCCCGCAATGCAGCGAGCGGCGGCGAGGAGATGCTGCGTCTGCGTGCTTATGAAAAACTGCAAAATCTTGTGGGAGCGGGCATTGTGAAAAAAACCGGCAACAAATACCGGGGCGTCAGCTCAGCACTGGCGAAATTCTTTGAAGCCGCCGCCGAGTTGAACGCGAAGTTTGCGGCAGGCCGTCACAGCCGCCCGCCCGCCAATCCGATCTCAGCCTAAGCTTCCAGGAGTCCAAATTGCCCAAGCCGAATTATCAATTCGAGAAGCGCCGGAAAGACCTGCAGAAGAAAGCCAAGAAGGAAGAAAAAAAGCTTCGCAAACAAGAGGCGAAGCAGGGTGGACCGGTAGCGGATTCCGAAAATCCCGTCTGAGTCCTACCCGATGAAGGGGTCGAATACGCTGGATCGATCCAGGAGATCCAGGGTGCTGGTGCTGGTCGATGAATCCAACGTCGTCAGTTCGGTTCGTGCCCTCGGGCGAGGCTTGGACTGGTTGAAGCTCCGCGATTTTTTCGCAGACGAAAAAAAAGCGAGAGAACTGATCGAGATCGTGGTCTATGTCGGGCTTCCGCCTGCGATGCCTGAGTGGCAGAGCGAGCGCGATAAAAAGAGCAAGTTCGTGCATTGGCTTCGCGCGCACGGATTTCTCGTCGAGGCGAAAGACGGCTCACCGAGCGAAGAAGGACACTACAAGGCGAACGTGGATGTGATGATGGCGATTGACGCGGTTGAACTTTCCGTGGCGATGCGCCCCGATGTGGTCATCCTCGTCACGGGAGACGCCGATTTCGCTTATCTCGCCTTACAGCTGCGGCGCCGGGGAGTGCGGGTGGAAGTAGCTTCTGTCGCGCAGAATCTCGGTAGTGGACTGAAGTCGGCTGCGAACGGAGTGATCGATCTCGCTCCCTTGTTTGAAACGTTTCCTCCAATGAAAGGGCGCGACGAGTAAATGCGCCGCGGAGCGGAAAGGCAAATGCACCCGGAGAGATTCGAACTCCCAACCTTCTGATCCGTAGTCAGATGCTCTATCCAGTTGAGCTACGGGTGCAATGAGGAGACGGAAACTAGCCATTGCTCCAAACGTGTCAAGACTCGCATCCGGCGCCCTTCTTCGTCCGACGCCTACAAATGTTTGTGCAGGTAAAAGAGGGTGACGGCACCCACTTTTTGAAGACTTTGCGGGCTGAGTTTGTCGAGGGTGTCGTCAGCTGTGTGCCACGGCGGATAGTCGAAATCGATAAGGTCGATGGTTGGGATGTGAGCTGCGTTCAGCGGCACGTGATCATCGTAAATATCGCGGCTGTAGTAGGAAAAACAGGGACGCTCATGGAGAGCGATGGCGGCTTCCAGAATGCCGCGAGCGAGTTCGCCCGGCGAGTCCGGTGAGAGAGTGATGGTGAGATTCTTATCGCCGATCATGTCCCATAAAATCCCAAACTCAAACTGCTTCACCCGTCCCGACTCGCGAAGCTGTCGGGCGTAGAAGCGGCTGCCATAAAGTCCGTCCTCGGCGGTGAATTGAGCCACCGCTTCCTCGCCGTCGAAAAATACCAATTCCACCTTTTTTGCGAGGTCCGGATCGAGTGCGAGGACACGCGCAAGCTCGATCAGCGCGCCAGTGCTCGATCCGCCGTCGCTTGCACCCACAAAGCGGATTGTGTCGAAAATCTTTGTGTCGTAATGGGAGCAAACAATGGCGCGCTGAGTTTTTGTGCTTCCTCCAAATCGCGCGATCAGGTTCGTAAAGGTGACCGTGCCGCGCGGCGTCTCGTTGTTAAAATTCTGTGCTTCCACCTTCCAGCCACTTTCTTTCAGAGCGGCGGAAATGTGACCCCGCGCCTTTTCTAACTCCACCGATCCGGCTGGACGCGCTCCTAAATTAACCAGCGCCTCCACGTGCTGAAACGCCTTGTCGCCATCAAAACTTTTCCAGATTTCCGCGGGGGCTTTCACGGCCGCAGCCGGCGGAGCGTCTGACATCAGCGCGTCCGAGGAAGCCGATGGCTGCAAGTCCGGTGGCAGCGAATTGCGGCTGCACGCGCAGACGCTGAACAAGCACGCGGCGGCCAGCCCGCGCGCGCCGCTCCTAAGCCTCATCCAGCGGCAACCCCATCGCTTCCAACAGTCGATGCAGATCATCGGTGCCGTAGTAGTCAATTTCCATGCGACCGCGTTTCTCGCTGTGGTGCAGCGAGACATGCGTGGCGAGATGCTGCTGAAGCCGATTCTGTAGGTTTTGCAAAGCCGGAGAAATGGTCTGACCGGATGGTCCGCTGCGGGTCGGCCGCGCTACGCCTTGCTTGGTGAAGTGGTTCGTGACGAGCTTCTCCGTCGCCCGGACCGTGTATTGATGTCGCAAAACATTCTCCGCGATGAGCAATTGCTCCTCCTGAGATTTCAGCGCAAGCAAAACCTTCGCATGGCCCACGGAGACACGTCCTTGCGTCAGCCAGCTTTGAATGTGCGGGTGCAGTTCGAGCAGGCGCATGCTGTTGGCAATCGCCGCCCGACTCTTTCCGACTTTCTGGGCGATGTCTTCCTGACGGAGCTTGAATTCCTTGGCCAGGCGGGAAAACGCAAGAGCCTCCTCAATCGGGTTTAAATCTTCGCGCTGAAGATTCTCGATCAGCGCCAGCTCCAGCACTTCCTGATCGCTGGCCGAGCGGACGATAATCGGAGCCTGCGTCAGGCCGACTTGCTGCGCGGCCCGCCAGCGCCGCTCGCCCGCGATCAATTCGTATTTTGTTCCCGTCCTCCGGACGATCAGCGGCTGGATGATGCCGTGTTCGCGAATCGATTCGATCAGCTCCTGGAGCCGTTCGCCGCGGAATTCGGTTCGTGGTTGCAGCGGAGTCGGAATGATCTCAGTCAGCGCCACGAGCTGCACGCGCTCGCCCAGCTCCGCGGAAGGTGTCGGTGAAACGACGTGCGTATTGATCAGCGCGCCGAGACCTTTTCCGAGAGCGAGTTTTGGCATGCGGCGGCGAGTGTAAAAGGGTCGCGACCCATTGCCAATTTAGTTTTTGAACCTAGCATCGCCCGATGCATCCGGTCTTCGACAAGCTGATCGTTTTTGATGATCTCGATCCGCGCTCAGCCGCGGTGAACATGGCAATCGATGAGCTTTTGCTGCGGGATGTTTCCGCTCCTGTGCTTCGCGTTTATCGCTGGGAAAAGCCCGCGGTTTCGTTCGGTTATTTTGAAGAATTCGAGCCTGTCCTCAGCGCTTTTCCCGATCACCAGCTTGTTCGTCGCTGGACTGGCGGCGGAGTAGTTTTACATGGCGAAGATTTCACTTATTCCCTCGTAGCGCCAGGGTCGGGGCGGTTTTTCAAAACGAGTCCCGGTGAATCATATCGCGTGATTCATGAGCGCGTCGCATCGGCCCTGAGAGGAGCCTACGGGATTGCTGCGGAAGTTGTGTCAGCAGAGCGCAAAACGAATTCCAGAAGCTGCTTTGAGAACTCCGTCCGTCACGACGTTGTGTTAAACAACCGAAAGATCGCGGGCGGCGCACAAAAGCGCGCGGAAACCGGTCTTCTCCACCAAGGCAGCATTCAAAACGTGACGATCGAACCCGGCTTCGTGGAAAAACTCGCGTCAGCTTTTTCGCCGGCAGTCGAGTTGCGCTCGTTCGAGATCGAGGAAGCGGGAGCACTCGCGAAGACCAAATACGCCACCGCCGCGTGGACGCGGAAGTTTTAGCTCCCGGCCTCGAGTGCCTTCCCGCCGGATGGGGCCGATGCAATGGGCAGCGAGAGCACGGTGGATGACCAGTAGTCGATGATTTCCAGCGCTTGAAAACGAAACACGATCAGCAGGGCATCGTTGAGGGCGATCTTGATCCTTTTCGCGATCTGCTGCAGGGGTTCGGACCCGTTGATCGCGGTGGCAAACCGCGTTTCCACGTCGTTGAGCCGCAGGTGCTGGATGAGGTCGTAACCCTTTCGCGTGTAAGCGGGCGAGCCGTTAGGATCCGGTCGCTGTGATGCGGTGAGACTGTCAAAGCTGACGTAGCGTAAACTCGCGAGGACCCAGTTGTCCGGATCGTCACTTGCCGCCGGAAACTTTTGCGCGAACTCCGGAAACTCGCTCAATTCCGCGAACTCGAAATTCACCCGGCCGGCCGTCCACAAATGGCTGAAGAGCCGCTGACCATGCTCGCGCGTGAGCTGCACCACATCGTCGTGTGGAAAGCCGTTGCGCGCGGCCAGGAATAAAAAGAGGGGACAGCCGGACGCAGCCTGCCCCGCCTGACCATCGAGAATCGTTCCGAGATTCGTCGCATTTAAAATCACGGGCGACGCCTGCAAATAGAGGTGGAAATTGCGGGTCGTTGCAAAAAGGAAGCGCCCCCCGGAAATGAACAGCTCGACTGGAAATCGGTTGATAAAGACGCGAAGAACGCCCGTCAGTTTGTCGCCGCAAGCCATCTGCAATGCACTGCGCAGCGAGAAAAATCCTGTGTGCCCGGCGAAAACGATTTTGGATGCGTCGCGAAATAGAATGCTCGCGGTGGGCGACGGAGTGGAAGCGGCTTTCCCCAACTGCGCTTTGACCGCCGAAAGCAAAGCCTCGGAGGTGACCGGCTTCGGGATCGCGTTCACCACGTTTGCGTATTTGCCACGAAGCGCCTCCCCGCGCCCGTTCGTGGCCATCACGACGACCGGCACCTGCGAGGTCAGCGGATCGTTTAACAAACGGTAACACACGGTGTCGCCGTCCATGTCCGGCAGCGATTCATTGAGCAGAACCAGATCCGGCTGGGTGACGAGGAATCGCTCCAGCGCCTCCGCGCCTCGCTGTGCGAGGAGAACATCGACGTTGCCAAACTGCTGGCTGAGCACGCTCTCGGCCGTCTTCGATGTCGCGAGACTGTCATCAATCACCAGAATTTTTTGCGACATAAAATGCGCTGCAATTTTGCGGGCGAGGGGGATCATGTCAATGCGCGAAGCCGGCACGTTTAGCGTTGTTGACAGGGCGGAACGGCCCTTAATTTCTCCCGCGAATTACGCCGTTTTTTATTTCCCAAACATGTCGAGTATCCGAGTTCGTTTTGCTCCATCACCCACCGGCCATCTTCACATCGGCGGCGCGCGGACCGCGTTGTTCAACTGGCTCTACGCCCGTCACACCGGCGGCCGTTTCATCCTGCGCGTTGAGGATACCGACAAAGCGCGCAACACCGCTGAAGCGTCACAGGCAATCTACGACGGTCTCCGCTGGCTGGGAATCGACTGGGATGAAGGGCCGATGGCGGGCGGGGATTTTGGGCCCTATTTCCAAAGCGAGCGCGAAGCAATCTACGCACGCTATCTGGAAAAGCTGGAGGCGTGCGGGCGCGTTTACGATGACGCGGGGGCAATCCGGTTTCGTTTTGCGCGAGAGCGAGTCGTGGTTGATGACTTGATCTGCGGCCGGGTCGATTTTGACATGACGAGTCCGGAGACGAATCCGGACATGACGATCAGGCGGCCCGATGGTTCGTGGATTTTTCACTTCGTGAATGTGGTGGACGACATCGAGATGCGCATCTCGCATGTGATTCGGGGGGAGGATCACCTTTCCAACACGCCCAAGCATCTGCAGCTTTACTCCGCGCTTGGCGCCGCGCCGCCGCACTTCGCACACATTCCGCTCATCCTGAACAAAGATGGCTCGAAGATGAGCAAGCGCGATCAAGGAGCGAGCCTCAGCACTTACATGGAGCAGGGCTACATCCCGGCTGCGGTGCGAAATTACCTCTGCCTGCTCGGCTGGTCGCCCAAGGACAATCGCGAGAAACTGGAGATTGACGAGGTCATTCGTCTCTTCGACCTGGAAAAAATAAACCGCAAGAGCGCGATCTTCGATCTCGATAAATGCACCTGGTTGAATGGCGAATATGCGCGGGAACTCGACGATCCGCTTTTTTATGATTTTGGGGAAATCGCACTCAATCGAGCGGGATTCGACATCGGCAGTTTTCCGCTTCCGTATGTGCGCGCGGCCCTCGATACGTGCAAGGGCAAGGTCCGCGTTTTCGGAGAACTGCCCTCTTACGCGGGATTTTATTTCACGGAGAATTTCGACTACCACCACGAGGGCGCGGCAAAATACCTCACACTTGAAAATCAACCGCGCCTCGCAGCGGTCCGCGAAGCATTCGCAGATCTGGAAGCCTTCGACGCAACCACGCTTGAAACTGCACTCAAGGCGACGGCGGCACAGCTTGGCGTCAAGGTGGGAGTGCTGGTGCATCCGACGCGGCTGGCGTGCACGGGCAGCAATGCCGGTCCGAGCCTTTACCATCTGCTCGAGGTTCTGGGAAAAGAGCGGGTGCTGGGTCGGCTCGACAGGGCGCTGGGCTCCCTTGGATAAGCTTTAGCTCAGGACGCAGGCGGCTGAAAGGAGTCGCGTTTTCATAACCACTATAAACGTGGCACGCAATCGGCTTAACAGGTTTCCGACATCGAAACCCCTGTTTTGCCGAATCCCGTGATCCTGAAATCCCCCCACAACCTTCTTAGCCTCCAGAATCTTGTTTTTAAAACCGCCATCTTCCTGTTCCTGGTGTGCTCGGTGGTCTCTCCGGCATTTGCCGCGATTCTCAATCCGCAGGAGCAGCAGATCGCCGATTATATGGCCGGCGACTCGAAGCAAGGCCGGGCGTTTCTGACTCTAGATCCCATTCTCGCCGGCGTGGCGCGTGCACGGGCAACCGACATGGCGAAACGACACTATTTTGCGCACGTGAATCCGGACGGGGTTGCAGCGAATTACCTCGTCGCTCAGGCGGGATACAAGTTGCCGGATTGGTGGGGCACGGAGCGGGACGCAAATTACATCGAGTCGATCGCCGCCGGATATTCCACCGCCTCCGCGGCGTGGAATGGTTGGATGGACTCTCCGGACCACCGGACGCACATCCTCGGACTGAATTCCTTTTACGCCTCCGAAACCTCTTACGGGATCGGCTACTATTACGACTCATCCAGCGACAACAAATATTACTGGGTGATCATCACCGCGCCACCGCAGCCGGCGCCCAAGCTTGCGATCAAAACGCCAGCAGTCGGCGCAAGGGTGACCGAGTCATCAGTCGCGGTTGCGGGAACTGCAAGAACCGACTCCGGTGCAAGCTCGGTCATGGTTCGCATCGAAAATGCAAACAGCGTCGGAAATTTCCAACTGGCGGCTGGCGTGACAGATTGGTCTGCGGTTGCGTCGAACCTTGCGCCGGGGCCGAATACAATTCGCGTCCGCAGTCTGGACGCGAACTCTGCGCTCATCGCGGAAGTCACCCGAGTAGTGGATTACGTGCAAATCCGCCCGCTCACGGTTCTCACGAGTGGCAGCGGTTCTATCACGAGCGGCTTTGCTGGAGTCACGTCCCGTGAGGTCGGCCAAACCTACCGGCTCGTCGCGACCCCAGCTCCGGGGAATCTATTTGCAGGGTGGACTGGAGGCTCGGACGCGAAATCCGCGACGCTCTCCTTCGTGATGCGCGAGGGATTGACCTTGCAGGCAAATTTTATCCCGAATCCGTTCCTCACTTCGAACGGCAAATACTTCGGTCTGGCAGGGGCCGCGTCGCATCCCGGCTTTGTCAAAATCGCGCTCACTCCGACTGGCGCATTTACGGGCCGCCTCACCATTGATGGCGCGTCCTACTCATTCACTGCGCGGTTTGATCTCTCTGGCGCAGCGACGGTGACTCTTCCTCGGAAAGAAATGTCGCCGCTTGTCTTGAACCTGAGGCTCGATCCCACCGACGGCTCAGGCAAGATCACGGGCAATGTCTCAAGCGACGACTTCACGGGCTCCGTTTCCGCCGACCTCGCCACTTTTAATGCGACCGCGAATCGTGCGCCGCAAGCCGGTCGTTATACCGTGGTGCTCGCCGCACCATCAGCAGTTGGAGTTCCCGAGGGGAGTGGCTGCGCGACGATGATCGTTGCTCCCAATGGCACGACGGTGATTGTCGGCCGCCTCGCAGACGACAGTTTGTTTTCACAAAGCAGCATGGTGTCAAAAACCGGAGAATTGCCGCTGTGCGCGTCGGTTAAAAACAAAAGGGGCTTTCTTGCAGGAACGGTGAGGTTCGCGGAAACCACCACGAGTGATCTCGCCGGCACCGTTACCTGGACCAAGCCGGCCAACGACGCAGACGCCTTTTACCCTGCGGCATTCGCCGCTCAGCTTTCCACCGTCGGATCGCGCTACACCGCGCCCGCACTGACGCTTCCCGCAGGTTCCGGCAACACCAGCGTGACGCTCGGCGGCGGCAACATCGGGTCGGAGATCGCCTTCTCTGCCACCGTATCGTTGAATAATCAGGTGACGGCGGCGACCCCGGACGCTCCGAATTTCACCGCGAGCATCAACTCGGCGAATGGTCTGGTCATCGGCTCTTTCATTCACCCGAGCGGTGCGCGGCGCGGGGTGAGGGCCGTGGTTTTACAGAAACAGAACGCCGCGTTTGGACACTTCCGCGGAATCGACCAGACGGGTTATTTCACTCTCGGGTCGAATTAAACGGCCACGAGTTCCGGCGCTGATTCGCGGTGGAACTGCAGGTCGTAAAGCCGCCGATAGATTCCTGATTTTTCGATCAAAGTGCGGTGGTCGCCGCGTTCGATGACATGTCCGTGCTCGATCACGATGATCTCATCGGCTTTCAGGATGGTGGAGAGCCGATGCGCAATCGCGATTACCGAACGGCCTGAGGCCAGCGTTTCCAGGCCGGCTTGAATTTGCGCCTCCGATTCCGAATCGAGCGACGACGTCGCCTCGTCGAGAAGCAGCACCGGCGCGTCTTTGAGCAGCGCGCGGGCGATGGCGATCCGCTGCTGCTGCCCGCCGGAGAGCATGCAGCCTTTGTCTCCGACGACGGTGTCATAGCCGTTGTGCTGCGCGAGCACGAAGTCGTGTGCGTGCGCCTGCTGTGCGACGGCGATGACTTCCGCGCGTGACGAGCCAGGTTTTCCGTAGGCGATGTTTTTCGCGATGGTGTCGTGAAACAAGAAGGTCTCCTGCGCGACCACGCCGATGTTATCGCGCAACGAATCCTGCATCACCTCCCGCACGTCCTGGCCGTCGATCCGCACGCAACCGGATTGCGGATCATAAAAACGAAGGATCAAGGAAAGCAGCGTGCTCTTTCCCGCACCACTGGGACCGACCAGGGCGTAGAATTTTCCCGGCTCGAACCGCAGGTTGACGTCCGACAAAGCGGGAAGGCCCGGCCGGTAACCAAATGTCACTTTTTCAAAGACGATCTCACCGCGGCAACGCGGCAATCGCGCCGCGTCGGGCGCGTCCTGCACGCTCGGCTCAATTTCGAAAAACTGCATGATGCTCGATGTCGCGGCGTGGCATCGCTGCAGGAGCAGGTGAAGGCGCGTGAGCGATTTGATCGGCTGGTAGAGCAGAAAGATTCCGGCGCAGAGGGCGACGAATTTGTGACCGGGCAGATGCGCCTGCCACACATACCAGAAAGCCAGGCCCACGCCGGCTGCCGCGATGCTCTCGACGAGCGGGGCGTGACTTTCCATCGCGCGTTTTACTCGCATCGCGTGATGAAATTGCGCCTCGCCCGAGGCGTTGAAACGTTCGATCTCTGCCGCCGTGCGCGAGAAGCTCTTGATCACTTTGATGCCCGCGATGATCTCGTGAAGGATCACCATCATATCGCCTTTCTCCATCTCCTCGCTTTTCGCCGACGCCCGGATGCGGCGTCCGATGCTGCGCGCCGGGAGAATGCAAAGCGGGAAAAGAATCAGCGTGGCCGCCATGAATCGCCAGTCGATGTGAAACAACACGAAGAGCCCGGTGATGAGGCTGATGGGCTGCACCACGAGATCGGTGCTCATCGTGGTCAGCGCGGTCTGCGCCTCGCGGGTGTCATTCGCGATCCGCGAGATGAGGTGTCCCGAGCGGGAGTGGTTGAAAAAATCGACCGATTGACTCGTGATGCGCTCGAGCAACTTTCCACGCAAATCCATCAGCACGCGGCCGCTGACCCACTCAACGAGATAAGAATTCGCGAACGAGAAAATACCCCGCAAAACCATGACCGCCGGGATTGCGAGGCAGGCCAGCAGGACCACCGTCGCCGGTGGAACTCCGTTTTGCATGTAGCGGGCGAGGAACGGGTTCTCCGCCTTGCTGTAGAAAATGATGCCGCTGACCTGTTGAATCACCCATGGGAGAGAACCATTGAGAAAGCCAAAGACGGCGCCGCAAACCATGCCGAGGGCAAAGCGCAGCCAATAGGGTTTCAGGAACTGGCGCAGAGCGCCGTAGGGGCCCTGCATCTCGCGCCAACGCCCGCGGAATGAGGTTTTCACGCCGGCCAGCATTTGCGCAATGATCGAGACGCGCGAAACGAATTGCAAGAACGCTGGTTCGGCTGAAAATGATTTCTGCGCCGGGAGGCGGGCGCGTTTTTCTCCATTGATCCATGAGCGACGAACCCTCGCGCGACGCCCTCTCGGCGGATGCGCAGGACGTGGAATGGATGCAGCGCGTGGCCGGCGGTGACATGCAGGCTTTTGAAAAATTGATCGAGGCGCATCAACGACGCGTCGTCGGGACGGTGGCGAAAATGCTCGGCGACGACACCGATTCCGAGGACGTGGCGCAGCAGGTCTTCATCCGGGTCTGGAAGTCCGCCGGGCGTTACAAACCGACGGCGAAGTTCACGACCTGGCTGTTCACCATTACGCGCAATCTCGTTTTCAATGAACTCCGGCGCAGGAAGCGGCACCCGGCCACGCCGCTCGAGCATGAGGAAAAGCAGCACCATTTCCAGGCTGCGGATGTGCAGGGGAGCGCGCCGGACGCGTCGCTGCTGGACACGGAATTGGAGGCAGCCATCCAGACAGCGATCGATTCATTGCCGGAAACTCAGCGCATGGCGGTCGTGCTGCGCCGCTATGAGGAAATGCCATACGAGGAAATCGCTAACGTCCTGGGACTGTCCGTGCCCGCGGTCAAAAGCGTGCTTTTTCGCGCACGCGTCGAGCTGCGCTTGAAGCTGCAGGGCTACCTCGATGCTTAACGAAACGCGTAAATCATCGCCCACAGCACCTCTGGTTTCACCGACTTGTCCGCTTCAACGATGATGTAATATGTGCCCGATCTGCGGGGAGCCACATGCACGCCGGCCGCGCGGCTTTTTTTCCAGTATTCTGAGTCCGCGAGGTTCCCGTTTTCATCATAAACGTGAACCGAAACCATCGAGGTCGAACTCAGGGCCGCACAGAACCAATACTCATTGTTTTTGAACAAGTGCTGAACGACGACCTTACGCGTTTCGGACCCAAGCGCGCCGCCCCAGTATTCTTCCCGGATCGTGAAACCCTGCTGCACGAAGGGTTGCGCGGAGTCAATGGCTCGCGCCAGCGAACGATCCGAAACCATTTCTCGTGAAGCGGATTTCTTGCCCCCGAAAGCCACTGGGGTCACCAGCAGGAGGAACACCAGCCCGAAGAGTGTGGGCGAGTTTCGCAAGTGTCGCATGATGGCTCAGGGAGCGTAGCCGAGAAGATTGGCGGTGTCTAATCGGGCTCTCGACTTTGGCTGGAGCGGCGTAAAAACTGCGCCCGCATGAAAGAAGAAATGATTCTCGTGGTGAAGCGGTCTTTGCTTGAAGAACTAGGCCTCTTTCAAGGGTTGTCCCTCGATGTCGGCAAATACCTCCCGGCGTTACTCGCCCGTGAGAACAACTTTTTCATGCCTCGCTCGGAGGCCGAAACCAATCCCGCGTTCAAACAAATCATCCCTTACGTCCTGCTCGTGCACGACGGGCGCGTGTTGCATTACGTCCGGGGGAAAAAAGCGGGCGAGCAACGGCTCGTGGCGAAAGGATCGATCGGCATTGGCGGGCATATGAACGATGATGACGAAGGGCTTTTTGCCTTGGATAAGGCGGCCTATCTCGAAGGGGTGCGTCGGGAGGTTTTCGAGGAGTTAAACGTGCAGACGCAGTTTCAGGATCGGATTGTTGCGCTCCTCAATGACGACTCAAATGACGTCGGCAAAGTTCACTTGGGCGTGGTCCATGTATTCTCCCTCGCGAGTGACCGCGTGGAAAAACGGGAAGCAATGATCACAAACCTGGTATTTCTTTCGCCGGAGGAACTGCGAACCCGGCGTGAGCAACTCGAAACGTGGTCGCAAATCTCCCTCGATTCGCTGGAAACGTTACTACGAATCGGCGTTTAGGACGGTCGGAAGCACCCTTTCCTGCGAATCGGCTGTGAACCAAACACAATGCTTATGAAAAACATCCTTTTAACACTCACTGCTGCTCTCCTCTGCACCGCATGCGAACAGCGTGTCGAAGCTCCTGCGGGTCAGCCCGCCGAGAAGACAGTGGAAAAGAACACCACGGTGGTTGCGCCTCCAAGTGGGGATAAGAAAACCGAAAACAACACGACCATCGTCAATCCCCCGGCTGCGAAGACCGAGGAAAAGACCTCAACGAGCACGTCGACGGGCGGCGGGATGGAAGAGAAATCTTCCTCTTCGACGACAACTACGAATCCGTAGTCGAATCTGTAAGAAATCGGGCAGGGCGGGCTATGCAGATCAAACTGCGTAGCTCGCCTTGTCATCTGCCTCGAGCCAGTCGAAGAGCGTCGTCTTTGATGGGTCGAGATTCAAGGGAGCACACTGTTCCACGAACCAGTCGCGCCGCTCGGGGTCGTTGTATGGCATCGCAGCCTCCACGCCGTCGCTCCATTTCGCGACTTCTTCGGGAGTTTTTGAGTCGCCGTTACGGTCCAGCCAGGCCG
>JAXDQV010000164.1:0-17446 GCA_034667645.1 Chthoniobacter sp.
AACGATGCCCGATGCCGCGAGTGACGGAATTTTTAGACGCGTCAGCATCCGCACCAGCGGCGTGAGAAGGTAACTCAGCAGCATGGCCAGGACGAGCGGCAGGAGCACGGCCCGCGTGAAATACATCGTATATAAAACTGCGAACACGAGCAGCGTCGTCAGCGCAAAGGACTTGATGTCAAAAGGCCCGCGCATCAAGTCCGCGAGGCGCACGCGTATCGCCGGTGGAGCGGCGTCGTCGTCGGGGGTTTTCATTTCCACGGTTTGAATCGCGTGGCCCGTCGCGGATGCGCCTGTGAGCGACGCCGAGGTCTAGATTGCCTCCGTCCGCGCGAGATGCACACAGCGCGCGATCGCTTCGCGGAGGACATTCATCGTGAAGGGCGTGCTGACCACCAGATCCACACCGGCCGGGCGTTCCCCGGCGCCGCTCATCAGATCGCCGAATCCTGTCAGCAAAATCACCGGCTGGTGCGGAGCGATTTCCTTGATTTCGCTCGCGAGCTGATCGCCGTTCATCTCCGGCATTGCGCGATCGGTCAGCACGAGATCGAAGGTCCCGGCCTTGAATTTTTCCAAGCCATCAAGGCCGTTCACTGCGGTCTGCACGTCGTGCCCGTCTTCAGTCAAATAGACGCAAATCACCTCCTGCACGAGCGGCTCGTCTTCCACGACGAGGATTTTGAGGGGAGCCCCGACATGTTCCGACACCGGCCGTTTGGCCGGAGCGCGTTCCTCTTTGTAAAGCGGGAGGCAGATGGTGACCGTGCTTCCCTTTTCAAGCTCGCTCTCGATTTCGATCTTGCCGTCGTGCCGTCGCACAATTCCGTGAACGATGCCGAGCCCGAGGCCGCTGCCGTGCTCTTCCTTCGTCGAAAAAAACGGCTCGAGGCAGCGGGTGCGCACCTCTTCGCTCATCCCGATTCCGGTATCGATGATCTGCATGATCGCGTCCTCACCCCGGACAAACGTTCGGAAAGTGATCGTCCCCTCCTCGGTGATCGCATCGATGGCGTTCAGCATCAGGTTCGTCACCATCTCGCGCAGCGCGGATTCGTTTCCATCGACCGTGGGGATGTTCTGAAATTCCGTCTTCACCCGAATTTGGATTCCATCCCCGAGCGCCTGGTTTTTCCACCTTGGTTGCGTCAGGGAGATCACCTGATTGATCAAATCGTTGAGCGGAACGGGCGCGAAGATTTCCGTGTCCTCCCGGTAGCGATAAAACTCCCGGAGACGGCTCACAACCTTCGCGCTCTGCTGCGCCGCGGAGTGGATCATCTCGATGTAATTTTTCGCCTTTTCAACGTCCGCGATCAGCGCCGGCCGCAGCAAAAGGAGTTCGCTGAAGCCGAGAATCGGCGCCAGCGCATTGTTGAAATCGTGCGCGATGCCGCTGGCCATGCGACCGAGAGCGTGCAGGCGCTCCCGTTGAATTGCGTGATCCTGCTGGTCGCGCAATTTCGCCATCGCATCGGCCAGCTGGCGATTACTCTCACGCAACGCTTCCTCGGCGTGTCCGCGCTCGGCGACTTCGGTCTTCAGCTGGTCGTTCTTTTGCTCCAGCTCAGCAGTGCGCTCGCGCACCCGGCCCTCGAGCTCCGCATGCGCGCGGCGCAGCTGCTCCTGTGCGCGCTGGCGCTCGAGCGCGTAGTTCATCGCACGGCCGAGCGCGTAGTGGTCGAAATGGCCCTTCACCAAATAATCCTGCGCGCCCTCTTTCACCGTCTCGATCGCGAGCGCCTCATCGTCGAGCCCGCTCAGCACGATGATCGGTATCCCTGGCGCAACGTCCCGCATCCGCATGTAAGTTTCCCTGCCTTCGAAATCGGGGAGTAGCAGGTCGAGCAGGATCAATTGTTGCTGGCCCTCGCCCGCCTCGGCGACCGCTTCGGCGAGCGTGGCAACGACCTTCACGATGAAGTTTCCGGAGTTTGAACGATGCAGCATGTGCTGCAGCAACTCCGCGTGTTCCGCGTTGTCCTCGACCAGGAGAACATTGATCCAAAAGGTATCCATTCCGGTTCTTCGATGGTTCAGCTCAACGGGATCAACGGACTCGCGCTCCGCAATTGGTTTGAGGGTCGAATCATATCCGAGGCTTCGCCAGTCACATCGTAGCAGAGGCCCTCAGAACATTCATCTGAGTTGTGAGAAAAATGCGCGCAGGCACGATTTTTTTGCGGTTGAGACGGGTGGTAGGTCGTTCGTGGATCGTGCCTCTGCAACGGGCGGCCGAAAATGAAATTGCGGCTGACCGGCACTGACCGTCAAAGCAAATGCGCGGCCGAAAAAGCCCGGCGCGTTTTCCCATTTTCAATGCCCCGCGATCGCCTATAAATGGCGCATGCCCGCAAATTCGAAACGTCTGGGGATTCTCAAGACCTACAAGCTCCACATCGGCGGAAAATTCCCGCGCGGCGAAAGTGGCCGCTATCTCACGGCGCGCTCCGCCGACGGCGAAAACGTCCTCGCCAATTATTGCCAGGCGTCGCGCAAAGACTTTCGCGATGCCATGGTCGCCGCGCGAAAGGCGCAACCGGGGTGGGCGAAAAACAGCGCGTATCTGCGCGGCCAGATTCTTTATCGCGCCGCGGAGATGCTCGAGCAGCGATCCACAGAACTGGCCGCGGAGGTCGAGCGTGCGGCGAGAGGCAATGCGATCAACGAGGTGCAGCAAAGCATCGACCGGCTCGTGCACTACGCCGGATGGACGGATAAGTTCGCGCCGCTTTTCAGCTCAGTGAACCCCGTAGCAAGCTCTCATTTCAACTTCACCACGCCCGAGCCGACCGGCGTGGTCGTCGCGGTTTGTCCCGACGCCCCCGCGCTCCTACCGCTGGTGTCGCTGCTCGCGCCCATCATTCTCAGCGGAAATTCAGTCATCCTTCTCGCCTCCGAATCGATGCCGCTTCCGGCCATTACTTTTTCGGAGATTCTCGCGACCAGCGACTTGCCCGGCGGAGTGGTCAATATTCTTACCGGCGCGCGCGCTGAGCTGGCGCCGCATTTCGCGACGCACATGGACGTCAACGCGATCGTGGACGGCGCCGGCGACGAAGCGGTTTCCAAACAGCTTCAGGGCGGCAGCGCGATCAACCTGAAACGCTACGCCTCGCGCAAACTCAACGTCCGTGATTGGGCGACGACAAAAGCAGAGGATCCATATTGGATTCTCGACACCGTGGAATTCAAGACCGCCTGGCATCCGATCGGGCTGTAATGCGTGCGCTGCTGATTGTTCTCGACTCGGTCGGCGTTGGCGGCGCGCCGGATGCCGCGAAATACGGCGACCGCGGCGCCGACACGCTCGGTCACATTTTTGCGCACCTCCCGAGCCTGGAGCTGCCCGCGCTTTTTTCGCTCGGTCTCGGCGAAATCCTGGCGGGTCGCGTCGACGGCGGTGGCAACAAAGAGATCAAGGCGAGTTACGGTCGCATGCGCGAGCAATCAGCCGGAAAGGACACCACCACCGGCCATTGGGAAATGGCGGGCGCGGTGCTTGATGAACCGTTTGCCGTTTTTGAAAAGTTTCCCGCGCGTCTGGTGGAGGCCATCGAGGCGGAGGCAAAGGTGCAGTTCATCGGGAACCATCCCGCGAGCGGCACAACGGTGCTCGAGGAGCTCGGCGCCGAACATTGCCGGACCCAAAAGCCGATCCTTTACACGTCCGCAGATTCGGTGATGCAAATCGCCGTTCATGGGGAGGTGGTGTCACTCAAGCGGCTCTATGAAATCTGCCGCATCGCACGCCGGCATTGTAACGCCTATCGCATCGGCAGGGTGATCGCGCGGCCGTTCGTAGGGACGTCCGGAGCCTTCCGACGGACGGCAGGCCGGCACGATTACTCAATCGTGCCGCCGCGGACGGTGCTGAACGCCATTTCCGAATCAGGATTTGTGGTGCAGGGCGTCGGAAAGATCGGAGATATTTATGCTCAAAGCGGAGTCACGCATTCGCACTCCACCAAGTCGAACGAAGATGGCATGAAGCAAATCGAGCGACTCTGGCAGGCGACCCACGACGGCCTCGTTTTTGCCAACCTCGTCGATTTCGACTCGCTCCACGGCCATCGCCGCGACGTCGAGGGTTACGCACAGGCTCTCGTGGCCTTTGACCATTGGCTGCGTGGTTTCCTGCCGGCAATCGAGGGCGAGGATCTGTTCATCATCACAGCGGACCACGGCAACGATCCGACCTTTCGCGGCACCGACCACACGCGCGAGGAAGTTCCGCTGATCATCAAATACGACGGCCGCGTGGGACCGGTCGGCGTGCGTGAAAGCTTCGCGGATGTCGCCGCGACTCTTGCTTCATTTTTTAAGCTGAAGGAATCGTGGCCGGTCGGAAAACCGATCCTCGATTTCCACAGTAAAACCACGCGGCACTTGCGCGCGAAAAAGTAGTGCACGTTCCGAGCGTCATCGAGGCGAAGCGGGAAGGCCGGGAACTGACCGGCGAGGAAATCGAGTCATTCATCGAAGGATTCACCCGCGGCGAAATCCCCGATTATCAAATGAGCGCCCTCGCGATGGCGGTTTATTTTCGCGGCATGTCGCTCGAGGAAACCACGAGCCTGACGCGGGCGATGATGAACAGTGGCAACGTGCTGCGTTATCCCGCCGGCTCGCCGCCCAAGGTCGATAAACACTCCACCGGCGGCGTCGGCGACAAGGTCTCGCTCGTCCTCGCGCCGCTCCTGGCCTGCTGCAACGTCTGGGTGCCGATGATCTCGGGACGCGGCCTCGGCATCACCGGCGGCACGCTCGACAAGCTCGAGAGCATCCCGGGCTTCCGCGTCGATCTCGACGAAAAGAAAGCGCTCCGCCAGCTCGAAAAAATAGGCGTCTTCATGATCGGGCAAACCGCCGGCATTTGTCCGGCGGACAAGAAACTTTACGCACTGCGCGACGTTACCGGCACCGTGCCCTCTCAGCCGCTGATCATCGCGAGCATCATGAGTAAAAAGCTCGCTGAAAGCCTCGACCGGCTCGTGCTCGACGTGAAATTTGGCGCGGGAGCCTTCATGAAAACCAGAAGTGACGCCGAGAATCTTGCGAAAGGCCTGTCCGCCATTGGAGAGCAGATGGGCGTAGCAGTTTCGCACCTTCTTTCCCCGATGGATGAACCGCTTGGCTGCACGGTCGGCAATGCACTCGAGGTTCGCGAAGCCGTGGAGACCCTGCTCGGTCGAGGCCCGGCAGACCTTGTGAAACTTTCCCTGGACCTGGCCGAACCGATCGCAGGTGTGGCGCGCGCCACGTTGGAGAAATGGCTGAACGACGGAAGCGCATGGACGAAGTTTGTTGCGCTCGTGGAGGCGCAGGGAGGCGACAGTGCAAGTCTCGAAAAACTCACCCAGGTTCATCACGCACCGCACACGCACGAACTTCGTGCACCGCAGTCCGGTGTCATTACCAAAATGGACGCTGAACTCATTGGCCGCGCCTGCGTGCAACTCGGCGCCGGCCGCGCCAAAGCAACCGACGCCATCGATTTCGCGGTGGGCTGCAGTGCGATCAAAAAGATTGGTGATTCCATCGAACGTGAGGAGCCGTTCTTAACGATTCATGCCAGGAGTGAAGCCAGTTTGGAATCCGTCCTCCCGCTTTTTTCGCAGGCCGTCGCGGTTCGTTAAGTTTTCGAACCGGCCCGCACGGCAATTTTCAGTCGCCAGCCATCAACGACTCAATCTCGTCTGGCTCGAGCGCGACGGCCTGCATCATGTCCTCCGGTCCGTTCGTCGTGACCGTGATGTTATTCTCCAGCCGAATTCCGAAGTTCTCTTCCGGAATATAAATGCCGGGCTCGACCGTCAGAACCCAGCCCGGCGCGAATGGTTCTTCCAACAAGCCGACATCATGCACGTCGAGTCCGAGCGGATGTCCCAAACCGTGCATGAAGTATTTGCGGCAGGCCGGTTCGTCGGCGGTTTGCTTTTTGAGATCGGATTTTTTTAGCAGGCCAAGAGCAAGCAGTTCGTCGTTCATCAGCGCTTGCGCCTCCTTTTGCCAGTCGCGATGCAGTTTTCCGACGACCGCTCCAGCAACGCCGGCGCGCAACACCCGCAGCACCGCCTGATAAACCTGCTTTTGCCGCCGAGAAAACCGTCCGCTTACCGGAATCGTGCGCGTCAAATCTGCGTTGTAGTTTGCGTAGGAAGCTCCGACATCGAGGAGCAACAGGTCGCCTTTGCGGCACGGCTGGTCGTTTTGATTGTAATGAAGCACGCAGGAGTTTCGGCCCGATGCGACGATCGGATGGTAGGCAAAGCGGGCGCGGTTGCGGATAAAGTCGCGCGCAAACTCCGCCTCGATCTCGCATTCATTGATTCCCGGTTGCACCAACGGTGCGATCCGTGCAAAGGCGTCCGCAGTGATCCCGATCGCTTTTTGCAACAGCGCCAGTTCTGGCTCCGACTTCAACACGCGAAGCCGGTGCAACAGAGGCGCAAGCCGGCGATACTCGTGCAGGGGGTAGCGCGTCTGCGTTTCTCGAATGAAGCGCGAGTCGCGTGTTTCCGCTTCGATCGATGCACGCCGGTGTTCGTTGCTGTTCAGATAAACGGCGTCCGAACTGCATATCAGCCCGTGAAAAACGGCGCGAAATTTACCGAGCCACTTGATCGTTTTAATGCCCGATATGCGTTGCGCATCCTCCTTGGAAAGCTTGTCGCCTTCCCACGTCGTGAGATCAGGATTCGATTCGCGGAGAAAAAGCACCTCGCGCAGTTTTTCGTCATGCGCATCTGGAGCGAGCAGCAGCACCGTTTCCTCCTGTTCGAGGCCCGTGAGATAGAAAAGATCGCTATTCGGAGAAAGCGTCATCGTGCCATCGGCGTTCGTGGGCAGCACATCGTTGGCATTCACCGCCGCCAGGGAGTTCCGCTTCAGCAGCGGCCGCAATCGCTCCCGGTTCCCGATAAAAAGGGCGGAGTCGATGGAGGTGTGTCGCATAAATCGCGGCTGACGTTTTCCCGGCTGGAGGACTTAGAGTTGGGCGAATGTTCGCGCACGCGCAAGCCGGGATTGTCTCCGCGCTGGAAAGTTTGCCATTTAGTTCGGTTTCGACGGCAAACTCCCATTCACCAGCCGAAGCCGGTGGACGCGAAAATGTTCAATTTCGAGATGACTGGTTACCGTCCGAAAAGCAAACCAGCCACTCGTGTAAGGTTCACCATCCATCATCTCGAACAAGCGGCGGTCGTCTCGAAAGAACTGAATCAATGAGCCGACCGCGACCAGACGCAGGGTTTGAGGGGAGTTTGGAACGAGCAGCGAGTCATGGTCGCGCAAATCGTCCTCGGGTCGCAACGGACGATTCCCGATTTCGCCGAGGTAACGGCGAAATCGGGTGGTGGTGTTCCTATTCGCGCCGAGACCGACGTAGTAACAACGAAGCTGATCGTAGTCCTCAAACTTGCCGGTTCGCTTCACCGCGAAAATGTCCTTCGGGTTTCTCGCATCGCGAGCCATCCAGAAGCAGTTCAAGTCGCTGAGCCGGTCATTGACGCCTCCCTTTGCGATAACGGTCGCGCGATACTCGATCAGCACCGGTCCATCAAGGAACGGTCGGAACCAAAGGGTGCATCCCGCCGGCACATCCATGATCAGCTTGCTGTCGTGGACTTCCACCTTCCCGCCATGCTCCAGTTCGGCGCTCCATTGCGTCAGCCCGTGATCAAAGTCGTCTTGAAAGAGCAACTCCCCCAGCCGCCAGCGTTCATCCGGCGTTGCGCTCGGCTCAGCGGACGAGGCTGTGCGAGAGGCGCCGTCAGCGATGAGTAACATCACAAAGAGGATCGGGCCGAAACTGCTCACGCGGCATCCTTCGGTTGGTTCACTCGAGATAGAAAAACCGGCATTCTCTACGGTGCTTTCTCGATCAGCTTATCCCCGACGTAGATTCGGTATTCTTTGATGTGCCCGGTAGCCGTGCCTGCGCGCGGCGTGTAGCGGAAACCGCCAACTCTCACCGACGTCCCAAGATCGATGAGGAGCCGGTGCGGATGCGGCGGCGCCGCCGCGCTCCATTCCGTGTGCCAGAAATCTGCGACCTGACCATTGATTGCATTGAGCGCGGAGCCGTCTTCTTTCACCACTTCCTCGCTATCTACAAAAGGAATCGTCCATTGCGTGTGGGGAATCGCCTTGCCGTCAGCGTCGAGGATGTCCAGTTCAGCGATCGCCGCAAATTCCTTTCCGTCGTGCGCACTCAAAGTCTCGATGCAAAACTGCCGGCCTTCGACCACCTCCGCCAGATGCACCTCCTGCGTTTGCGGCCCCTGATCGAAGGCACCGGTGTGAGCAGGGTTCAGTTCCTCCAGCAACAGCTTTCCTGCGGATCGCTGCCGCCGGCTGAAATCAAGCTCCGGGCGCAGTTGATCGAGAATCGGTTTTTCCACGCCAGCGATGGAAGGTTCCTGTGGTCCGAGAAGATCGAGGATGACGATTTCGTTGGAACCCTCCTTGAGCCAAGGTCCAGGCAGGTAAGCCGTTTGCGTCGGCCCGATGTTCCAGAACCGGGCCAGACAATGTCCATTCACCCAGAGCACACCTTTGCCCCACTTGCTGAGATCCAAAAACGTGTCCTGGGCTTTCTCCACCTGGAAGGTGCCACGCCAAAAGGCCGGACCACTGACCTTTTCCCCCTTCCATTTCAGGCCCGCCAGCATCGCCTCATCGAGCGGGAGATTAAAAACCTGCCACTGATGCAATTCGCTGGGCGCGCCTCCTTGCGAAGTGAGCGAGACCGGCCCGTGCAGTCCTTTGCGATCGTGCATCTCCTGCCCGAAGTTCACCCGCCCCATCGCCTCCACCAGGATGTCCAGGCGAGCCGGAGCATTCCTGGCGGGAAGAGTGACACTGAATTGCTGACGCCGCCGATCCATGACTCCGATTTGCTTTCCATCCAGGAGCACCCACGCAAAGTCGTTCGCTGCCTTGACCGCAAGCTGGGCTTCCGCGCCTGCGGCAAGAGTGGTGCGGTAGAGAATGCAGCCACCCCCTTGATTGTAAGCTTCCATCGTGCGCGGATCGGCGTCTTCCACGGCAGTAGGAAGATTGTCAAAAACGGATGCGCTCTGCGTCAGCGGGAATGCAGGAATGGTTCCCGTCGGATTGGCGGCCGGCGGCTCAGGAAGCGTTTCGCCCGGCGCGAGGTGTTTTGAAATAACTTCGCGGGTCAGCCGAAACTTTTCTCCGATCCACCCGGCTTCGCTGATCGGCGCGTCATAGTCGTAACTGCTGGTATCCGGCTTGAAAGGCCGATCCGCACCGCCCCACATGCCAAAGGAGGTGCCGCCGTGCGCCATGTAGACGCTGAAGGAGGCATCGTGCGACAGCATGTATTCAAGGTCTTCCAGATACTTCGCTGTCTGTCCGCGATGATGCGGAAAGCCCCATGTGTCGAACCATCCGGGGTAGAACTCTCCGCACATCAGCGGGCCGTTCGGTTGCACCTCGCGCAAGGCCTTGAACCCATTCGCCGGGTCCTTTCCGAAATTCACAACCTGGAATAATTCTTTCACCCGCCCCTTGTTGAGCGTCGAGGGCGGATTGCAACCGAAGAGCGGAACGTCGAAACCCGCATCCAGAGTCGCCTGTCGCATCTGCCGCATGTATTCGACGTCCGACCCGTAGAATCCGTATTCGTTTTCGACCTGCACGAGGAGGATCGAGCCGCCCTTTGTCACCTGCTGCGGGCCGAGCACGCGCCCCACTTCCTGCAGCCACGCCTTGCTTTCGGCCATGAAAACCGGATCGCGTGATCGCAGCTGGATCTTGTCGTTTTTGAGCAACCACCAGGGTAGTCCGCCCATCTCCCATTCCGCGCAGGCATACGGCCCGGGCCGCAAAATGACCCAGAGACCTTCTTCCTTTGCCAGCCGGCAAAACTCCGCCGCGTCCGCCTGGCCCGACCAGTTATACTTCCCCTGCTCCCATTCGTGAAAGTTCCAGAAAAGGTAGGCGCAGACAGTGTTCAAGCCCATCGCCTTGCACAACTGCAACCGATGCCTCCAGTATGCCCGCGGCACCCGGGCAAAGTGCAGTTCGCCGCAGCGGATTTGAAGAGGTTGACCGTCCAGCAAAAAGTCGTTTTCGCCTATGCTGAAGGTGTGTGCAGAGGCGGCCGTGGCTTTCGGCGCAAGGATGCCGCAAACCAGAAGCAGACCGAGTGAGAATAAGCACAGACCTGCGCTGCGCGAGAATCGTAAGAACTTTGCTCCCAGGGGTTGGAACATCCCACACGTTGCGAGCTTCACCGACGCAGTTCAATGCCGGTTTTCCAAGTCGCCGTGTCCCGGCGGAATTCTTCCGCGGCTAGTTCGTTATCGCGATTGCGGAATTTGTGCCATCGAGGTTTTTCGACGAGGAGCGGAACGCGATCGGGGCACTCTTGGAGGGGGATTTGGTGAACTGCGCGTCGAGGAAATTGGCGGCGGTATGCGCGGTTTTGCCGAGGTCAGTGGCGATACCCAGTTCCGTTTCGAGCTGGCGCAGAGCGGCCAGAGCTTCGGGACGCTGGGTCTCGGCGAGCGCCTGGATGGCGGAGGTGCGGAAGACGGCGTTTGTCGCTTCGTTGCGCGCCCATTTCGGCAGCATCTGCACGGCGATCTCAGGATAGAAACGCGCGATGCCGTAGAGGGCGTAATGCCGCGTGGCGGGATTGCCGGTGAGGAGTTCACTTTTCCAGAAAGACCACTCGTCTGCGATGGTATAGTAACGCAGGGCGAGAGCGTGGGCGAGCGGATCGATCATTGCTTCGATCTTCAGTTGCGGATCAATTGTCAGCGCCAGTTGCCGATCCATCCCGATCTCCCGCAGAACGAGGAGCGCCGTGACGATGTCGCTGGTGTCTGCCTTGAAATCGCGGCCTTCGGATTGCAGTCCAGCGCCGCCCGAGGGCAGCGTGAATTTTGCAAATGCGCTGACCGGCAAATTCTCAGTGAGCGCCAGCGTCGCCGTCTGCACTGCGGAAACTGGAATCTCGGGATGCTCATCGAGATACGCGAAAAGCACGTCAAGCTTTGGCAGGCGTCCGGCGGAAACGGCAAAGGCCTCGTTTCGTTGCGCGCTGCTGCTGGACGTGGCCACCGTGGTGAGTTGAACGGTCTTTCGAGCGCTCGGATCGATCTGAATGTCGGTGGTTCTGGCGAGAGCAACGGTCGCTTTCGCCGAGGCGAAAAGCTGGCCGGCGGCGACGTGAAGACGCAGCGGCTGTGTGCCGGTATTGTGCGCGGTCAGGACGAGCGTGCTTTTTCCATCCGCGACGAACTCGGTGCGCACGCGGCCTTGCTGAGTGGCGTCGGCGAGCGCAAGGGAGAGTTCCGGCGCAGGAATCGCCTCGGTCTTTGCAGCCGCCGTTTTCACCGGAGCTTGAGCCACGGCTGGCGCGGGTTCGGCCGGCCGGGGGAGGAGCGAGTAGCCGCCCGCGGTGACGGCGGTGGCGAGTGCGACCGCGACGATTTTCAGTTTTGCCTGGGACATGCTTGCCTTTAATAGCAAGCACCGGGCCACGAGAGGGGGACCAGCCGGCTAGGTGCTCGCTGAGAGGCCGTTCTGTGCGGCGATCCATTCGCGCACGGGCTCGCCGCCGAGGAGATGTTGCTGCAGGATGCGCTCGATCCGCTCCGGCGTGACCCGAGAATACCAGATGCCCTCGGGATAAACGACCAGCCAGGGGCCGTCGGTGCAAATGCGAAAGCAGGCGGCCTTGGTGCGCATCGCGCGGAAGCCCGTTTCTTTCACGCGGCGCTTCAGATAATCCCACGTCGCTTCGCCTGCGCGCGTCTTGCAGCAGTCGGGGCCGATGCAGAGAAACAAGTGCTTTTGCGCTCCGGCGATTCCGGCTTTTTCAAGCCCTTGCTTCAGTTCGTCATCCACCTTTTTAGCAAAGCGCGAACGGATTGGATGCACAAGCGCCGCCCGACGCAGCGGATTACTGCGCGGCCTCGTCGTAGATCTGTTTCACCGCCGCATTCATCGGATCATCAAACCACGCGTGATAGAGCAGGATGTCGCCGCGGCGCACGCCATCGAGCAGCGCATCGTGATGCGAAGCGCTGTCGATGTCCGCGATGTTGATGACACTGAACGCCTGCGGATACACAAGCCGCGTGGTCGAAGAGGTGGACTCGATGCCGCGCCGAAGCTCGTCGTAGGGCGCGGTGGTCGCATAGTAGCGCAGGTTCTGCGACTCCGGAATCAGCAGCACATCGGGAAAAGCGGTCGCGATACGTTCGATGGCTGCCGCATCGGTCGGGAAATTCGGATCGCCGTTCGAGTCGATGTAAAACAGCGTCGCCCCCCAGCGATTTTTCGCGTAGGCGATTTTCTCCATCAATTGTTTCGCAGGATCAGCGACTTCCTGCTGCGTCGCCGACTTTCCATCGGCGGCCAGCACGAGCTGCTGCGGCCGGATGGTGACGCCAACGCGCAACCCGGCATCACGAAAGCGTTTGAAATACTCATCCACCGCGCCGGTGATTTCCGGCGCCAGTTGCTCCGCCATGCGCGGATCGCCGATGTAAGTGGTCGCGTGCGGGAACTGCTCGCCCTCGATGTCCCATGTGATCATCCCTTGCGAGTTCATCGCCTTGAGAATCGGAATGCTGCGGTTGGCATATGCCAGCAGGAAAGTCTTGAAAGTCGCCACTCCTTCCGGCGTCGTCACGTCCACGCCGTCATGGTTGTTGAACCAGCCTCGCGGATTCTTTGGCCAGCCCGCGGCAGCGGTCGCGAGGAAAAGCGAGCCGATCGAACGCCGATCGCTCCAGGAAACCCGAAACGGAAACGCCGCGCGCGTTTTTTCAAAAACATCCGCCGCCATGGTGGCAGGCGTCGCCCCGGTCGGGCCGAAACGAAGCGCGAGCGTAAATTCCAGCGTGGCCCCGGCGGCAATCGGACGCACCACGTCTGGAGTGCCGCCCGGATACATCGCGACCCGCCCGGTATTCACCACGAGCGGGAAAATCGTGCTCGTCGGCCGGTTAAACGCCCAGGGAAACCCAGCCATCAGCGGCTGCGACGGATCTTCATTGGTCAGCACCATCACGCCTTTGCCATAGCTCATCAGCACCACTCCCGTCTCGCCGACCGTGTGGCCCAGCAGCGGTGTGTTCCCGTCATATTCGGCCGGTTTCGCCGGAAATTTCAGCGTGGGCAGCGAGAGGTTGAAGCTCTCGATCACCCTCGCGCTCGTGTTGTGAATTTTTGTGGTGATCAACACATGTGAACCGTCCTGACGGAATGCGCAGCGGACGCTTCCCCATGAATACGTCTGCTCCACCGCGTTGTTCGCCGCGTCCATCGCGGTAGTGCGACTGACGCCACCGTCCACCAGGCCGCCGCTCGCAGTTTTGAGTTTCACCTCGTTCATGCCGAGGTCGCCGCTCTGGAGGAAATTGAATCCGCCGTAGCGGATCGCGCTCAAACCGGACGCACCGAAGGCGATCTCTGCATCCGAAAACGGCATCGTCGGCGGATCGCCGAGCAGCGAAGCACCAAGCGCGGTCAGCGGCGCGAGGAAAAGGGAAAGCATGGCCAGGAAGCGGGGCATGCCTAAATCAAAGCCACTCGTGTGCCAACTGGCCGAACTGGGAAAACCGCGCCGCCAATTCGTTCAAGGCGCCGGCTGCTCGCGCAGAAAATCACGCACCGGCTTTCCATCAATCCAAAGCTCCTCGAGGGCGCCGTAGCCGTTGCGAACCCGCACTGTCACCCATGCGTTTTCGTGATCCCGCCGGCTGGCTTCGCGATAGGCGCGTTCTGCTTCCGGCGCCGTTTTTTCCTCGAGGTAGTAACGCGTGAACGGAAAATCGAGATGCGCGTAATGCTCATACGAGTAGCCGGTCTGCACGCGCAGCACGTCGTCCCCGCTCCTGCGCTCATGCGTTACTCGCACTACCTTTGCAAAACCGTCCGGATCTTCCGCCAGCGTGACGTAAGCCGTCTGATTGCGCTCGAACTTCTCCTCCGTTTCGGCCTCGGAAATCTTGAAACTCAGCGCGACAAAGCGGCCGCGAAACGCGTCGTAAGGATCCACCGGCGCCGTGCGAAATTTAAAAACACGTCCTTCAGTCAAGGTCTTGACCTGGCGTGCGATCATCCAGGCCGGGACGGCGAGATGGACGGCGGCGACGACCGCAAACAGGGCGATGCGCAGGTTTTTCACGACGCTTTTTGCCTCCGTTTAAACAGATAAAAATTCGCGAGCAGAAACCCGATCCCGATGACGATGAATGCGGCGCCGCGTGCGACGAACGAGGAGTCGCCGTCGAAAAAGCGAGAACTCACCAGCGCGGCAATCAACAGCATGCCCGCATTTGCGCCGCCAATCCGTCTGCGACGCACGCCGCGGATCAACGTGACGACGCCCAGTGCAAGCGCATAACCATTGAAGAACATCGCGAGGCCGACTTGCGCGTCCGACGAGCGAGCACACAACCAGCCACCGAGCGCCGCGACGGGAAGCGCAGCCGACAATGTATTCGGATCGCGCTTTGCCGTGAAGCAGAGCCAGCCAAAAAAAACTGCCAGCACCGGAAGGCCGATCCCGATTATCCGTTCGAGCCTCCAGTCGCTCGCGCGGCCGTAATCATGAATGAGCCACGGTCCACGATAACTGAGCGTGATGGCGAGCGCTGCCAGCCCGAGGGCGCCGATCGTGCGAAAGGCATGTGCATGGTGGTCGTCGTTTTCAAACCATCGCACGCCCGCGAGATAGAGCGCTGCGAACAACCCGGCGCACGCAGGAATCCACGAAGTCCGCGCAGCATGCTCGAGCGTGCAACTGAAAATGACCGGCACCGCCAGCGCGAGCAAAAGCGAGAGCGCGTTGGCGCGGTGTCCGTGACGTTTCTCCCAGACCACGCTGCCATAGAACGGGACGACCAGCGCGAGGAGCGGCCACGCCCAGAGCGCCGACTCGTCTCGCGAAGTGATGCCAGCGGCCCACGACGCGATGCCGACGATGTAAAACGCGGCCGGGGAAGTTGCACGAAGCAGATAGACAAGCGGGATGCACAGCAGCATCCAGGTGAGCAGGAAATCGAAAAAGTCGCCCGCGATATGCCACGTCTGCCCAACGAGGCCGATCGCGGCTGCGACGGCCAGGGATTGAAAAATCGCCGCGCCTTCGCACCACGCTGCGGAACTAGCGCGCCGCAGCATGGCAAACGCCGAGAGGGCAATCGCCGCCAGCAGCGGAGCGAACGAAATGACCGTGCGTGCGCTCTTACCCAGCTCGTCCCAATTGTGTGCGAGCACGAGGATGATTCCCGCGCCGATCAGCGTCGCGCCGAGCACCGCGGAAATGATGATGCCTGCGCCCGACGACCCCTCTTCCTGCACAAAGTGAGCGCGCAATGCGTCCGCCGACTCGCGCGTCAGCACGCCCTTTTCCACCAGCGCCGGCAATTGCGCGTGGAGCCAGCGAATCGAGCGATGATCGGGCACCCGTAACCTTTAACGGTCGAAGCGGCGCTGTGGCAGGAAAAATCCGTGTTCCATCCGCGTGCATCCGCGGCTAAAACTCCGCGCCTATGAAAATCGTCGTCGCATATTCCGGCGGGCTCGACACGTCCGTGCTGCTCACGTGGCTGAAGGAAACCTACTCCGCGGAGATCATCGCGTTCTGCGCGGACGTGGGCCAGGAGGAGGAACTGGACGGCCTCGATTCCAAGGCATTGCGCACCGGCGCGAGCAAGTGCTTCATCGATGATCTGCGCGAGGAATTCGCGCGAGATTTCATCTTCCCGATGATCCAGGCGGGCGCGATTTACGAGGGCCAGTATTTTTTGGGAACGAGCATTGCGCGTCCGCTCATCGCGAAACGGATGGTCGAGATCGCGCGCACGGAAAACGCCGACGCGGTCGCGCACGGCGCCACGGGCAAAGGCAACGACCAGGTGCGTTTCGAGCTCACCGCGGCCGCGCTCGCGCCCGAGCTGCGCGTCATCGCTCCGTGGCGCGAGGAACGGTTCCGCGAACAATTTCCCGGCCGTGCCGAGATGATCGCCTACGCTGAACGCAACAACATCCCGGTGCAGGCAAGCGCGAAGAAATCGTATTCGATGGATCGCAATTTGTTACACATCAGCTTCGAAAGCGGGATTCTCGAAGACCCGTGGTTCGACGCAAGCGCGGAGAAATCGCGCGAGATGTATGTCCTCAGCGTGTCGCCGGAGGAAGCGCCGGACAAGGCCGAGCACGTCGAGCTGGTTTTTGAAAAAGGGATCTGCACCGCGATCGGCTATCACGAACTGGATGCGCTTTTGGATGAATTAGGAATTCAGGAAAGCAGAAAATACGATTCCGAAAACCACGCGCAGCTTTCGCCTTTGGAAGTCATGCGCGTTCTCAATAAGCTCGGCGGCAAACACGGCATCGGCCGCGTGGATCTCGTCGAGAACCGCTTCGTCGGGATGAAGTCGCGCGGCGTTTACGAGACGCCGGGCGGCGCGATCCTGCACTTCGCGCATCGGCAGGTGGAATCGCTTACCATGGATCGCGAGGTCATGCACCTGCGCGATTCGTTGATCCCAAAATACAGCACGCTGGTTTACAACGGCTTTTGGTTTGCGCCGGAGCGCGAGGCGCTGCAGGCCTTTGTGACCGAGACGCAACGCAACGTGACCGGCACCGTGCGGCTGAAGTTATACAAAGGAAACCTGATCACCGCCGGCCGCAAATCGCCGGTCAGTCTCTACAACCCGCACATTGCAACGATGGAAGCCGACCCGACCAAGGCCTACAACCAGAGCGATGCCACCGGGTTCATTGCGCTGAATGCGCTGCGGCTGAAAGTCGCCGCGCAAGTGCACGCATCGACCGATTAGCGGTCAGGCGGCCGAACCGACGGTCGCAGGTTCCGCCCGGTAAGCTTCGATCGCCACAATCTCGACCGCTTCTCCGCCGTGCTCGGTGGGCAGCTCCACTTGCTCGCCGGCTTTATGTCCGAGCAGCGCCTGCCCGACGGCCGCCAGGTAGGAGATCACTCCACGCTCCGGCTCGCTGTCCCATGCGCCGAGGATGGTGTAACTCTCCGTCGCGTTCGTCGCGAGATTCCTGACCATCACGACAGTGCCGATTGAAACCTGCGTTGTGTCGGGATTTTCAAAGTTCGTGCCGCGCGCGCGTCCCAGTCCCTGTTCCATCTCGGATTTGCGACGCATGAGCACTCGCTGCATTTCCTTCGCGGCCTTGAATTCAAAATTTTCCCGGAGATCGCCGTAGGAGCGGGCGATGGAAATCTCCTTGGTGTTTTCGGGGATCTTCTTGTTGGTGAGTTCCTCGTATTCGTCCTTCCGTTTTTCCAGGCTCGACCAGGAAACGATGAGCGCTTCCTGCTTCTCGCTAGTCTCGCCGGTGAGCATTGCCTCGAGGCCGGGATGATTCCGGATGATGCGGCCAAAGAGCGACCGCTTGTTTAACTCCTCGAAAA
>JAXDQV010000165.1:0-9027 GCA_034667645.1 Chthoniobacter sp.
CATGAACACGATGGCGAGTGGCATCTGAAGCTGAACTCGCGCGAGCTGATGAGCACGACCTCGACGGCCTCGGAGCTGACGCTGGGCGAGCTGGCCTGCGAGCACCTTGGTGGGAACCGTGCTCCACGCGTTTTGATCGGAGGGCTCGGGTTCGGATTTTCGCTGAAGGCGGTGCTGGCGCGCGTGGGTCCGGGCGCGAAGGTCTGTGTGGCGGAGCTGCTGCCGGAAGTGGTGGCGTGGAACCGGGAGTTTCTCGGCGAGGTAAACGGCGCGCTGCTCGACGATCCGCGCGTAGAGGTGCGGACGGAGGATGTTTTCTACGTGATCCGGCGCGCCGCCGGAAAACCGAACGGAGGCTACGACGCAATCCTGCTGGACGTGGACAACGGGCCGACCTCATTCGTCCAGCCGAAGAACTCGCGTCTCTACGATCAGCGCGGCTTTCACCTGCTCCAGCGCGCACTCCGGCCCGGCGGGCGCGCGGCGTTCTGGTCGGCCACGGACGAACCGCACTTCGTGAGCCGGCTCGTGCGGGCTGGATTTACGGCCTGGTCGGTGGAAGCAAAGGCACACGAGCGCGCGAAGCGGTTCGCGCACCGGATTTATGTCGCGGAGGTTTCGGCAACGGCAGCCGGCGACGAGATCGAGGCTTCCAAAACACGATGAAGATGGAACGTTGTCCATGGGCCACCGTCGAGCCGAGCATTTCCTATCATGACGAGGAATGGGGCGTGCCGGTGCATGATGCGCGGCTGCTTTTCGAGTTCCTGATTCTGGAAGGAGCGCAGGCCGGGTTGAGCTGGGTCACGATCCTGAAGAAGCGTGAAAACTATCGAAAGGCGTTCAATGGTTTCGACGCAGGAAAGATCGCGCGCTACGGGCCCAAGGATACCGAGAGGCTGCTCGGCGATGTGGGCATCGTGCGGAACCGTTTGAAGATCGCAGCGACGATCCAGAACGCGAAGGCGCTGCTTGCGATGCAGGAAGAGGGAGAGCATTTCGACCGTTACCTCTGGAGCTTCGTCGGTGGCAAACCGATGCAGAACCGCCGCACGACCATGGCCGAGGTCCCGCCGCGCACGGCGGAATCGGACGCGATGAGCCGCGACCTGCTCCGGCGCGGGTTCAAGTTCGTCGGCTCGACGATCTGCTACGCGCTGATGCAGGCTACGGGAATGGTCAACGACCATCTGGTGACGTGCCCGCGCCACGCGGAACTCGGCGGCTGACCGGACCTAGCTGCGTTTCGCAGCGATCGGAACTCGCGTCGCTTTCGGAGCTTCCTGGAGTTCCTTTTTATCCGCAGCGGCCTGCGCTTCATTGAAGCCCAATTCGTCCGCCCTCGCCTTTGCCTTCGTGTCCGCGACTTCGGCGGAGTGCAGTTTGTCCGCGGCGAGATCCATCGCCTGCCGCGCTTCGGCCCTTGCGGCGAAGGCGTCGTGCTCGCTTTTCGCAAGCTTCTTTCTCAGTTCGGTCACGTCGCCCTTCGGCGCGGACTTATCGTCCTTGTCCGCATTGTCGGGAGCCCCCGCAATCGGCGGGAGCAGCTTCGCCTGCTCAATGGAGGCGCGAACGGTGGTGACATCGATGTGGCGCGCGAGGGACGCGGAGGCTTTTTGCTGGGCCGCGGTCAGCATTTTCAAGCCCTCGGCTTTCAGCTTCTCCGCCTCGATCTGCAAGGTCAGCACGTCCAAGCTCTGGATGACGCGCTGCTTCTTGGAAACCAACTGCGCGACGCGCTCCGCCGATTCGCTCGTCGCGGCGCTCATCGGTTCCAGCTTTTTCTGCATCTCCTCCGACTCCTTTTGCTCCTTCGTGAGGTCTTGATTGAGGCGTTCGATTTCCGTCTGAATGGCGACGCGCTGATGCTCCGCTTCACGGGCCTTGGCCTCCTGTAGAAGTGCCTGCGCCTTGTCGGTCGGCGCGGTTTCGCAAAAAGCGGAGCTGGAAAAAAGCAGGGGAAAGGCGCAGGCGAAAGCCGCTGAAAGTGCCGCGGCGCGTGTCTTCGTTGAGGTCATGGGCGAGGCTTATATCCGATGTTTTGCATCTTTCAAGAGATTCACCGCTTTTAAAAAAGAATCTCCGCCAAGCCGCGGCGGAAACGCATTGCGGGCGGTGCGGTGCTCGGCTAGAACACGCGCTCCATGTCACTCACAGCCATTTCCGAAATTCGCGCGCGGCAGATTCTCGATTCGCGCGGCAATCCCACCATTGAAGTCGATGTCGAGCTCGCGGGCGGCGCGGTCGGTCGTGCCGCCGTGCCGAGTGGGGCGAGCACGGGCGAGCACGAAGCTTGGGAGCTGCGGGACGACGTAAAAGACCGGTGGCTCGGCAAGGGCGTGATGAAAGCGGTGGCTAGCGTGCGGAAAACCATCGCGCCGGAGCTCGAAGGAATGGATGCGCTGGACCAAGTCTCGGTGGATAAAACGATGATCGCGCTCGATGGCACACCGAACAAGGCGAAGCTGGGCGCGAATGCGCTGCTCGGCGTTTCGCTCGCGACGGCACACGCGTCGGCGGCGCAGCTCGGCGTTTCGCTTTTTAAATATCTCGGCGGGCCGAATGCAAAAGTGCTGCCCGTGCCGATGATGAACATCCTCAACGGCGGAGCGCACTCCGACGCGCCGATTGATTTCCAGGAATTCATGATCATGCCGAAAGGAGCGCCGACTTTCGCGGAGGCGCTGCGCTACGGAACGGAAGTTTTTCATGCACTGAAGGGCGTGCTGAAGGATCGGAAGCTCTCGACGGCGATTGGCGACGAAGGTGGTTTTGCGCCGAAGCTGGAAAGTGCCGACGATGCGCTCGAGACCATCGCGGCCGCGGTGAAAAAGGCGGGCTACAAGCTCGGCAAGGATATTTTCATCGCCCTCGACGCGGCCTCGAGCGAGTTCTATGACGCGAAGTCAAAGCGTTACGTTTTCAAGAAGTCCGACGGCTCAAAGCGCAATGCGGAAGAGTTGGTTGCCTATTATCAAGGCCTGCAGAAAAAGTTTCCGATCATCTCCATCGAGGATGGCTGCGCGGAAAATGATTGGGACGGCTGGAAGAAGCTCACTGACGCGATGGGCGCGAACACGCAGATCGTGGGCGACGATTTGTTCGTCACCAATGTCGAGTTCCTGCAAAAAGGCATCGACCGTGGCGTGGCGAATTCCATTCTCGTGAAGGTCAACCAGATCGGCACGCTGACCGAGACGCTCGACGCGATTGAGCTGGCAAAGGAGAACGGCTACACGGCGGTTATTTCACATCGCTCCGGCGAGACCGAAGACACGACGATCGCCGACATCGCCGTCGCGACCAACGCCGGCCAGATCAAGACGGGAAGCCTCTGCCGGACTGACCGCGTGGCGAAATACAATCAACTGCTGCGGATCGAAGAAGAGCTCGGCGACAACGCGGTCTTCGGCGGCAAGATGCGCTAGCTCACGCCAGCGCTCGCCGAACAGCTGATCGAAGGGGCCGGCTACTTCGAGTGCCAGCCCAGCAGGACGTTCTTCACCCGCAGCTTGCACTTATCATGCACGAGCGCGAACTGCAGCGTGTCGCCGCTGCGGCTGAAGTGATAAACGCCTTTGCCTTTGCAACCGGTCGGAACCACACCGCCCGCATCGGCAAGGGTAACCGTGTCGCCTTCGACGGTGTATTTACCCCATGCGTCGCGGGAGCCGTTATGGTCGAGGTCCACATCGAAGGTGCCGTCCGGATGGATCATCCAGACCGTGCCCAGCGAGTTGGTCCAGGTGCCGGCGAGTTTGTTGTGCTCATGAGGAAATAACGCGCAGCCGGCGAGCAACAGGCCAAGCAACGCGATTGGGAGGTATCGAAGCGCTTTCATGCCTTACTTTCCTCCCGATGGGACACGGCGGGCAATGCTGAAATGCCTTTCACCGCGTGACAAAACAGGAAGCGCCGCTAAAGTGCCATCACCCCCGCGATGACGGACTACGCTGAATTCAGGGTGCGGCGCCAGCAAGGCGTCTGGCATTCGCTCAATCGCCTGCTGATCGCGCTGATTGCTTTCGCCGTGATCACGCTCGTGCTATGCGCCTTTATCCCGGAGGTGAAAAATCAGCGTGAGCAAAACGCGCGTCTGGAGCAACTCCGCGCGGAAATCGCCAAGCAGAAGGTGCTGCTTACCCAACGCACACGCGAAGTCGATTTGTTGAAGAACGATCCGGGCTATGTGGAGACGATTGCGCGCGATCGGCTTGATTTAATGAAGGAAGGCGAAACCATCTACCGTCTCGAATCCGCCTCACCGCCACCGCGCGACAAAACCAATTTCCGAAAGAACAACTAGCCATGCCCACCGACTTACAGACCATTGATACCCAGGCTTTGAAAACGCGCGTCGGCGAGCTGCGGAGGTATCTTTGACCTGCCGAAACTGCAGGCGCAACTAAGCGAGCTGGAGGCTGCGATGGCGGAGTCCGACTTCTGGGCGGACAAGGAACGCGCGCAGGCACAGGTGGCGCAGGTCTCGACGTTGCGGAGCAAGATCAATCCCCTGCTCGCCCTCGAGCGGCAGCTTGACGATCTCGAAGCACTTAAGGCGCTGGCCGAGGAGGAGACGGATTCGCACTCGCAGGCCACCGCCTTTGATGAGGTGGAAAAGGAGCACGCGGCCGTGGTGAAGCAACTCGAAAGCATTGAGCTGCGCAGTCTGCTCGGCGGCGAGAATAACGCCGCAAACGCCTTTGTGACCATCCACTCCGGGGCGGGCGGAACGGAGTCGTGCGACTGGGCGGAAATGCTACTGCGGATGTATCAGCGCTGGATCGAGCGCAATGGCTACACCACGCAGACGATAGACATCCAGACTGGAGAAGAGGCCGGGATCAAGTCCGTGACGATCCTCGTGCAAGGCGATTATGCCTACGGCTATCTCCAGACCGAGCGTGGCGTGCATCGGCTCGTGCGTATTTCGCCCTTTGACTCCAACAAGCGGCGGCACACCTCCTTTGCCAGCGTGGACGTCGTGCCGGAGCTGGCGGAGAGCGCGCCGATCGAGATCCGACCGGAGGATATTGAGACAGATACTTTCCGCAGTGGCGGCAAAGGCGGACAGAACGTGAACAAGGTGGAGACTGCGGTGCGCCTCGTTCACAAGCCGACGGGAATCGTCGTCGCGTGCCAGGCGGAGCGCAGCCAGGGCCGCAACCGCGAGCTGGCGATGCGGATGTTAATGGCGAAGCTCTATCAACTGGAGCAGGATAAAAAGCGAGCCGAGCTCGACCGGCAATACGGCGAGAAAGGTGATGTCGCGTGGGGCAGCCAGATCCGCAGTTACGTTTTTCAGCCTTATCAAATGGTGAAGGACCACCGCACCGGAGTGGAGACCAGCGGCGTGCAGGCGGTGATGGACGGCGAGATCGATGTCTTCATCCAGGGCAAGTTGCGCGGCTTGACCGCGAAGAAAGGCGCGGGCACGATTCCCGATGACCTTTAGTCTACGCCCGTTGACTTAGTTCTATAATCCCGGCGGATTATTGCCTGAGAAAGGCTGCACCTTTCGCGATACTCCATCGGGTCCGGTCACGCTGGCACCCGGCGACGCCGAGGCCGATCCCGACACAGAAGGAGAGCTGGCGGGCTGCGGCGAAGCTTTTGGGGAGGCGGCAGTAAGCACCTTTAACTGGTCCGCCGTCTCGAGAGTGATTTCCGGTTTCTCTTTATGCAGCCGGATTTCACCCGTCACGGAAAGCGTCGCACCTTTGTATTTCTCCGGCTCAGGAAAGAGCGTGGCTTTGCCGGCAAAGATGACTGCCGTGAGGGTTTGACCGGGGAACTTCTTGCCGAAGTTCAGCATAACCATTCCCGAACCCTGCACGACATGCACGTCGACCACCTTCCCGTGCACTTCTGCGGTCTCGCCAATGTGCTGACTCGCCTCTGCA
The DNA here is from genome assembly GCA_034667645.1 of Chthoniobacter sp. Classification (GTDB taxonomy): domain Bacteria; phylum Verrucomicrobiota; class Verrucomicrobiia; order Chthoniobacterales; family Chthoniobacteraceae; genus JAJPJG01. The sequence goes on from JAXDQV010000165.1 coordinate 5,904, forward strand.
TCGGAGTAACTTGCTTGCCCGAAAACCGTGGTGGCGAAAGCCAGACAGGAAAGAGCGAGAAAGTATTTCATCGAACGAAGCTATGACCGAACCACGGCGCGTTCAAGAACGCAGGCGGGTCCTAGACGCGGCGCGGCTGTTTCAACCGGTCAAAGAGCACCGCTGCCAGCAAGATGCTGCCGCTGGCGACGTATTGGTAGAAAGGCTCGACGTTCTTCAGGTTCATTGCATTTTCCACCGTCCCCATGATGAGCACGCCGACGATAACGCCGGTCATGGTGCCGACACCGCCGGTGAGGGAAACGCCTCCGAGGACGCACGCGGAGATGACTTTCAGCTCGAGGCCTTGAGCAGTCGTCGGCTGGCCGCTCGTCATGCGCGAGGCGAGAATCACGCCGGCAAATCCAGCGATAAGACCTTGCAAGGTAAAGATGATCACCTTGGTAGCTGTCACTCCAATGCCGGCGAGTCTCGCTGCTTCCGCATTGCCCCCGATCGCGAGCGTGTTGCGGCCAAAGATTGTCTTGTTCAACAACAAGCCAAAAAAGATAAAGCACACGATCATGATCCAGACGGGAGTGGGGATGTTCAGGAAGCTGGAGATCCCAAGTGAGAAGAAGGAACTCTCGCGCACGCCGATCGCCTTGCCATCTGAGACAATATAGGAAAATCCGCGCACGATCTGCATGGTCGCGAGGGTTGTGATCAGCGCGTTGATCCCGATGCGGGCGATGACCGTTCCGTTCACCACCCCGACTACCCCGCCTGCCAGAATGCCGGCGGTGATCCCCATTCCCACACTGCCTGTCCGGTTGATCACCACGGCGGCCAGGACTCCTGAGAGCGCGACTACTGACCCGATGGATAAGTCAAAGTCGCCCGCGGCAAGGCAAAAGAGCATCGTGCACGCAATGATCCCGACGGTGGCGACGGAGAGGGCGAGCCCTTTCATATTCACCGCGCTGAGGAAGTTCGGAACGAAAACAGACATCGCGATGAAAAGCAGGATAAATACAACCAGCATTCCCATGCTTTCCCACAAGGCGGATAGGTTCTGGCGGGTGGAGGAAGTGGAGGTTTTCATATCGAGGTGGGTTTTGTGCCGACAGCTACTGAGCGGGCAGCATCAGAAAGGGCCGGATTGAGATGATCTTTCATCAAAGCTTGCCGTTTGTTCTTTGCATTAGATTGCCGCAAGCTCGATCTCGCGCTGCGGCAGCGAGACCGGCAGCGCGAGTTCCAGAATCTTCTCGGCGGTCGCTTCTTCGCGCGGAACCGAGGCCACGAATCTTCGTTGGCGCATAACGATGATGCGGTCGCAGATTCCCATCACTTCCGGCAGTTCGCTTGAGACGATGATCACGGCCACGCCTTCTTTCGCCAGACCGTAAATGATGGCATAAATCTCGCTTTTGGCACCGACGTCAATGCCCCGTGTCGGCTCATCGAGCATGATCACTTTCACCTTTTCGCTCAGCCAGCGCGCGAGGATGACTTTCTGCTGATTGCCGCCGGAAAGGTTGACGATGAGCTGCGCGAGCGACGGAGTTTTGACTGCCAGGGCATCCACGTGCTCCTGCGCGTTTTTGCGCTCCCAGGTTTCGTCGATCACGAAACCGAACGTCGAATGGTTGCGGCGAGCATTCAGATTGCAGTTTTCCATCACGGAGCGGATCGGCACGATCCCTTCCTTTTTTCGATCCTCGGGACAAAGAACAATTCCTGCCCGAATCGAGTCGCTGGGATGGCGTGGAGCGATGGTGCGGCCATCGATTTTGATCGTGCCGGAAACGGGAATCTCGGCTCCGTAGATCAGCTTCAAAAGTTCGCTGCGACCCGCCCCGACCAATCCGAAAAAGCCGACGATCTCTCCTTTCGCGACGGAAAAACTGACCGGCTCCCGCAGTCCCAATCCGACAATTCCATCCACCTCCAGCGCGACCTCGCCATGCGGCCGCGGCTCGTAGTGAAAGATGTCTTGGATGGCGCGGCCGACCATTTTACCAATGAGCGTATCGACCGTTACATTGCTCAGAGTGGCGTAAGTCTCCACGTGCCGGCCGTCGCGCAGGACGGTCGCCGCATCACAAATCTGGAAAATTTCCTCCATCCGGTGCGAGACGTAAAGAATGACGCGGCCCTGGCTTTGCAGTTCCTTGATTAGCGCGAATAGCCGCTCGGTTTCGCGCGTGGTGAGGCTGCTCGTCGGCTCGTCAAAGGCGATCACCTTCGCGTCGCGGGAAAGCGCCTTCGCGATTTCCACCATCTGCCTTTGCGCGATGGAGAGAGAGCCCACCTTCGCCCGCGGATCGATGTCTTCGCCGAGCAGGTCGAGTTGTTTGCGCGCGCTTTCCAGCAGCTGCGTGCGGTTCACCACGCCGAAGCGGCTCGGAAGATGGCCGAGATAAAGATTTTCCGCGACGCTCAGCTCCCTGGCTAGATGCAGCTCCTGGTAAATGACGGCCACGCCCGCCTCGATCGCCTCGGCGGTGGATCGGAACACCACCGGTTTTCCATCCAGCGAAAGCGTTCCCTCGCTCGGTTCATAGGCGCCGCTGAGGATTTTCAGCAGAGTGCTTTTCCCCGCGCCGTTCTCCCCCATCAGCGCATGCACGCTGCCTTCCCCCACGCCAAAGCTGACGCCATCGAGCGCTCGCACGCCGGGAAAGCTTTTTCCCACCGACTCGAAGCGAAGGAACTCGGGAGACATTTCTCTCCCTAGAGCAACCCTTGTTTTTTTAGTTCCTCCTGCCAGTTGTCGCGGGTGATCAAGGTCGCCGAGCGAATGTAAGTCAGCTTCGGCGGCTCGACGCCTTCCTTCGCCCATTTGTAAACCATCATGGTCGTGTCGTAGCCGTGCTTGTTCGGGCTCAGTAATAAAGAGCCGAAAAAGCCGGTCGGGTTCTCCTTTTGGAATTCGCTGTGGCAGTCGGTTCCATTGATGCCAATCCCGATCACGTCGGCCGCGGCCAGCCCTCGACCCTCGGTGGCGCGCACCGCGCCGAGCACGGCAGAGTCGTTCATGCCGACGATCAACCAGTGCTTCACCTCCGGGTGCTGCGTGAGACAAACATTGGTCGCATCGAAGCTGCCGGGAAGGTCCGTGGTTTTGTTCGGCGCGTTG
>JAXDQV010000166.1:0-18347 GCA_034667645.1 Chthoniobacter sp.
GCCGGCGCGCAGGCCGATTTTGACAAAGCAGCCACCGACCCAAGGGCCGCGAAGGCCGCTGAAATGAAGCTCAAGAAAGCGGAAGCCGAAGTCAAAACCCTCGAACAGGATTACGCCACGCTTTGTGCCTCAGCCGGAAATACCGCGACACCAGCGACCGGGCAAAGGGAGTAGGAACAGCGATCGGTTCACCAAGTGAAATGGTGGAGCCCGTAGATCAACGAAGCGCCGAGATAACCCGCGACGCTGACCAGGATGATTCCGCCCAGCAGGACGACGCGGAAAGCATAGCGCAAACTGCGCGGGTGATTTTCCCGATGCGCCACTTCGGAGAGTGCCGCGGTTAGGACGGCCCAAAGCGCGGTGGCGGTTCCGGTCCAACGATGCCAGGTGAGCACGGGAGCCGACGCGCCGGTGTAATTTGAAAATGCGGCGTCGCACCATCCAAGTGCGCTGGTGACGACGGCACTCGCTGCGCCCAGCATCACGCAGAAGCGCACGGTCGCTTTCCAAGATGGCTTGCGTGTTCGTTTCCACATGATTTCCGCTGGAAACGCGGCGATGAGAAGCGCAATCGGAAAGTGTGATGAGGGCGGATGAAACTGGCCGATCGCCCGCACGATTCGCTCGGTCACCGAGAGCTTTCGCACCGGAGGTGGCGACGTCGCCGCCGATGCCGGCAAGGTGCCGGCCGCAGCATCGGGCGGCGGCGCGCCGAGTTCGATCCAGCGCCTCACCGTCTCTTTTTCATCTGGCGTCAATGGCGGAACGCTCGCTTTCGGCCCGGGCATTTCCTCGTCTTCGACCATCAGATACAGATCGGAGTTGTCCGGGTTCCCCGGGTCGACGTAATCCCGATTCGCCGCGACGCGCGCGAGGTCGAGCACGTAGCCGAATTCTCCTTTCGGGTGCGTCAGTTCAGCGCCATGGCAGTCCACGCATTTCGCCTCGAAAATGGCGCGGACTTCTTGCGCGAGCGAAGCGCTCTCGAGGAGCCGGCCCGACGGTTCAGCGCGGACCGCGCAGGCGTTTAGCAAAAGTAAAACAAACGCCACCGTCCGAACGCACACGCGTTTACAACGCAGGAGAAATGTGTGGCGAAGCGGAGGGAGCGGGGGATGCGCCTCCGCTCTCATCGCGCGGCCCGCGTCCGCCGGGGCCTCCCGGCCCGCCCTGTCCACGCGGCCCGCCTCCGCCGCCTACGCCGAGTTCCTTGTGACTGGTATTCTTCATTTGCCCGATTTTATCGAGGTCGGCTTTCGTCTTCGCGTTATCGCCAGCTTCCATGTCGTCTTTGAGGGCCACGAGCACTTGGGCGAGTTCATCCAGGTCTTTGTGAAAAGTATCGAGGTATTTTTTCTTTTCCTCGCCGTTGAGCTTTTCCGCCTTGGACGGCATCAAGGTTTTGGCTGTTTCCACGCCTTTCTGCATCGTCGCGATGAGTTCCATCGAAGAGGCTTTCTGCGCCGGATCTGCATACTGCCGGTTTAGTTTCCGGAAACTCGATTGCACGGCCTCCATTTGTTTGCCCACTGGAGTTCCTTCGCGCGGTCCGCCCCGTGGCCGGTCCCGGCCCGGGCTGGGCTGGGGCTGCTCAGCGGGCCCTTGCGCCCAGCCTGCAAGCGGCATCAGGAACGCGGTAAAAGTGGCGAAAAGACCGGAGCGAAACGACATTTTTTTCATGGGGAATGCGGTGAATGACCTGACACCCTTTTGGCTGCATCGTGACCTCACAGCAACACAAAATGGCGGATGGGGAGGGATTCGAACCCTCGTTACCTTGCGGTAAACACGCTTTCCAGGCGTGCGCGATCGACCACTCTGCCACCCATCCGACTTTTGCGTAGTCGAAAAGGTTGCGTTGATTTGCTCTGCACTGCAAGGCGAACTACAGACCATCGCTGATGACCGGGGCGCGCTCGGGGAAGGAGACAGCGGCTCTCCTTTGGAACTGCGACAACTCGGCGCGTTTTCTGTCACACTTCGGAAGCCACGGCGGCATTGTGACGCAAAACAGTTGGCTTTTGATACGATGTAACAGTTTGTTTAACTTGACGTTACGTCGCAAGAGCCGCTACGGCACCGACCTTGCTGAAGGGTCAGAGCAGAATCAACATCTAGCATCGTAAAATGGCTAAAATTTTAGGAATCGACTTAGGAACGACAAACTCATGCATGGCGGTTATGGAAGGGGGCGAGGCCGTCGTGCTGGAAAACTCCGAGGGAGCGCGCACTACTCCTTCGGTAGTTGCTTTCAGCAAGAACGGCGAGCGGCTGGTCGGTCAAGCGGCGAAGCGGCAGGCGGTCACAAATCCGGAGAACACGATTTTTTCCGTGAAGCGGTTCATGGGCCGGAAATTCGACGAAGTTCACGAAGAAGAACACCGGGTGCCCTACAAAATCGTAAAGGCGGCAAACGGTGACGCGCACGTGCAAGTGCAGGTGGGCAGCGACAAGAAGACTTTTTCTCCGCCTGAGATTTCAGCCATGATTCTCGCGAAGCTGAAATCGGATGCAGAGGCCAAGCTTGGCGAAAAAATCACGCAAGCGGTCATCACGGTCCCGGCTTACTTTAATGACTCGCAGCGCAACGCGACGAAAGACGCCGGGAAGATCGCTGGCTTGGAAGTGCTGCGCATCGTGAATGAGCCGACCGCGGCGTCGCTCGCTTACGGCCTTGACAAGAAATCCGACGAGAAGATCGCGGTCTATGACCTGGGTGGCGGCACCTTTGATATTTCGGTGCTGGAGATCGGCGATGGCGTCTTCGAGGTAAAGGCAACCAATGGTGACACTCACCTCGGCGGCGACGATTGGGACGCGAAGATCATGGATTGGATCATGAGCGAGTTTAAGTCAGAGAGCGGCATCGACCTCAGCAAGCAGCCGGACGCAGTGCAGCGCATCAAGGAGGAAGCCGAAAAGGCGAAGATTGCCCTCTCGAGTTCACAGGAATACGAGATCAACCTCCCTTTCGTCACGGCTGATGCGAGCGGGCCGAAGCACATTCAGAAAAAGGTAACTCGCTCGAAATTGGAACAACTGACCGATGGCTTGTTCGGGCGCACGATCGGTCCAGTGAAAGCTTGTTTGAAAGACGCCGGTCTCAGCGAACGCGATGTCAACGAACTCGTGCTGGTTGGCGGCATGACCCGTATGCCGCGCGTGATCGATACCGCACGCAAGCTGGTCGGGAAAGAGCCGCACAAAGGCGTGAATCCCGATGAGGTCGTTGCGATCGGGGCGGCTATTCAAGGCGGTGTCTTGAAGGGCGACGTGAAAGACGTGCTCTTGCTGGACGTGACGCCTTTGACTCTCGCCATCGAAACGGCGGGAGGCGTTGCGACCCCGATGATTCCGCGGAACACAACGATTCCTACTCGCAAGTCCCAGATTTTTTCCACCTATAGCGACAATCAGCCCGGCGTGGAAATCAAAGTGCTGCAAGGCGAGCGTCCACTCTCACGCGACAACAAGAATCTCGGCACCTTCCACCTTGATGGTATTCCGCCGGCTCCACGCGGAACACCGCAGATCGAAGTTACTTTCGATATCGACGCCAACGGCATTCTCCACGTCTCGGCCAAGGACCTCGGCACCGGAAAGGAACAAAAGATCTCGATCACTGGATCCAGCGGTTTGAGTAAGGAGGAAGTGGAGAAGATGCAGCGTGAAGCCGAACTTCATGCGGACGAAGACAAGAAGGCCAAGGAGAACATCGAAATCCGCAACAACGCCGACAGCCTCGCTTATCAAAGTGAAAAGCAACTTAAAGAGCTGGGAGAGAAGGTTCCTGACGATAAGAAGAAGCCAATAGAGGAAGCCATCGCTTCCGTGCGGGAAGCGCTGAAGGGCGAAGACACCGACGCGATCAAGAAGGCTTACGACGAACTGCAGAATAAGTTCCAGAGCGTCAGTGAAGAACTTTACAAGCAAGCCGCGGCGAATGCTCAAGCTGCCGGCGCGGGCCCCGGCCCCGAAGGGGCAGCAGCTCCCGGTGCTGAACCTGGCGGTTCGAAGAGCAAGGATGGAGACGTGGTCGATGCAGAGTTCGAAGTCGTCGACGAGGACAAGAAAAAGTAAGCAACACTTTACGGGACTGACCGGACTGTGCTGGCGATCAGCGCGGCCTCGGCGTCTCGCGAAACCACAACAAAACAAAATCGGAGGAAACTAACTACCTATCATGGCAGCTAACATCAGACCTCTCAGCGACCGGGTTCTCGTGAAACCGCTCGAAGAGAAAGAAGTAAAAAAAGGCGGCATCATCATTCCTGACACGGCGAAAGAGAAGCCGCAGGAAGGCGAAGTCGTAGCGCTCGGCACGGGGAAACTCGACGACAGCGGCAAGAAAATCGAATTCACCGTGAAGAAAGGTGACAAGGTGCTCATCAGCAAATACGGCGGCACCGAAATCAAAATCGACGGCGATAACTACCTGATCATGCGCGAGGACGACATCCTCGGCATCCTCGGCTAAGTTACCTCACAACTAACCAGACTAACTACTTAAACTATATGGCAGCTAAACAACTCCAATTCGACGAAAACGCGCGGCATGCATTGCTTCGCGGCGTCGAAAAACTCGCACGCGCGGTCAAAGCTACGCTTGGACCCAGCGGACGCAACGTCATCCTTGACAAGAAATTCGGCAGCCCGACGATCACCAAAGACGGTGTGACCGTGGCCAAGGAAATCGAGCTCGAAGATCCTTACGAAAACATGGGCGCCCAGCTTGTTCGCGAAGTTGCGAGCAAGACCAGCGACATCGCTGGCGATGGCACCACCACTGCGACCGTGCTTGCTGAAGCCATCTACAAAGAAGGTCTCAAGAACGTGACCGCGGGTGCGAATCCTACGTCGCTTCAGCGGGGTATCAACAAGGCTGTTGAAGCCGTAGTGACCGAGCTCGCTCGCATTTCGAAGAAGGTCAAAGACCGGACCGAAATCGCGCAAGTCGCCACCGTTTCCGCCAACTGGGACGTGACCATCGGCGAAATCATCGCTGACGCGATGGACAAAGTCGGCAAGGACGGAACCATCACGGTGGAAGAAGCCAAGTCGATCGAAACCAGCCTCGACGTTGTCGAAGGTATGCAGTTCGACAAAGGCTATCTGTCTCCTTACTTCGTGACCAATGCGGAAGCGATGGAAGTCAGCCTCGAGAACGCTTACGTGCTCATTCACGAGAAGAAAATCAGCAGCTTGAAAGACATGCTGCCGATCCTCGAGAAGGTCGCCAAAGGCGGTCGTCCGTTGCTCATCATCGCGGAAGATGTCGAAGGCGAAGCGCTCGCGACACTCGTCGTGAACAAACTTCGTGGCACTCTCCAGGTCGCAGCCGTCAAGGCTCCCGGCTTCGGCGATCGGCGCAAAGCCATGCTCGAAGACATTGCCGTCCTCACCGGTGGCAAATGCTTCACCGAAGACCTCGGCATCAAGCTTGAGAACATCACGCTCGAAGACCTCGGCAAGGCCAAGCACATCACCATCGACAAGGAAAATACGACCATCGTCGAAGGCGAAGGCAAAGGCTCGGACATCCAGGGCCGCGTCGGCCAGATCCGCCGTCAGATCGAAGAAACCACCAGCGATTACGACCGCGAGAAGCTCCAGGAGCGCCTCGCCAAGCTCGCCGGCGGTGTCGCCGTTATTAATGTCGGCGCTGCGACTGAGACCGAGATGAAAGAAAAGAAAGCTCGTGTCGAAGACGCATTGCACGCGACTCGTGCGGCAGTCGAAGAAGGTATCGTCCCCGGCGGCGGTGTCGCTTTGATCCGTGCGCAGAAAGCGCTCGATGGCCTAACCCTCGAAGGTGACGAAGCAATCGGTCTCGCGATCGTGCGCCGCGCCATCGAAGCTCCGCTCCGCCAGCTCGCCGACAACGCGGGCCAGGAAGGCGCGCTCATCGTGCAGGAAGTCAAGAAACGCAAAGGCGCTGAAGGTTACAATGTCGCCACTGGCGAATACGTGGACCTCATTAAAGCCGGCGTGGTTGACCCGACCAAAGTGACTCGCAGTGCGTTGCAAAACGCCGCGTCGATCTCCGGCCTGCTCCTCACCACCGAAGCCGTCGTGACGGAACTTCCTGAGAAGGATAAAGGTCCGGCGATGCCTCCGGGCGGCGGTGGCATGGGCGGCATGGGCGGAATGGACTACTAAAGTCCAAAACGACAAACTGGAACTTAACAACAGCCGGGCTCGAAAGGGTCCGGCTGTTTTCGTTTCAACAGGGAAGTTGGGCTAGGTTCGAAAGCGCCCAAACGCAAAAAAGCCACCCAACGGGTGACTTTGACTGAACCTAATGAAGCTGACGCAAGTTTACAGTCGCGCGCGCTAGAGTTTTGAGGAGTTTAACCCAGGCGGTAAACAATGCGCGCCTTGGAGAGATCGTAGGGAGACATCTCCAGCTTCACGCGATCGCCATTGGCCAGACGAATGAAACGCTTCCGCATTTTGCCCGAGATATGGGCCAAGACCTCGTGTCCATTGCCAAGCTGAACCTTGAACATGGTGCCGGCCAGCACCGCCATGATCTTGCCTTCGGTCTCAATCGCTTTTTCTTGAATCATTAAGTCTGGAGTTGGGGGAAGAAAAAGCGAGGCCCGGGATGTCCGAGCCTCGCTGTTTAAGTTTTTCGAATTAACGGCGGTTGTTGCCGGCGAACGAACGGGCCGGGCGATCTTCGCGCGGGCGAGCTTCATTGACCGTGAGAGCACGTCCGGCGAATTGCTTGCCGTTGAGTGCTTCGATGGCAGCCTGTCCTTCAGTGGCTGTGCTCATGGTGACAAAGCCGAAACCGCGCGAGCGGCCGGTCATTTTGTCCTGCATGACGACGGTGTCGGTCACCGCACCGTGCTGGCCGAAGAGATCTTCGACGTCGTTTTCAGTGGTCTCAAAGGAGAGATTTCCAATGTATAGTTTCATATGTGTTATTAAGTTTGAGAAGTGATTGGCGAGCTTTCTGAGCCGTTCCCGAGAACCGGGTTTCAAATCACCAATGAGCAAACTCACCTGACGATTTACCACGCTGCGAATGACGAACAATTCAACCCAAGCCGCAGAACATGCCTTAACGCGCGGAGATTGCAACAGCTTGTTTCGCACGCAGCTTCCGGCAGTTACTCCCCTGTGGATTCAGGGGTGAAAGGCGCGCCCGACTGAGACGGTTTTGAAATTCACGAACTCGCGAATCCCGAGCGGGCCCAGTTCGCGGCCATAGCCGGATTGTTTGATGCCGCCGAAGGGAAGCCGCGGATCAGAGGCCACCATCGCATTGATAAAAACCAGGCCGGCTTCGAGTTCTTCCATGAAAATCGCAGCCTCCGTTTCGTCGTTCGTCCATGCACTGGCGCCCAAGCCAAAGCGGACGTCATTCGCGAGCGTGAGAGCGCTTTCCAAATCCGCCGCGCGGAAGAGAAGCGCGACCGGTCCAAACAGCTCCTCGCGGTAACCTGGTGAGTTTTCCGGAACGTCCGCGAGGATCGTTGGTGGGTAAAAATTGCCACGCCTCGGGTCACGCGTCCCGCCCAGCAGCACTCGCGCGCCGGCGGCGACCGTCTGGCGAATCTGCTCTTCGAGGTCGCTCAGGATCTCCGTGGTCGCGAGCGGGCCGATGTCTGTCTCCTCGGCAAGCGGATCACCCATTCGCAGCGAACTCATGGCCTGCACAAACAACGAGGCGAATTCATCATGAATTGCTTCGTGAATGATGAACCGCTTTGCGGCGATACAGGATTGGCCGCTGTTCACGGTGCGCGCTTTAGCCGCGGTCGCGGCGGCCAGCGCGACATTTGCGCTGGGCATGACGATAAAGGGATCACTGCCTCCGAGTTCGAGCACCGTTTTCTTGATCAACCTCCCAGCTACACTCGCGACACGGAGGCCAGCTGTTTCGCTCCCGGTTAACGTCACGGCAACGACACGTGCATCGCTCAACACGCTTTCCACCTTTTCGGAGCCGATAAGCAGCGTCTGGAAAACACCTTCCCGGAATCCCGCCCGCCGAAAAATATCCTCCAGTGCGAGCGCGCATTGCGGCACATTTGACGCGTGTTTGAGCAGGCCGACGTTTCCCGCCATAAGCGCGGGCGCGGCAAACCGAACCACCTGCCAGAACGGAAAATTCCACGGCATGATGGCCAGCACTGGTCCCAGCGGCTGAATCCGCACGAAGCTGCGAATGGCTTCCGTTTCGATGGGCTCGTCGATGAGAAATCTTTCGGCGTTGTCAGCATAATATCGGCAGCCGACGGCGCACTTGCGCACTTCCTCACGACCGGCGCGAATCGGTTTTCCCATCTCAAGCGCCATGACGCGCGCGAATGTTTCGGCTTCGCTCTCGAGGATGTCCGCCGCGCGGTGCATCTTTTCGCGCCGCTCTGAAAACGGGGTCTTTCGATGCGTGGCAAAGGCGGTCATCGCGAACTGAAGCGCCCGCTCGATCTGCGCGTCATCGAGCGCCGGGAACGTGCGCAGCGTTTCACCGGTGGCAGGATTGATCGACGCAATCGCCATGCAATCGAATCGAGTATCGCGCCGCGAACGGCGCACCGGAATTCCCGAGAAGCCGTCCCGCCTAGACCGCGCCCGGACGCCGGATCATTCGCAGGAAGTGCAATCCGTCCCGACTTTCGCGATACAGTTCGGCGCGGGCGTTTTGAAGCTGCGACGCGCGGCAAAGTAGCAACCGATAACCAGCGCCGCCGCCACCGCTTGTGCGGCGAGCGTCTCGATCGTGGGCGAAAAGCCGAACCAAAGCCCGGCCCAACCCGGCACGAATTTTTCGAGAATCGGCAGCGTTGTCGTCGGAATCCAGTGTGCGAGCTGCATCTCCTGCGCCTGTTCCCCGACCATCACGAGCAGGACGGCCCCGAGCATGATCCCCGTGAGAACGAGCATCCGACGATACGGCAGGCGGCGATGCGCGACAAAAGTCAGGATGGCCACGATGCCCGTGAGCACCGCGCCGAAAAGCGCCCCGAGCAGCACGACGTTTTCGCCGAGTTTCAACCGATAGCTTTGAAGGAAAAGAACGACCTCGAATCCCTCGCGATAAAACGAGGTGAAGCCGAGCAGAAGCAAGCCGAGGACGAGCCGCCGCGTGGTGATGAGCTGCTGGCCAGCGTCCTGAAGCAGCTTCTTTTTCTGCCGGTTGTGCAGGCAGATCCAGCCACCCCAATAAACCTTGTGGAAAAACCAGTTCATCACCACGAGCAGCACCACCACGGCCAGCAGGCCCGTCGCTGCCTGTAGATTCAAAGCCGAGACGCTTTCGGTAAGGCTGGAAAGAATGCCGACTGCAACGAACCAAGTGATCACGGTCGCCCCAAAACCAACACCCGCTCCGGCGATGACGGGGCGACGATGCGCGCTTTCGCGCCCGATCATGCTCGCCATGATCGCGGAGAGAACGAGAATGCACTCTAGGCCTTCGCGGAAGACGAGCACGGCGATGCTTAAAAACGCGGAGCTGAAGCTCTCCTGCGGCTGCGTCGGATCAGGCACTCCATGGGCCATGACGGCCTGCCAGATGAGGATCGCCACGACGAGCAAAGCCGCGAACGCGATCGAAACATTCGCCCATTTCGGCCAGGCGCGGCGGGGATTTCCTTCGAGGATGAGAGTTTCTGCACCTGAAACGCTTTGCATGGCGGGGTGAGAATAGGTCTCAATAACGACGCGTCAAGAGTTTTGGCTCAATCGAAAACATCGATTTGGATTCGCAGCGATGTCTTGTCAAAAAAGCGCGGATGGAGTGACTAATGCAGCTGATGCGAATCCTCGTCACGGGCGGCGCCGGCTACATTGGCAGCCACACTTGTATCGCGCTGCTCGAGGCCGGACATGACGTTCTCGTCCTCGACAATCTCAGCAACAGCAAGGAAGAATCCTTGCGCCGCGTGCAGGAAATCGCTGGGCGCGCGGTGGAATTTCATCGGGTGGATTTACTGGAACGTGCGGCGCTGGAGCAGGCGTTTAACAACGCGAAGATCGACGCGGTGATCCATTTTGCCGGGCTCAAGGCGGTCGGGGAATCGGTGCGAATCCCGCTGCGTTATTATCAAAATAATCTCACCGGCACGTTCAATTTGTGCGAGGTGATGGCGGAAGCAGGCTGCCGGAATCTCGTCTTCAGTTCCTCGGCGACGGTTTACGGCGATCCGCACACGGTGCCGATTCTGGAAGATTTTCCACTCTCCGCGACGAATCCCTACGGCCGCACGAAGCTGATGCTCGAACAAGTCCTCCACGATGTTCAGGCCGCAGACCCGACGTGGAGTATCGCGCTGCTGCGCTATTTCAATCCAGTCGGCGCGCATGCCAGCGGGCGCCTTGGCGAGGATCCAAACGGGCTGCCGAATAACCTGATGCCATTCGTGGCGCAGGTCGCGGTCGGAAAACTGCCCGAGCTTTCAGTTTACGGAAACGATTACCCTACACCTGATGGCACGGGCGTCCGCGACTACATCCACGTGGTCGATCTCGCGCTCGGTCACGTGCGCGCACTGGAAAAACTGCGATCCAGTCCCGGCGTCGTGACTTACAATCTCGGCACCGGTCGCGGCTATAGCGTTCTCGAGATGATCGCGGCCTTTGAAAAGGCATCGGGGAAAAAGATTCAGCACAAAATTGTGGCGCGTCGACCAGGCGACATCGCCGCGTGCTATGCGCATCCGGAAAAGGCGGAGCGTGAACTTGGCTGGAGGGCCGAGCGGGGGATCGATGAAATGTGCGCCGACACGTGGCGCTGGCAGTCACAGAATCCGAGCGGGTTTTAGCGAATGCAAAATCCTTCGCTCCTTATTCTCGCCGCAGGAATCGGCAGCCGCTACGGCGGTTACAAGCAAATCGAGCCGATTGGCCCGGCGGGTGAGGTGATCATTGATTACTCGATCTTCGACGCGGTGCGCGCCGGCTTTGGAAAAATTGTCATCGTGACAACACCAGCACTCGAACAGCCGCTGCGTGAGCATTTCGCCAAAACCGTCGGTGATCGCGCTGAGATCGTCTTCGCGTTTCAAAGACTCAACGATCTGCCCGGAGATTTTGCGCCGCCGCCGGGTCGTGAAAAACCGTGGGGAACCGCGCATGCGATCTGGGCGGCGCGCGCGGAGATCGCCGGCCCGTTCGGAGTGATCAACGCCGACGATTTTTACGGCCCGAGTTCTTTTCGCGTGCTCCACGATTTTCTCGCCGCGCGAAAACTGGATGAATACGCGCTCGTCGGGTTCGAGCTGGCGAAAACGTTGTCGGCGCACGGCACCGTCTCGCGCGGGATTTGCCGCAGCGATGAAAACGGCGACCTGATCGATGTCACCGAACACACGAAGATTGAGTCCACGGGCGAGGGCGCCCGCTCGCTTGGTTCGAGCGGACAGGACATCGTCCTGCCGAGAGAAGCGACGGCGTCGATGAACATGTGGGGCTTCGACTGCTCGCTGTTTGCGCATCTCGACGTGCAATTCCGCGAGTTCTTGCGCAGCCACATTCACGAGCTCAAGTCCGAGTTTTTCATCCCGACCGTTGTGGATGGGTTGATTAAAAAAGGGGAAGTTCGCTGCCGGATTTTGAAGACGAGCGAGCAATGGTTTGGCGTGACCTACAAGGAAGATCGCGAACAGGCGACGACGACGCTGAGGCAGTTGGTCGAAAAGGGAGTTTATCCGAAAACGCTGCGGGTGGATTGAGAGGACAAAACGCTTTCCGGCGTTTTGCTTTCCTGATTTTCTCGGTGCGCCCGAATGAAAATCTACATCGACGGCGCTTTTTACGCCGAAGCCGACGCGAAAGTGTCCGTGTTCGATCACGGCCTGCTCTACGGAGATGGCGTCTTCGAGGGCATCCGTTTTTACAACGGTCGTGTGTTCCGGCTCGAGGCGCACCTGGAGCGACTCTGGGACTCGGCGCAGGCAATTTGTTTAAACATCCCGATCACCATCGAGGAGATGACGGCTGCGCTTCTCGAAACGATTCGCGCCAACGACTTGCGCGACGGCTACGTGCGGCTCCTCGTGACCCGCGGCAAAGGAAACCTTGGTCTCAGCCCGGACAAATGTCCGCGCGCAGGAATCATCATCATCGCGGCGACCATCGCGCTTTACCCGGAGGAGCAATATCAGCGCGGCCTGGAGGTGATCACCTGCGCCACCCGGCGGGTGTCGCCCGCCGCCTTCAGCCCCGCCATCAAGTCGCTCAACTACCTCAACAACATCCTCGCGAAAATCGAAGCCAACCAGGCGGGCGCAGGCGAGGGGCTGATGCTCAACGAGCAGGGCTACGTAGCCGAATGCACGGGCGATAACATTTTCATCCTCAGGCGCGGCGAACTGAAAACTCCGCCGATCAGCGCGGGTGCTTTGCGGGGAATCACGCGCGACGCCGTGTTCGAGATTGCGGCAGAGTTCGGGATCAAAGTGAGCGAGCCCGAACTGACCCGCTACGACATCTACACGGCTGACGAATGTTTCCTCACCGGCACGGCGGCGGAAATCATCCCGGCGGTGAAGCTTGATCGGCGCTTGATCGGCGATGGAAAACCGGGTGCGGTGACTGCGCGCTTCATCAAACGGTTCCGCGAGTTGACACAAGCCACGGGCACTCCAGTTTATGAGTAGCGATCCCCCGCTTCCTCTTCACGTCGGTTTCGGGATCAGGAAGCCGGCGATCAAGAGGAAGACGAGGACGACTTTATGAATTGCGACGTTTGCAAAACCAACCCCGCCACGGTTTTCCTCACTGAGATCGTCGATGGAAAAATGCGGAAGGTGAATCTTTGCGAACGTTGTTCGAAAGAGAAGGGTGTCACCGACCCGACGAGCTTTGCGCTCACTGATGCCTTGTTCGGCCTCGGCGCGTCGCAGGAAATCGAGAAAGGCGGCGCCTCCGAAAAATGTCCGGTTTGCGGCTTTAGCCAGGGCGATTTCAAGAAGACGGGCCGGCTCGGCTGCGCGCACTGCTATGAGACTTTCGCCGAGGGGCTCTCGTCCCTTTTGAAAGCAATGCACAAAGGGACTTCGCATGTGGGCAAAGTCCCGGCGCGGTTGGCGAAGGCGCTGCAGCGCGACGCGGAAATGAAAACGCTGCAGCAGAACTTGGATCGGGCGGTGGCGGAGGAGAACTACGAGAGCGCCGCGGAGATCCGCGACCAGATCAAGCAGATTGAAGCGCAATCCGGAGCCTCGGCATGAAGTTCGCCAACCTCTTCTCCAGTTCCGGCGAATGGCTCCGCGGCGATGGCCCGCATCATCAGATCGTCGTCAGTTCCCGCGTCCGGCTGGCCCGAAATTTGCGCGATCATTCGTTTCCGGGCTGGGCGAAAAAGGCCGAACGCCTGCAGATTCTCGAGCACATCAAACCGCGCGTCGAAGAATTGCCCGAGATGCAGGACGCATTTTCGGAATATCTGCAGGATCTCACCGCGCTCGAAAAACAGGTGCTCGTCGAGCGCCATCTCATCAGCCGCGAGCAGGCCGCCAAGGGCATCGGAAGCGCGGTCGTGATGAATCGCAAGCAGACGTTGAGCATCATGATCAACGAAGAAGATCATCTTCGGATGCAGGCGTTGCGCTCCGGCTTGCAGTTGAAAAACGTTTTCAAGCTGATCGACAAAGCCGACAGCGCTCTCGATCAAATGCTCGACTACGCTTTCGAGCCGAAGCTTGGTTTTCTCACCGCCTGCCCGACCAACGTCGGCACCGGCATGCGCGGCTCCGCGATGCTGCATCTGCCGGCGCTCGTGCTCAGCGAGCAGATAAATCAGGTCATCCAGGCTGTAAACAAAGTTGGCCTGGCGGTGCGCGGACTTTATGGCGAAGGCACGGAGGCGATGGGGAATTTATTCCAAGTCTCGAACCAGACGACGCTCGGCGAACGAGAGGATGAGATTATCGCGCGCCTGAATCAGGTGATCGAAAAAATCATCGAGCACGAGCAGAACGCGCGTCAACTCCTGCTGCAAAAAAAACTCGGAACGCTCCTGGACCAAATCGGCCGCGGCTACGGAGTGCTGAGCCACGCGTATTCCATGACGTCGAAGGAGGCACTCAACCTGCTTTCATTCCTGAAGCTCGGAGTGGACCTCGGATTTTTTCCGGAAGAAAACCGCGTGCCGATTGACGAGCTGTTTATGGAAACACAGCCCGCGCATTTGCAGAAAAGCTCGCAGCAAAAACTCGCGGCGGAAGAGCGCGATTCGTTGCGCGCCGAGATTATCCGTGACAAATTGAAGTCGTTCCCGAAGCCGGCCATTACGACGCCAGCCGACAACGGGCACGCGGAACAAAATGATGAATAACTTCACTCCTCGAGCTCAACAAGTGCTCGCGCTCGCGCGCAAAGAAGCCGACCGGTTCAATCACAATTATGTGGGGACCGAGCATCTTTTGCTTGGGCTCATCAAGCTCGGCCAGGGCGTGGCCGTGAACGTTTTGCAAAAAATGGGGCTCGATCTCGAGACGGTGCGCATGGAAGTCGAGAAGCAGGTCGGCAGCGGGCCGGAAACAAAGATGGTCGGGAACATCCCCTACACTCCGCGCGTAAAAAAAGTGCTCGCGCTCGCCGGCAAGGAAGCGAAATCGCTCAACCATTCGTATGTCGGCACGGAGCACATCCTGCTCGGATTGCTGCGCGAGGGCGAAGGCGTGGCAGCGCGCGTGTTGAAGAACCTCGAGATCGATATCGAGCGCACCCGCAACGAGATTCTGAAGGAGCTGGACCCGAATTTCACGCCACCCGAAAGCGAACAGGAAGGCGGCAGTTCTTCCGAAGGCAAGCAATCGAAGGACGTGAAGACGCCGGCGCTGCGGGCGTTTGGCCGCGATCTGACGGAACTGGCGCGCAAAGGTGAACTCGATCCCGTGATCGGCCGCAAAAACGAAATCGAGCGCGTGATTCAGGTGCTCTGCCGTCGCACGAAAAACAACCCGGTCCTGCTCGGCGAGGCCGGCGTGGGCAAAACGGCGATTGTCGAAGGGCTCGCGCAGGAGATTGCGTCCGGCGATGTGCCGGAAATTTTGCACGATAAAAAAGTGATCACGCTCGACCTCGCGCTGATGGTTGCCGGGACGAAATACCGTGGTCAGTTCGAGGAGCGGATCAAAGCGGTGATGGATGAAATCCGCCGCAGCAAAAACGTGATCCTTTTCATCGATGAGCTGCATACAATCGTCGGGGCGGGCAGCGCGGAAGGCGCGATGGATGCCAGCAACATCATCAAGCCGGCGCTCAGCCGCGGTGAGTTGCAGTGCGTGGGCGCCACCACGCTCAACGAATATCGCAAATATATCGAAAAGGATGCGGCGCTCGAACGCCGGTTCCAGAGCGTGAAAGTCGAAGCGCCGAGCGTTGACGAGGCCGTGCAGATTCTCAAAGGCCTGAAGACGAAATACGAAGCGCACCACAAGGCGAAGTTCACCGATCAGGCCTTGGAGGCAGCCGTGAGACTTTCCGACCGCTATTTGACGGGCCGTTTTCTTCCTGACAAGGCGATCGACGTGATGGACGAGGCGGGCGCACGAGCCCGGATCGGCGCGATGACCCGCCCCCCGGACGTGAAGCAAATCGAGGAGCAGATCGAAACCATTCGCGCGGAAAAAGAAGGCGCAATCAAAGCGCAGGATTTTGAAAAAGCGGCTTCATTGCGCGACACCGAGAAACAAACGAAAGACCAGCTCGAGCGCATCCTCACCGAATGGCGCGAACAGCGTGAGGAGAAGGAGGTCGTCGTCACCGATGAGGACATGATGCACATCGTGTCGAAATGGACGGGCGTGCCGCTGAACCGGATGGAGCAAAAAGAGACGCAGAAACTGCTCGCGATGGAAGGCGAGCTGCGCGGCAAAGTCATTGGCCAGGACGAAGCGGTGCTGGCGATCAGCAAGGCGTTGCGGCGCTCACGCGCCGACTTGAAGGACCCGCGTCGGCCGATCGGCTCGTTCATTTTTCTCGGCCCGACCGGCGTCGGCAAAACGTTCCTGGCGCAGACCCTCGCGGAGTTCATGTTTGGCGACCGCGACGCGCTGATCCAGATCGACATGTCGGAATACATGGAAAAATTCACGGCTTCGCGCCTGATCGGCTCGCCGCCCGGATACGTCGGCTACGAGGAAGGCGGACAGCTCAGCGAAGCGGTGCGCCGCCGGCCCTATTCAGTGGTGCTTTTCGACGAAGTGGAGAAGGCGCACCCCGACGTCATGCACCTGCTTTTGCAAATCCTCGAGGAGGGCAAAGTCACCGACTCCCTCGGTCGCAAGGTCGATTTTCGCAATACGATCATCATCATGACGTCAAATGCCGGCGCGGATTTGATCAAGCGGCAGACGACGATGGGCTTTGGCGCGGCGTCGAAAGACGAGGGCGATTACGATGTGATGCGGGACAAAGTGCTCGACGAAGCAAAAAAGGTTTTCAAACCGGAGTTCATCAACCGGCTGGACGACCTGATCGTTTTCCACACTCTCACCAAGCCCGACCTGCTGAAAATCGTGGACCTCGAAGTGGCGAAAGTCATCAAGCGGGTGAAAGCCAAAAACATCGACATTCTACTCGATCAAAAAGCGCACGAGTTCCTGATCGAGAAAGGCTACGATCCAAGCTACGGCGCACGGCCGATGCGCCGCGCCGTCGAGCGTTATCTCGAGGATCCGCTTGCCGAGGAGCTGTTGCGCGGCCACATCAAGGAACGCGATGTCGTGAACGTGAGCGCCGAGGAGACCAAGCTGACGTTCAACGTGCCGGAGCACGCTGAGCCCGCGAGCGCGAATTGATGCGAATGCGCCGGCGCGATCCGGCGCTAGTTCGTCTGGAAACTTCCGCCTTGGGCTTGCGCAACCGCCAGCTTTCCTTTTAGTAGCGCCCGTGATGCGCCGATTTCGTCTCTTCCTCGGGTTACTTTGCACGGTCGCGCTCTGTTTCGACGCATCCGCCGCTACGGCGAAAAAGGGATCGACCCCGAAAAAAAAAGCGGCGTCGGCCCCCGCGCAGCAGAAGCCCGCGGAGCCAAAAACGGGACCCGGCGGCGTGCCGATTGTGCGCGCGGCGTCGGTGATGGTCATCGATGCACGCACCGGTGAAATCCTTTACGAAAAAAACGCGGATCAACATCGGCCGCCGGCGAGCACACAGAAACTCCTGACGGCTTTGCTCGTCGTCGAGGCCGGGAACCTCGATCGGTCGGTTACTGCACAGGTGGAAGACACCTTTGCGGAGCCAGTAAAGCTCAACATCCAGCCTGGCGACACCTACCGGCGCCTCGATCTGCTGGAGGTGCTACTCGTGCATAGCACGAACGACGTGGCCAGATGCCTTGCGCGCGACAACGCCGGAAGCGTTGACGCCTTTGCGGAAAAAATGAACCGCAAGGCCGGTGAGCTCGGGGCGACCGACTCGCACTTCGTCAATCCGAACGGGTTGCCTGCGCCCGGCCAGTATTCCACGGCGCGCGACATGTCCCGCATCGCCTTCGCCGCCTATCAAAACCGCACCATCCGCTCCATCGTTTGCCTGCGGGAGTTGCAGTTCCATTATGCCGACGGACGGGTGCGGAAATTCGACAACACGAACAAAGTTTTACGTTCGTTCGCGCTCTGTAACGGCATGAAAACCGGCTACACCGAGGCGGCGGGACACTGCCTGATCTCGAGCGCCAGCAACGGCAGTCGGGAAGTCATCTCTGTTGTGCTCGGCGACAATGACGCCGTCTGGCGGGATTCCTATGCATTGCTGGTTTGGGGATTGAGCAGCGGCGAGCGGATCGGCGCGCGCGATTAGATGCCGCGGTCCCTTGAGGCGCAGCTCGCCGAACTGCGCTCCCGTTCCCTTTTTCGCCGCCTCCGCGAAATTGATTCTCCGCAGCAGCCGGTCATCTCGACGGGGGGTAAACCCATCGTCAACTTTTCGTCGAACGATTACCTCGGTCTCGCAAATGCCGGCTTTCTGCGTGATGCCGCGAAGCAGGGACTGGATGAGTTTGGAGTCGGCAGCGGGTCGTCACGATTGATTTGTGGCACCCAGGGGCCGCACGCACAGCTGGAGCGCAAGCTCGCGGAATTCAAGCGGACAGAAGCTGCGCTGAGTTTTTCCACCGGCTACGCCACTGCACTCGGAACGATCGGCGCGCTTTGTTCGCGCTCTGACGTCGTCATTCTCGACAAGCTGGCGCACGCATCGCTCATCGATGGCGCGCGGCTTTGCGGCGCGACGCTGCGCATTTTTCCCCACAACCACATGGGCAAGCTCGAAAGCCATTTGCGCTGGGCCAAAAGAAATTTACCGGACGCGCGGGTGTTGGTGGTCACCGAATCGGTCTTTAGCATGGACGGCGATCGCTCCCCGCTCGCGGAGATCGT
>JAXDQV010000167.1:0-6330 GCA_034667645.1 Chthoniobacter sp.
CTGCGACTCTCGCTGCGGGCCGGCCCACCGAAAATCGCTTCGTCAAAGGGAATCTCAAATTCGCCGCCCGGCCCACGCATCAAGACCATTGCGGATTGTCCCGGTCGCACCTCTCGACCTGATTGCACAAAGCGATTGCACATAAAAGGCGGAAGTCAGGCGGCGCCGGTTCTGGACGGAGGATAAAGCGCAAACGTTGCCTCTATTCTTCTTTTTTGCCTTGCCGCCGCACGCGGTTGTCGACCAGCAGACCATAAAAGCAAACGAGGGCGCCAATCACCAGCAGGACGACACCGATCGCGGTTTGGCTAAAGATGTTCGCGAGGCCGGCCGAGCCGATCAAAACCCCAAAGAACAGACAAATGAGGCCCATTACGAATAGTAGCATTGGTCTCCCCCGGTTGCCAAAAATCAGGCGCGAATCTAAACGATTTTTCTTGGTCGGCAACGGATCCGTCTTTGGCTCCCTTTACGAGGGTATAGGTTTTCCGCCCGCGGCGCGGCGTCCATCCGATTTCATTTTGAATGGAAGTCTTCGAAAAATCCATCGTCGTCAATGCACCGATCTCGTTGGTTTACGATCAGTGGACACGGGTCGAAGACTTCCCGCGTTTCATGACAGCCTTGAGCGAAGTTCGGTCGCTCGGAAGGAACTGCTTTCGCTGGATAGGAACACGGGACGGCCAGGAATATCAATCGACGGCAGAACTTACCCTGCAGATTCCCGAGCGGCGGATCGCCTGGCGCAACACGTCGGGAGCCGAGAATTCGGGCGTCGTCGTTCTTGAGGAGCAAGCTGGCGGTCAAACCAAGGTGTCTTTTCAGATGAAATATACGCCGGATGCCGGATGGCAGGAACCAGCCTCGCTGGAGAAGCGGCTCGATGAAACGCTGCAAACTTTCAAGCGCCTCATCGAAAGCGAAGCCGCGGCGCATTAACTGTGCGATTTGTCCGGCCTGGCCCCGAAATTTGAGGCGACCGCGCAAAAGTGACCGGACGTTATTATTTTCAACAATAAAAACAACGATCCCATGAAAATAAAAAACATACTAATGTGCGCTCTCCCGGGAGCGTTTCTCGCGTTTGCTCCCGCTGCGTTCACCGCCGAAAAGGGCAATCCGGATGAAGCATTCATCAAAAAAGCGGCAGATGGGGGGATGACTGAAGTGGAGCTCGGGCAAATCGCGGCGAAAAATGCGCAGCAACAGGAAGTGAAGGACTTTGGAAACCAAATGGTCAAAGACCACGGCAAAGCAAACAACGATTTGAAGGCGGTCGCCGGAAAATTGAAGGTTCCGGTGCCGGAAAAAGTCAGCGCGAAGCACCAGGCAAAGATTGATAAGATGGCGAAGATGACCGGCGCCGCTTTCGATCAAGCCTACGTGCAGGACATGGTGAAAGATCACGAACTGGACATCGCGGAATTTGAAGCCGCCGACAAGGAAGTCAAAGACGCGGACTTGAAGAAGTTCATCGAAAAAACCGTGCCGGTGATGAAGCACCATCTCGCGATGGTAAA
This sequence comes from Chthoniobacter sp., assembly GCA_034667645.1. Classification (GTDB taxonomy): domain Bacteria; phylum Verrucomicrobiota; class Verrucomicrobiia; order Chthoniobacterales; family Chthoniobacteraceae; genus JAJPJG01. The sequence goes on from JAXDQV010000167.1 coordinate 1,521, forward strand.
GAAACTCGCGGCGAAATAAACGGTTGGAAACGCCGACAGCTTCTAAGTCTCGGACTCCGCTTGGTCCCGCCACCGACGAGAGAGTGTCGGCCACTCCGATCGGGGGCCTCTCTTGATCTTGGAAAAGTCCGCTGCGCCTACGGGAACAGTTCCCAGCCTAAGCTGGTGGGCCAGTGACATGGCGTCGAAAGGCGCATGCACTTTGGCGTCATTGTCGAAGTAGACGAAGACGTCCCGTGGGTTTGCAGGTGATCGTCCTGCGAGTAATCGCGCCCCGGTGGGAGTTTTTCCTTTCGCCCAAGCGCGGACCTTGCGCCCCCACATCCCCAGCGCTTCGGGAGTGTAACCGCTGACGTAGAGTTCCTCGTCGCCGTGGAGGCGCACATAGACGAAGTCACTCGTCGCGTCCTCGATCAGGGGCCATTTGCCGGCCGTATCGGCCACGACCATGGCGATGTCATGCTCCCGCAGCAGGACGATAAATTCCGGTGTTTCAAGGACGAATGCCGAACCTCGATGGCGTGGCGCAGCGGGCGCGTGGAGTCGGTCTTCGTCCACGCGCGACCACGCAGACGCTCATCGTGCTTCCTCGCCAATCTTGCCGCTGCGCGCGTATCGCGGGGCAGCAGGTGGAAGAACTTCCGTAGTCGCTCTGGATCGAAGCGAAAGCTGGGCGGGAGTTGCCAAAGAAACGGGCCGAGTTTTTCCGCGAGTCGGAGCACGCCCGAGGCGAAGAAATTAGCCAGCGGTGTCTCCACATCTTTCAGCCGCTTCATGTGGGTGATGAAGCGACTCCCTTTGATGGAAAAGACGAATCCTTCCGGCGAGGCATCATACCACGCGGCGTAGCTCTCTGGTCGTTGGAGGGAATAGAACGAGCCGTTGATCTCAATCGAGCTTACCTGGCGTGAGGCGTATTCGAGTTCGCGGTGCTGCGGCCAGCCTTTCGGGTAGAACCGTCCGCGCCACGGCGGATAAGTCCATCCGGAGATGCCGATGCGGATCGCTCCCATGTCGCGAATTCGCCGGCCTCAGACGGGCTCGCAGTCCCGGTGGCCGCATTCACAGCTTTGTCCATCCGAGAGGCATCGCGTGACGCACGAGCTGAAGCCCGCACGTTTCCGGCACGCGACGACACACTTGATCCGACGTGACCAGATTTCAACTGCCTTGGCCTCGTCCTGCTCGAGTTCGTTTGCGAGTGTATCGACATCATACGACTCCGAATAGACGGGCAGTCCGTTTACCTCGACGCTGTATTTGATGACGACCTTCATGTCGTTTGACAGGGGTTCGGTGGCGGTGAAAAGTCCGACGTCAGGCATAATGTAATGGAGTGGGGTTCGGTTAGGAATCGAATGGACTTTGGCGCGTGGCGGGGTGGTTCCCGCGCCTTGAGGCGCTTGGACGGGGTTGCGATGAAGCGCGCACCGACGCGGCCCACTCCTTGAGGTTGGGCACCGACATGAAGTTAATGATCCGCTCAGCAGGAATCTTCGCGAGCGCCGCGGCAGCCAGGCTCAGTTCCATAAAGGCGAGCTGATCCGGATGGTGAGAATCGGTGCCGAGCGAGATGCGGACACCGGCCTTGCGCGCGATTTTCAACAGGCTGACTCGCAAGTCCTGCCGATCCGTGTAGCCGTCGATCTCCACCGCCTTGTCCAGCCGCACCGCTTCGGCGAAGACCTTGCTCCAGTCGGCATTCAGTCCTTCACGCCGATTGTAGACGCGGGTCTGCGGGTGGCCGAGAATTTGGATGTCGGGATTTCGGAGCCCGGCAATATAGCGGCTCGTTTGATCTTCCTTACGACGCAGACTTGAATGAAAACAGCCGAGTACGAGGTCGAGTTTTCGCAGCGCAGCGGGCCTCATGTCACCTTCACCTTCGGGTGAAAGATTCATCTCTGCGGAGCGAAGAACGGTGAACTCGATCTTTTGCTTTCGCAGTTGCTTGTTGAGCGCGGCGATCTCGCACCCTTGTTGCTCCAGGCGTGACTCGTCCAGGCCACCGGCGATCTTCAAGCCCTGCGTGTGATCGGTGATCCCGATGAATTTGTAGCCGCGTCCGATGGCCGCCGTGGCCATCTCGGCGACGGTTCCGGCGCCGTCACTCCACGTCGTGTGCATTTGCAGATCGCCGTTGAGCCGCGCCGACCAGCCGGGATTTTTCGCCAAGACAGCGCGGGCTTGGACGAGGGTGAGAAATTCCCGTCGGATCGCGGGCACCTCCAAGGAAGCTGGGAGAGAATCGATCCAGCCGTGAAGGCGCTTGGCCAGTGACGGTCCAATGCCCGTCAATTCTTGGAGAGACCGGCCTGTCGCGACCATTGCGGCGGCTTCATCCGGCCACATGAATGCTTCATGCGCCGCACGGCGGAAGGCTTTCTCACGATGTCCCTCTGCGCCCTCCGCCTCGCGGATCAGCAACTCAGCGATGGCAGCGTTATCGAGCACAGAGAAGGGCCGCTCCCCGCTTTGCGGTAGTTACCGCTTGGTATCGCCGCGGTCTCCTTGACCCTTCGGCACTTTTTTCTTGGCCTTGGTGCGACTGTCTGCCGACAGCGACTTTCCGACGGCGACAGTTTTCCCAAAGGTTCCATCCGCTTTTCGTCGAACAAAGCGTTTGTCTCCTTTGTTCGGCTCGATGAGTTCTCGTTTGCTCGTGGCTTTGCGTTTTCCAGGCATATAGATCAGTGGTTTTGGGTGATGTGGCTTCGCAGGTGCGATTACGGCTTTAAGACGACTTTGATGCAGCCATCTTCCTTGTCGCGGAAGGTCTTGTAGAGCGCTGGCGCTTCTTCGAGCGGGCGCTTGTGTGTGATGACGAACGACGGATCGATCTCGCCCGCCTCGATCTTTTCGAGCAGCGGGTGGGTGTAACGCTGCACGTGCGTCTGACCCATCTTGAGGCTAAGACCTTTGTTCATCGCCTGGCCGAGCGGGAACTTGTCGATCATCCCGACATACACTCCCGGAATGGAAACTGTCCCGGCTTTGCGGCAGCAGTAAATCGCCTGGCGAATCACGTGAGCGCGGTCCGTCGCGAGCATCACGGTGGCCTTCACCTTGTCGAGGATGGCATCGATGCCGCCCGTCTCATGCGCTTCGCATCCGACGGCGTCGATGCACCGATCCGGGCCGCGGCCTTTGGTCATGGCAATCAGGGTTTCGTAAACGTCCTGCTCGTCGAAGTTGATCGTCTCCGCGCGGCCTTTGGTGCGCGCCATCTCCAGTCGCTCCGGCACACGATCAATCGCGATGACGCGGCCCGCGCCCAGCAGCCAGCAGCTTTGGATGCACATTTGCGCAACCGGGCCGCAGCCCCACACCGCGACCGTGTCACCGGGTTCAATTTCGGCATTCTCCGCCGCCATATAGCCGGTGGGGAAGATGTCGGAGAGGAAGAGCACCTTCTCGTCCGGCAAGTCGGACTCGATCTTGATCGGGCCGACGTCTGCGTGCGGCACGCGAAGATATTCCGCCTGACCACCCGAATATCCGCCGAGCAGATGGGAGAAACCAAATGCTCCCGAAGGCGCATGCCCCATGAGCTTCCGCGCCTTCTCGGCGTCGGGGTTCGTGTTGTCGCACGCCGAGAAAAGCGTCTTCGAGCAGAAAAAGCAGTGGCCGCACGCGATGACGAAGGGCACAACCACGCGATCGCCCTTTTTGAGTCTCGTCACAGCGCTACCGGTCTCGACAACGATGCCCATCGGCTCGTGACCAAGAATGTCGCCGTCTTCCATGCCCGGCTGGTAGCCGTCGAGGAGATGCAAGTCCGAGCCGCAGATCGCAGTTGAAGTGATCTTAATGATGGCGTCCGTGGGTTCCTTAATCACGGGATCGGGAACTGTATCGACGCTGACGTTGTATTTGCCGTGCCAGACGAGTGCTCTCATAGCGTGAGGTGTTGGGTAGGGTCGGTCATGACAGCCACATCGGCGGGCGGCCTTCATTCGCGCGCGTGCTTTGTGCGGGCCGCCGCCTATTCAGCAAACTGCGGACGTGATGTAGCGATTCTTCCCGATACTTGGTTCAGGCCCCATGCTGATCTCGAGGGCAGACCTCCAAGGTTTCAGTCGCAATTCCGGTAGTCATACACCTGATTTTCACCGAGGTCGATCGCGTTTGAGCTGCTGACTTTTCGGGACCTCGACCGTTCCTGGAAATGGTCCGGCATCGGTAAAGGAAAAGATCGAAGCCGCGTCGCTCTGCGTGCCTTTGGAGATGGAAACAGTAACCTTGTCGCCGTCAACGTCAGTATAATTAAAGAGAACCGCCGGAGCGATGCGGGGATTCGAGGAGTTCCATGGCGGAGTAGTTTTTCAAAGTGACGCTTTTTTTAATTGAAAAGCCCGAAGGCTACGTGGCGAGGGGCGCGCCATCCTAAGTCCGTTAGAGCCGGAATTGGCGATGAATTTGCCAATGTTCAGCTCAAGCGGAAAGTGTGCGATTGAATTCCGGGTGGGGCCGCTGAAGAATTGCTCACCTTCCCGGTATTGCCTCCTTGCTGACAGTCTTAGGATCCGATTTTGCCAGTCTGCAGCACCACGATGCTTGCGGCCTCGCGAGCCCGCTCGATACGGCAGATTGAAGTCTCAACACGCTGACGATACCAAGCCATGCAAGCTTGGTGATCGGCTGGACAGCGGCTGCTTCTTAAAAGGTCGAGCGAATGCGTGCCTCTTTGCGGATCGAAACGAAAAAGGCGCCTCCCTGCTTCCGGCAATTGTTTGAGGTCATTTCCATCCAGTTCAAAATCCAGCTCCCTGCCGATCGCCCAGGCACGATAGTCATCGAACCGCGGCGA
>JAXDQV010000168.1:0-2916 GCA_034667645.1 Chthoniobacter sp.
TGAGCCGCGTCTTCTTTCCGCGCATCGACGCCTTCACTCTCACCATGTCCATCACGGGGATTCCTTCCGTAATGGCGACGACCAGATCGAGACCGGCATCGACGCCTTCCATGATCGCATCGCTGGCGAAAGGCGGCGGCACAAAGACCACCGCCACGGTCGCCCCCGTCTCGCGCGCGGCTTCGCCCACGGTATCGAAGATCGGCACTTTGTTTTCGAAAAGCTGCCCGCCTTTGCCCGGCGTCACGCCGGCGACAATCTGCGTGCCGTAGTCGAGCGACAGTTTCGCGTGGCGCGAGCCGAAGTCGCCGGTGATGCCCTGGACGAGAACCCGCGTGGAGGAATCAACAAGAATAGCCATAAAACAAGTGTTTACGCTGCGTTGCGTTTATGAATGCAAACGGAGTTGCCATCGGGGTCGAATACCATCGCCATCCTGCAAACCGGCGTCTGCATGGGCTCGATGCGAAACTTCACCTCCTGGCCCTTCAGCTCCGCAATCGCGCCGTCGAAATCTTCCACTTCCAGACCGACCGAACAGCCGTCCGGACTCGGCTTAAAGCCCGGCGCACTGCCGAGCGCGAGGGCGCCGGCGCCAATTTCATACTCCACCCAGTTCCCATGTTCTGAATTACTCACCGTGGAAGGCGTCAGGCCGAGCGCATCTTCGTAAAATTTTCGCGCGCGAGCCATGTCGGTGACGGCGTAACACGAGAAGGCAATTTCGAGGACCTTCATGTCGTTTTGATCGCCGCTACGATTTTCTGCGCCGCGTCAGAAAGTGAGTCGGCACTGATCACGGCAAGGCCGCTCTCGCGGATGATCTTTTTGCCGAGATCGACGTTCGATCCTTCCAACCGGACCACCAGCGGAATGTTTAACTTTGTTTCCTGCACCGCCGCAAGAATCCCCTCGGCAATGACATCGCAGCGCATGATGCCGCCGAAAATGTTGACCAGGATTCCGCGCACATTCGCGTCGGCAAGGATGATTTTGAAAGCGGCTGCCACCTGCTCCTTGCTCGCGCCGCCGCCGACATCGAGAAAGTTCGCCGGCTCGCCGCCGTAAAACTTGATGATGTCCATCGTCGCCATCGCGAGACCCGCGCCGTTCACGAGACAGGCAATGTTTCCGTCGAGACCGATGTAGTTCAGGTTGAACTCGCTCGCGGCCACCTCGCGCGGATCCTCCTCAGCCTTGTCGCGCATCGCGACGATTTCGGGATGCCGGTAAAGCGCGTTGTCGTCGAAGTTGAATTTCGCATCGAGCGCCTTGACCTCGCCGGCCTTCGTCACGACGAGCGGATTGATTTCCACGATGGAGCAATCGCAGGCGACGAACGTCTTGTAGAGCGCGAGAAAGATTTTGGCCGCTGCGCCGACTTGCGCCGATTCAAAGTTCAGCAGCTTCGCGAGTTTGCGCGCCTGAAACGGCTGCAAACCGAGGAGCGGATCGATTGGCTCTCGCAGGATTTTCTCCGGTGATTTTTCCGCCACCAACTCGATGTCCATGCCGCCTTCCGTGCTCGCGACCACAACCGGCGCGCTCGTCGCGCGATCGAGCAAAATCGCGAAATAAACTTCGCGTGCGATGTCGGTGGCCTCGGCGATGAAAACGCTGCGCACCACGCGGCCGTCGCCGCCGGTCTGGTGCGTGACCAGCGTCTGGCCGAGCATTTTCGACGCGATCTCGCGCACCTCTGCCACGCTTTTCGTCAAATGCACGCCGCCTTTGAATCCGTTGGTAAAAGTCCCCTTGCCTCGCCCGCCTGCATGCACTTGCGCCTTCACCACCAGCTCACTGGCGCCGAGTTGCTTGGCGATGAGTTCCGCTTCTTCGGGCGTCCGCGCGACGTTTCCCCGCGGCGCGGCGACGCCGAATTTGTCGAAAAGTTCCCGCGCCTGATATTCGTGAATATTCATAGATTCATTTGCTCTGCGGCATCCTGATGCTTTCGCGCACTCCGCTTTCAGCTGCCCGATCCGACATATTGCGCGGAATAGGTTTCGAACCGAGCGGTTGAGCCGACTGGAGGCGGCGTTTGCACATCGTAGACACCATTGCCGACGACCTGCTCGGACTGCGTGTCCCAGATCATCACGGACTTTCGGGCCCGCGGGGAAGTGTGCTCGTCCTTCACCGTATCCACGGCGATGTAGCGCGGTATTTTCTCCGCCTTAAGCGGGGAACGCGATGAAGTTTGCGCGGGCGCGGTGCGCCGACGTTCCGCCGACATCCTCTTGAAAGCCGCGCGCGCGCGGGTATCGGCGATCTGGCGCTGGCGGACGGACGCTTCGTGTTTCGCGATAATGTAAGTCGTGGCTCCGATGAGCGCCCCAGCCGCAACGCCGGTCGCGATCGAACCGGCCGTGCTCATCCCCGCGGCGCGCGCGATGGCTCCCGCGGCGATGCCGCCGGTGGTGCCGAAGACGCCCGCGTTTTCCGCCGGCGTCAGGTTTGAACACGCGCTCGCGCCCAGCGATGCCACGACGGCCAGAGCGGAGAATCTGAGGGGGACCGATCTCATGTGCGCGAGAGTGAGCAAATCACGAACGCGTGGCAAGTCAGCTATCGCGGCGTAACGCTCACGTTGTTTTTTCGGCACCACTCGAGCGCCCGCGGGTTGCCGGCCTCGGCTGATTTTTTATACCACGACTCGGCCTGCAGTTGATTTACGTCAATGCCCGTGCCCGCTTCGAGGCAACGCGCGAGCAGATACATGGAATAGGGGTTGCCCTCCCGCGCGCCCTGCTGGAATAGCTCCGCGGCTTTGCGCGCGTTCTGCGCGACGCCGTCGCCATTGATGTAAAGCACGCCGAGATTGCCGATCGCGTCGCTGAATTTCAGCTCCCGCGCCTGCGAGAAAAGACGGAACGCCTCCTCGTAATTTTTCGCCGTCCCGAGCCCTTGATGGTA
>JAXDQV010000169.1:0-4452 GCA_034667645.1 Chthoniobacter sp.
CGCTCACCATCGCCGGCCCGATCATCGACGGGAGATTGTTCGACGAAAAGATCCAGCCGTTTTTGAACGACGAGATTCGATACGTCGGCTTGGTGAATCATCAGGAAAAAAATGATTATTTTGCGCGAAGCGCCTGCGCGATTCTTCCCTTTCGCGGCGAGGAACCTTTCGGCGTGGTTAATATCGAAGCGATGGCATGCGGCACTCCAGTAGTCGGTTTGGCGAATGGCGCGCTCCCGGAAATCGTGGACCAGGGAGTGACTGGCTATCTCGCAGAAACCGAGGCTGAGCTTCCAGGACTCATCCAGCGCGCCATGGCGCTTTCCCGGGGGGCTATTCGCAAGCGCGTGATGGAACGATTCAATATCGGCCTTGTCGCACAAAAATATCTTTCCCTGTATCAACGGATCGGAATCTCCTCGAAGGCCCCGTAGGCTGTCGTAACCCCGGAGCCTTTATTTGGATATTACGGCGCGATGCGAATCCTGATTCTTAATCCAGAGATTCCCTTCCCGACGATGGGGGGAGCTGCGTTGCGCACGTATCATTTGCTTCAAGGGTTGGCGGCGGAGCACGAGTTGACTCTTCTCGCATTTTCGTGGGGCGCCGTGCCGCACGCCGCTCCTTTTCCGCTGCGACTGGAGACGGTTCCGTGGCGTCAGCCGCTGTTGTATGAAGAGATGCAGAGTAGTGAGAAAGCCGTCGCGGCATCCGCACTCGCCTCGTTAACTGCTGCCGACACCGATCCGTGGTTTGTAAGTTACTATCATTCTCCGGAAATGGAGGGTCTGGTGCGGCAGGTGGCAAAGGAAGGATTTGATCTCGTGATTCTGGAGCAAAGCTACATGGGGCGGTTCCTGTCGCAGCTTCCCGAAAACATTCCGACCATCATGGATTTCCACGACGTTCACTCTGTGCGGGCGATGCGCGCTGTGGAGACAGCCGATGGCGAGGAAAAAGCCAAAGCACAACGAGAACTACAACGCGTGCTGACCTTTGAGAGGAACGTTGCGGCACGATGCGACACGTGCGTTTTTGTCTCCGCTGTTGAGGCCGCTCTCGCCGGAGACTTGCTGGGTTGTAATCATGCCGAGGTGATCCCAAATGGGGTGGACTGCACGGCTTACACTTCATCGGAAGATGTCACAGGTAAGGACGAGCTGCTCTTTGTCGGTGCGATGAATACCGCTCCCAATGAAGATGCCGTCATTTATTTTACGGAGGAAATTCTTCCTTTGATCCTTCAACGCAATCCGCTGGCTAAATTTCACATCGTGGGCGCAAAGCCAACTGCACTTGTTAGAGCATTGTCCTCCCCGCATGTGGAAATCCACGGACAGGTGGCTGATTTGAAGCCGTTTTACGATCGTGCCTCGGTGACGGTTATCCCCATTAGACTCGGCAGCGGAACACGGCTCAAAGCGCTGGAGGCCGGCGCGAGCGCCAAGGCGATCGTTACCACCTCGCTCGGTATCGAAGGACTGGATTTTCTTCACGGTCGCGATTTACTCGTGGCGGATTCCGCCTCGGAATTTGCGAACGCCGTTATCAAGCTCTGTAACGATCCGGACGAGCGCCGGCGCTTGGGACGGAACGCGCGTCGCTGCGCAGAGAGCTACGATTGGAAGGTTATCGTGCAAAAATTTAATGCTCTGGTGGGGAAAGCCCTTCACAAACCGCGCTCCAGCTCATGACAAGGTCCGGCTTGGCCACGATCGTCATCTCGAGCTACAATTACGCACGCTACCTCTCGCAGGCCATTGAGAGCGCCTTGAATCAAAGTTGGCGCGAAATGGAAGTGATCGTCGTTGACGACGGCTCCAAGGATCACTCAGTCGAAGTCATTGCGAGCTATGGCGAACGAATCACTCCGCTGTTAAAGGAGAATGGCGGGCAGGGTTCGGTGCTGAATGCCGGGTTCCTCCAAAGTCGCGGAGACATCATCTGCTTTCTTGATTCTGACGATATCCTACTGCCCACGGCGGTCGAGAAGGCCGTCGAGCTGTTCACTGACGGCAAGGCGAGCAAAGTGCATTGGCCCTTGGTGCAGATTGATTCAGAAGGCAAACAGGGAGCAACGCTGCTGAAAGATCTTGCGGAAGGTGACTTGCGCGATGCGGTGATAAGTGGAGGCCCGGACAGTTATAGCAGCCCTCCTACCAGCGGCAACGCCTGGACACGTGCTTACCTGGAAAACGTGTTGCCACTAACTGAAGGTGACTGGAAGACCTGCCCGGATGCTTACCTGGAATTACTCGCTCCTTTTTTCGGCGAAATCCGAAAGGTGATTGAGCCGCAAACGCTTTATCGAATTCACGGTCGGAATCATCTTCTCTCGACTCCTTACCTTGAGCGGGTGCGGATGTTTGACAAACGCTGCCAGATCCTGCGCGAGTTCCTACGCGCCCGTGGCATCCTGATTGATCCAGAGCAATGGGCAACTCCTGGCTATTTGTGGTGGAAACGGCTGATAAGCGTCGGTGAGGAGATCGAACCCTTCATTCCACGCGGCGGGAGTTTTATCCTCGTGGATGAGAATGAATTCGGCCAGGGCCAATTGGTTCCTGGACGCCACGCTTATCCTTTTCTGGAGAAGGATGATCAATACTGGGGCCCGCCGAAGGATGACGTCACAGCGATCACGGAACTGAAACGGCTGCGGGAGAAGGGCGCGGACCTCCTTGTGTTTGCCTGGCCGGCATTTTGGTGGCGTGATCACTATACTGAGTTCGCCAGTTACCTTGGAGAAAACTTCCCCTGTCTGCTTAGTAACGAGCGACTTATTATCTACGATTTGCATCCCCGAACTGGCGATCTCAACGGACGGTGAAGCACAGCCGCACCCCGCGCGCCGATGATTCCTGCCGAAACACTTCTCGAGGGTTATAGTCGCGGCATTTTCCCGATGGCGATGGAGGATGGGGAGGTCGCGTGGTTTTCACCGAATCCTCGAGCGGTCATCCCGTTGGGCGGGTTCGTAATCCCGCATGGTTTGGCTCGGACGCTAAGGAAGGGGCTTTTTGAAATCCGGATCGATACTGTGTTTGAAATCGTCATGCGCGCCTGCGCTGAGCGAGTGACGACGTGGATCAGCGAGGAGATCATCAAGAGTTATTGCGAACTTCATCGGCTTGGCTTTGCTCATTCGGTCGAAGCGTGGAGAAAGGGGGAGCTCGCTGGCGGACTTTATGGCGTGGCGCTTGGCGGGGCGTTTTTCGGCGAGTCGATGTTTCATCGCAAGACGGACGCATCAAAGGTGGCGCTGCACGCGCTGGTGGAACGGCTGCGGGAGCGCAAGTTCATGTTGCTCGATACGCAATGGCAGACCGCGCACTTGCGGCAGTTCGGGACGATGGAGGTTTCGCAGTCGCTCTACCTGAGACGGTTGCGGGTGGCGCTCGAGCGCGACTGCGCGTTTGCGTAGTCGATGCTACTCAGTCTTGACGCCGGGGACTGCGCCGCCGGGTCCGTTCGTCACGACAGCGGGCGTTTCGCCCGGCGGCTGCATGGCGCGCTGATAATCGGCGACGAGCTTTGGCGGAACATGATGCTCGGCCAGCGCTTTGTAGCCTTCGATTCCCGCGACGAGCGCTTCCGCCAGCTTTTGCCGCCAGGCGGGCGCCGCGATGAGTCGCACTTCGCTGGGATTCGTTACGAACCCGCCCTCAATCAGGACGGAGGGCACTTTCGCCAGGCGGATTACGGCGAACCGCTGATGTTTGATGCCGCGATCGGCTTGCGGGATATTGCCCAGGAGCGCGTGATAAATACTCGAAGTGAGTGCGGTGCTGGCGTTGTCGAGTGCGTTGCCGGGCTCGTCGCGTAAATCCCGCGTCGAGAGCAGTCCCTCATCCATGGAAGGAGCGCCACGCGGAGTGAGTGAGAAAATCTCAAAGCCGCTCGCCCATGCATTCACCGGCGCGGCGTTGAAATGGACCGCCACGAAGATGCTGTTCGGGAGGGAATTTGCCACCCGGGCCCGCTGCTCGAGTGGGATGAACACATCGCTCGCGCGAGTCATCACCACTTTCAGTCCCTTGGCCTCCAGTAACGGCCGGGCGCGGGTGCACACATCGAGCGCGAAATCCTTTTCATTTCCGAAAATACTCACTGCCCCTTTGTCGTGGCCCCCGTGGCCCGGATCGAGCACCACGGTCTCCACCGGCTTCAAATCCTTGATCAACTCCGGTCGGAGCATCGGCTCCAGCGTCTTCGAAAGATCAAGCCGCGAGACGGCGAGCTGGTCATTCACGTCGACGACCGGAAATGCGAGCCATTGCTTCACGCCGTTGAGGATGATCTCGCGGCTGTTGAGAGTGACCTCCAGTTGCCGTCGGCCAGCCTCCAGTCTCAATTTTTTCGCCGAAGGCTGAGCGGTGCTGGCGGGGAGAATCCCCCTGACCGGCGGCACCGGTGTCGGCAAACCGTAAAACTTTGCGATCTGATCGAGCG
>JAXDQV010000170.1:0-6540 GCA_034667645.1 Chthoniobacter sp.
TAGCGGCACAACGGGAAAGGTAGCCGCGTGACGAAGGCCGGCTCGCTCGAGGAAAAAATCCGCGCACGGATTTGCGCGGATGGCCCGATGAGCTTTCGCGATTTCATGGCTGCGGCGCTCTACGATCCGGAGCACGGCTATTATGCCGCCGGTCACGCGCGCATCGGCCGCGAGGGTGATTTTTTTACCAATGTCAGCCTCGGGCCGCTGTTTGGTCAAATGCTCGCGACGCAGTTTGAGGAAATGTGGCGGCGGCTGGGATGTCCGCGTGATTTTCGGATCGTTGAGCAAGGCGCGCACAGCGGCGATTTCGCGCACGATGTCTTGAGCGGCACCGGCGCGGATTTCCGCCGCGCCCTCGGTTACGTGATCATCGAACCGGCGCCGCGCTCGTGCGAAGTGCAGCGGGAAAAGTTGCGTGATTTTGCGGAGCAAATCTCATGGCGCGACTCGATGGCGGAACTGGAACCGTTTTGTGGCGTCCACTTTTCCAACGAACTGCTCGATGCGTTTCCAGTCCATTGCGTCCGTTTTGTGAATGGCCAATGGCTGGAACGCTGTGTGGACGCGGATTTGCGCTGGATCGACTGCGTCATCAACGACGACGCCCTTCGGTCGCGGATCGCGGAGCTTCCGCTTCCCGCGATCGAGAATTACGTGACCGAAATCAATCTCCACGCGCTGTCGTGGATCGACGCCGTCGCCGAGAAGTTGCAGAGCGGCTGGGTGCTTGCGATCGACTACGGCCATCCGCGCGACATTTACTACGCGCCGCAACGCGCGTCCGGAACGCTCGCGGCGTATTCTCAGCACCGGCGCATCGACGACCCGCTGCAGAATCCCGGGCAGATCGACCTGACCGCGCAGGTCGAGTGGACCAGCCTCGTCGAGCGCGGCATCGCCGACGGCCTCACGCTCGCCGGCTTCACGGATCAGCATCATCTTTTCGCCGCGCTCGCGCAGGATTTTTTCGCTCAAACTCCGCCGATGCCAAAGCAAACGCGCGCTTTGCAAACACTGATGCACCCGCAGTTTCTCGGCACCGTCTTCAAAGTGCTCGCGCTCGAAAAGTCAATTTCCGCGCTGTCAAAACCTCTGCGCGGCTTCCAGTTCGCGAGAGACGCGAATGCCGCGCTGGGATTGCCGGGCGCTTGAAAATGGTCACTTCAGCAGAGTCAGCCGCTCCTTGCGGGGGCAGCGCCCATGGGGGTTGGGCGACGTTCGCATTGCTTATGCGCCGTCGGCGGCCCGTTCCACCTCGGCGATATTGATTTTGCCCATATTCCCAATCGACGCCAAGGCGCGAGCCGCACGGTCCCGGTCGGGGCCTGTAACCAGTTCCAGCAGCCGGGTCGGCGTCACTTGCCAGGAGACGCCCCAACGGTCTTTCAGCCAGCCGCAGGCAACCTCCGAGCCGCCGTCAGCCGTGAGTGCCGCCCAGAGCCGATCCGTCTCGGCCTGGTCCGCGCAGGCGATCATGAACGAGACCGCCTCGGTGAACGAGACGCCCGGGTTGTTGAGCGCGATATATTGCGTGCCGGCGAGCGTGAACTCGACAAAGAGAACCGTGTCCGCGGGGCCGCTCGGCGTGTCGATCGGCGACCGGTTGACCCGGTCGATCCTCGAGTCAGGCAGGAGTGAGACGTAGAAGCGGGCCGCCTCCTCGGCTTGGCCGTTAAATGACAGGAATGGTGTGACTTTTTGCATGGGTGGTTTTGATTTTGTCGGTTTCGGGAAAAGCGTCCGAGTGGCCTCACGAGAACAAGATCAGCGACAGGCGGAACCGGGCGGAGCGAGATAGACTGGCCGCAGAGGCTGCCCAACGGTTGTGAAGGCGAACATCAATGCGGCGCCTGTTATCCACATCGCATCGTTAGGCCCTAGGTCACGATGCGGCGAAAAGCTCATCAATAGTCCTCTGAATCTTCTCAGACATTACTTGTATCATCGCTCTAATCGCGTTTTCGGTCTTCGGTCTGTTATCTTGGGATTCGTCGGCTTGTAACTGAAGATTCGGGTTACTTTGGCCGCGCTTGAGAGAGGTAAGAACGTCGTCAAGAGAATTGGTGTCTTGGACTAAATGCTGCCATGCAGAATCGAAACCCTTCATGGCATGAAAGCCCGCGACGTGCTGCTGCACTGAGGCGGCTTGTTCTGGGTGGGTGCTTGTGTCTCCGTCAAGCATGGCGAGAAGGTATCGCTGGCAATAGTCGGTGGTAGCGAATCCGAAATCTCTCGCTGCATCCTTAAGCTTCTGGCGCTCCGATTGCGGGACATGTCTGATCCAATCCTTGATTGTCTGTGCATATTCACGCGACTGAATCTGCCAGTTAGGATCGTTGTTGACGGAGTTCACAATCATGATTGCGAGTTGCTCCGTCCGAACGTCGTATCGCTCCCTCCACGCTGGCGTGTCCCAAATGGCGGCGACTCCGCGATACCAAGCGTAAGGTGGAATCATAACGGAGGCGACTCCGTGAATCGGCCCATGTCGGTAGAATGACCAACCGATGCCCCAAATAGTCAGCAAAGTGAACGCGATGTAGGAAATAGTGCCAAGCAACTCACCGGCCGTCGAACCTGCCTGACTTTGATGGATACGTTTCATAAAGTATGCTCCTAACGAAACGAGATCAGCTACAGGCGGAGTGCGGCGCGGCCTGCGGGAAGGTCTGCGGGTCTGTAGCACAGGCCGTAACGCACGGAGCCTGTAGCTGCCATCGCATGGTTAGGCAGCGTGCGTTGGTCGCGCAGTAAGTGCATCATAAAGCTTCTTTGGTGGTCGCCTCTCGGCGAACATCATAATGGGCACTACGATAAAAAACGCTAGAGGTGCCACGACTAGCTGATACCAATGAAACTCACGAAAGACCGCACAGTAGATGCTCCATATTCCGAGGGAACCTAATGCTATCAATGTCAGGATCGCCATCCACTGAGCAAAAGGCAGTATAGTCTCAAGCCTACGTTGAATGCGCAGGGTGTCAGGTGCCATGTTCAACGGTCGCCCAGTGTTGCTAAAGGATGCGATACCGGCAGTTTGCCCGCGAACCGAATGCCACGATGAGAATCCCCATCATGAATGAGTTGTAGGATAAAGCCGTCTCCTCGATCAAAATAATCGAAACTGATGGGAATCGTCCGTGTTGATGGCTCTGGACTCTCGTGTGGTTCGCCTAACGCCACTGCTGTTTCTGGAGCGGTGAGCGCCGTAATCTTGGCATCGAAGAGTTGCAACGTGGACGGAAACTCAATCCGGAACTGACTTGCCCTCGCAAAGTCGGCTGATCGGATAGCTTGGTTGCCAGCATTCCAAAAGAGCAGTTGCGTGATTGTAAAACGCGGGACTTGGCGGCCACGAAACGTAAGTTGGAGGTCTGAATGCGGTGCCTCGCTACCGTCAAACCATCGCATCGAAGTGCGAAGGTAACAAGGCTTGGTGAATCTGCGACTCCGAAGATAGAACAGGACCGACAGAATCACGCCCATAATGCCGGCAGCGGTGCCGATAAATCCAAACCAAGGATTCTGAATAGCGTGAGCCCAATTCATATACGATATTGTGAGCGGTCTAACGACCTCAAGCTCAGCGACCGCGGAGTGCGGCGCGGCAGCTGCATGGCGGGCGGCAACGCGGCGGTGGAAGTAGGTGCCGTGACGCACGGAGCGGTTCGCTGCAGCGCATGGTTAGGTCGCGGCGCTTCTGTATAGGGGGCTGGCATAGTCGTGTGTTTTCAACCACTGCTGATAACCATCCAATTCGGGACCGCCGAGATTGACGACAAACTCGACGCCTAGAATCGCAAGGGCAAAGTAAAGTTCTGTCGCGTCGGTATAGAAGACGTCGAACTCGTGAAGAAGCTCGTAATGCGTCGAGCCCTCCTTGAATGCGGCGTTCACGGGATAAAGAGTCCGATAAGCAAACGGCCATGTCTCGCCCCGATCATAACGTGCGTAAGCGCGAAGATCGTCTAGCTCGACTTTATCGACAATTTCCATGTTCGACTCGGGAACTGAGAGAGTCTTGAACGCGAGCGCCTCAAGAGCTGCCTTGGTAAGGAATCGGCTCATCAGGCGGTAATCCGGCAAATTGGGGGGCTCACATGGCTCGAATGTGGGAAACCGTCTGCGCTTGTTCGGGATCTGTCTGTCGCTCCGTAGAAGTCGCATCATCGGCGAATCCAACACTGGTTTCTCAACCTTTCGGGCGAAATAATTGTTGCAAGAGTCACAGACCACGCCCCCCGGCAATGTGTGGTCGAGGTTGCCGAGTGATTCAGGGATAATGTGCTCAACTGAGCGCGACGACTCGCTTTGGCTTTTGCAAAAGATACAACGCATGGCTCAGGTAGAGTAGCCTAACTAGAAGTAGGCCTCAAATGTGCGCAATATAATGGGCATTGATTGAGTCTAATCCGGGGAAGGCCGGTTTTCATAATAGTAAATCTCGCTTCTGTGAGCCAAACCCGGAAAGCCAGCTTTTTGAAACGGTGCCTCCGCACATGACCGCCTCCCATGGTGAACGCGATACCGGAGATCTCTGCTGACGCCAAGCCCTAATGCTTGCCGAGCTGCGCGCATCCGCACGAAGGAGGGTATGGGCCGAAGATGAGTTTTAATTTTTTGCGGCGGGTGCGCAGGCGCGAATTCGGAAGCCATTTTCCGCTATTAAGCTTGTTTTATTTCCCCGCCCGTTATCATCGACTCCATGCCTTACCAAAATATTTCCGCCGCATTGACCGATGCGGTCATTGGCCAGATCAAGGACCCCGCCGCGCAGGCACGCGCCTTGATGCCGTTTTTTGCAGACCTTGCAGGCGAAGGATCGCATCGGACTCTACAAGATGGGCAAGGGCCGGCTGGCGTGGGTGGATGAATGCCTGAAGGCGGCCAGGAACAACCCCGGGATTTTGCCGGGCTACTTCAAGGTGGATGAGTTCGAGAAGGACTTCGAACTGGCGCGGGCGCTGGCGGATATCCGCAGCGTTTATGAATCGCTCTTTACCGACCTCAACGACACGACGATGGGCGTGGGGAGCGAGGCGGCGAAAGCGTCCTCGCAGGTGATGGGCTGGGTGGATGATGCGGCGAAAACGGAGCCGGAACTGCGCAGCGTGGCGGAAACCCTGCACAATCTCTACCAGCAGGCGAACACGGCCTCCGGGGCGACGCCCCCGGCGGATGCGCCGAAGTAAGGCGGGCGTCGAGATCAGAGGCGGCAGCGGCAGAATTGTCCTAAAACTGCCTTCTTTCTTCGGTTTTGTCCTAAAATGAACCTCGAAGCTTCGTGATCGGAGCTTTTAGGTTCGATTTTAACCTCTCGAGGTTCGTCCGGGAACTTCTTTAGCTTCAGGTTTGAACCTTGCAAGGTGCGTCGTCGGAGCCGTGAGGTTCATGGGCGAACCCTGAAAGGATCGCTCTGGAACCTCTGAAGCCTGGCAGGCAGACCGTGAAAGCTTCCCGAGCGAAGCTCGCACATGAGGCGGCGAGCATGGGATGTGGGGAAGCGAACCTCAAGGGTTGGGCAGGGAACTTGATTGCTCCCGGAAAATCCCGGCTAGTCGTTCGCGCCGCTCAATCGGACGAGCACCACGCCGTGCGGTGCGACTTTGGCCTCGAACTTTCCATCGAACTGCCCGAGGTCTTTTTGCCGCCAGAGATCGCGCACGAGGCGATTGGTTTTCTCGGCCGTCGGAAGGTCGCTCCACGGTCCCCACGTCACGGAGATCGCGGTTTCCGACGAACCGCGGTTGAACAAACCGATCGCCGTCGAGCCGTCTTCGAGCTTTTTTGCGTAAACGACTTTATCGCCGTCGTTGCGAATCTGCGTCGCCTGCCTGCCCAGCGGATCCTGATCGAGCTCGATCACCTCGTCATTGGTCAGCAGGCCGAGGGTGAAATCGTCCATCTGCGCGATGTCGCAGCCGATCAAGAGCGGCGCGGAAAGCAGGCACCAGAGCGAAATGTGCGTGTATTGCTCGTCGGGCGTGAGTTTCGTCAGGTGCAGATTTGGCCCCCAGCCGACCTGCCCGACGACCAGCATGTCGGGATCGCTCCAATGGCCGGGACCCGTGTAACCCGCCCAGCGATCCTGCGCGAAACCGATGCGGCTCATGCTCTCCCAAGTATCGCGAATGTCGCCGGTGGTGCGCCAGGCGTTGGCAAGGCGCGCGTAATCCGCCGCGGAGTCGTAAAGCGCGGTGTTCGAGAGGCTGAAAACCACATCGCGGCCGCTCTTGAGCAAAGCTTCCGCCATCGCCTCGACATGCGGCACGTCGTTCGGGAACCAATCGTATTTGAGATAATCCACGCCCCACGCCGCCCATTGCGCCGCGTCTTTCTCGCCGAAGGAAACCTGACCGATTTTCCAGTTTGCACGTTTCTTTCGGTCGCGCGTTTTGTCGTCCTTCGAGATGCGGTAAAACTCGTTGTGATCGCCCGCGTCGATCCACTCGTAGGCTCCGTTTTCGTTGTCGGCCGAGGAGCCGATGTGCCCTTCGTAAGTGCCGCGCCACGGCGTCGAGTAAATCCCGAACTTCA
>JAXDQV010000171.1:0-3000 GCA_034667645.1 Chthoniobacter sp.
CCGGTCGATGCGCTGGTTCCGGTGCCGTTGCATCATCGCCGCTTCCGCGAGCGCGAATTCAACCAGGCGCTCGCGCTCGCCCAGCTCGCCGGGGCGCACGCGCATTTGCCCGTTGCGGATTGCCTGCGCCGCATTCGCTACACGACGACGCAAACGCGCTTCGATCGTTTCGAGCGCATGGAAAACTTGCGCAACGCGTTTGAGTTGCGCCACAATTCACACGTGCGCGGGCAACATCTCGTTCTCGTCGATGACGTTTTCACCACCGGCTCGACCGTGGACGAATGCGCCCGGGTGCTGATGAAGGGCGGCGCGGCGTCCGTCCGCGCCATCACCGTGGCGCGCGGATAAATACTCATGGGCATTTTTAAAAAACCGGCGTTCGGCGGCGGCGAACCAAAAAAACGGGAAGTCCCGGAAGGACTTTTTCAAAAATGCCCGGGCTGCGGCGAAGTCGTTCACCACCTGGCGCTCGCGGAAAACCAGCGCGTCTGCCCGAAGTGCGATTTCCATTTTTCACAAACGGCAAGGGAACGCATCGATCATCTGCTCGATCCCGATTCGTTCGACGAGCATGACGCGGACATGATCTCCGTCGATACGCTGAAGTTTCAGGGCATGGCGAGCTACACCGAGCGGCTCAAAAGTTACCAGAAAAAGACGGGACTCAACGATGCCGTGCTCACCGGCACCGGTAAAATCGAGAAATGCGCCGTCGCAATTGGTGTGATGGATTTTAATTTTATCGCCGCGACCATGGGTTCGGTCGTCGGCGAAAAACTTGCGCGGATCATCGAGGTTGGCACCCGCGAGCGCCTGCCGGTGATCATCGTCTCTGCGAGCGGCGGGGCGCGGATGTATGAAGGCGTGCTGAGCCTGATGCAAATGGCCAAGACCTGCGGCGCGCTCGCGCTCCATGCGCAGGCGCGGCTCCCGTATATTTCCGTGATGACGCATCCGACCACCGGGGGCGTGAGCGCGAGCTTTGCGACGATCGGCGACGTAAATCTCGCGGAGCCTAAAGCGATGATTGGTTTCGCGGGGCCGCGGGTCATCCGGGAAACGACGCATCAGGATCTGCCAGCCGGTTTTCAAACGGCAGAATTTCTCGAGGAGCATGGGCTCGTTGACCTGATCGTTCATCGCAAAAAAATGCGCAGCACCTTGTCGGACCTGCTGAAATACCTCGGCTCTTCCGCGCGGTAACTGCCCACCCGTCCCCGCAGGCTCGCGGCGAATCAGCGCGCGTATCTCCAACCTTGTTCGCCTTTGGAAATTCAGATGATCGACGCGAAGCTCGTCTGGTTTTCCATCCTTAGTCTCGCCGTCGCGGGATTGACGGCATGTGCGTCCGACCTCGCCTTGATCTGGGATGGCGGCGCGCAGTTTTGTTTTACGTTGTATCATGGCGAGCCTTATTCCTACGCCGCGCGGTTTTTCACTTTGATCCTATGGAAACCGGTCATCTGGGCTGCGCATTGGACCCGCAACCTCGCCACGCTCCGATTTCTCTACGGACTGCCGCTGTGTCTCGCGCCGGCAGTCAGCGCAACACTCGCGTGGTGGATGGTAAAACGCACGCGGCCCGATCTTTTTCCGTGGGCGCTGCTCGGGATCTCGGCTGCGTCGATTCCTGTGCAGTGCTTTGTCATCAACGAGAGCATTTTTCAGCTAAATATGTTCTGGCCGGTTTTCCTCGGGATGCTCGTGCCGCTCGATCGCGCACGCGCGCTCGTGATCGCATGCCTGCTCGTGTTCCAGTTTTCGCATCCGCAAGGGCTGCTGCTGCTTTCCGCCGTCGCCGCGGGCCTCGCGCTTTTGGGGAACCGCCGCCGCAACGACGACTGGAGCGTGTTTCGAAAACGTGCGCTCTGGATGGCGGCCACCGCTCTGGTTTGCCTTTTGAAGATCGTCGTTTTTCCGGATCCCGAAGCGGCTCATCAGGCAAACCCGCTCGAAGTATTAATCCTGTTTTGGCAGGGCCTTGCCGGTTGGCCGCTCGCCGGATGGCTTTTTCTGGTCGCGGCTGTTTGGTGCTCACGCGAGCTGGAGAGGAAATGGCTGGCTTCCGTGCTCCTGGTCGCCGCCGCTTGCGCATGCTGGTGGTGGGCGGCCGATCCGGTGTGCTGGGCCAAGGCGCTCGATGCGCGGCGGTTCGTCCCGTTTCTCGCCGCGCCGTTTTTTTTCGGGGCCTGGTTCGCCGTGAAACGTGAAAGCAGATGGAGAATTCCGGCCGGGCCGCTGTGGCGCTGCGCGACTGCCGCCGCGGTCATTTTTTCCGCGACACTCGGGCTGCAGGCATTCGGCTGGCATCGCCTGCGCGCGCGATTGCTGACCCAGCTTGAAGCTGATCCGCGCGTAGCGATTCCAGTCGAGGATTTCAGCTGGATGCGCGGCGGACCGGGCGATCATTGGGGGCTTGGGGCTCAAGTCATCGCTTCGCTCGGAGGCCGCAAGCTCGTGCTCGACCAAGCCGGTCGTGCGGCGATCGGGCGCGAGCCGCCGCTGGTCGCACTGGGCTATGACGCGTGGATCGCCGAGACACCGGGCGTGCTCGGCTGGTTCGATTTTCGGGAGACCATCCGCAAAGCACGCCTGGAGGCTCATCCGTGAATTATCCCGAGGCGCTGGCATGGCTTTATGCGACGCAGGTTCACGGAATCAAACTCGGCCTGGAAAACGTGCGCCGACTCCTCGTCGAGCTCGGCTGGGATGGGCGTGCGCAGCGATTCATCCACGTCGCCGGCACCAATGGCAAAGGCTCGGTCTGCGCGATGCTCGATGCGATCTGCCGCGCACAAAGTCTCCGCACCGGGCTCTTTACTTCGCCACACCTGGTCACATTTCGCGAAAGGGTCCGCCTCGATGGAAAGATGATCACCGAGAACGACGTGGCCAGTGGCCTGACAACCATTCGCGAACTCGTCACCGGTTGGGAACCGCATCCGACTTTTTTTGAAATCACGACCGCGCTGGCGCTCGATTATTTTCAGCGGGAAC
>JAXDQV010000172.1:0-8916 GCA_034667645.1 Chthoniobacter sp.
CGGACAGGGAGAGGGAGAGATCGGGCGATTGTGCACGGGATCCGGACACCGATCCCCAAAGGGATACAAATACAACCGCGACCATTACCCACCGAAACCTCGCATCTTCGCACGAATAGGGGTCCATGCATGCGTGTTACCGGGATTGGAGCAGCAAATTCACGCGCGTTTCTGAGATCAAGTTGCGTCTTCGGAGCGTTCTCAGCGGGGGACGAATGTGATGGTGCCAGTCTGGTCCGTGCCGGGATGGAAGCCGGCGCCGCGATTCTCCACTTGATTCACGATGCCGGTGAACTTCCTGGCTTTCGCCCCGGCCGCCGGGAGAAACGAGCCGCTCAGCAGGCCGGTGGTCCGCGTCAGCTTGGCTATCACTCCACTCGGGTTCGGCAGCTCGGCGGCGATCTTGTCCGCCGTGCTGACGGTGACCGCGGCGTCAATCGTCACCACGCCCGCGCCGGCGATCTCCATGTCGGCCTTGGCATTCGCCGGGTCGGTGTAAGTGAGGGCGCGAATGTCCCGGGCCGGCGCCACGTAGTCCGCTCCGTTCACGACCGTCGTGGCGAAGAAGCCGGCGGCGAAGGGCGCGGTCGCGTGGGTTTGCACGGGTTTGCGCCAGGCGAGCGTGCCGCCGATGAGCGTGTGCGCGCCGCTCCCCGTCAACTGCAGCGTGCCGGCGAGCTCGCCTTCCGGCGCCTTGTAAAGCGGGACGAAGAGCACCGCGGTGCCGCCGCTGGAAAGCGCGGTGGTCGCCGAGAAAGCGGTGTCGTCGCCGAGCCGGCCGGTGAGAGTCAGCTTGCCGGTGTCGGAAAGCGTGGCCTTGGCCCAGCCGGTGCCGCGCGGATTCGCCGCCTCTCCATCCGTCGGGAGGAACATCGTGTAGGCGCCTTCGAGAATCGCGGCCGGGAGCGACGTGAGCTCGACCTTGCCGGCGGCGATGGAAACCGGCGCGGCTTCACCCGTGATGTTGCCGGAGACTTGGGCGACCTGGTTATCCTCGGTGAAGCTCAGCTTCACGACTAGGTCCGGCGTGCCGGCGGGGTTGCGCCGAAACTTCTGGGTGAAGCTGCCGTCGAAGCCCGCGAGCCCGTGCAGGTTGTAGGCTTTGCCGCCGATCGTCACCTTGCCCGAGACGCTGCCTGCCGAGCTCAGCTTTGCCGTGAGCAGACCGAGGGCGGCGCCATCTGCAGTCACGAGCTGCGAGAACGAACCGCTGAGGGGGAAGAATGGATTTGTCACCGTGACGGTTGCAGTCGAGGTATCCGCGCCGTCGCCGGTGACCGTGTAGGTGAAGCTATCCGTGCCGTCGAAATTCGCGCCGGGATTGTAGGTCACTCTGCCCCTCGCAAGCGTGACTTTGCCCTTCGCCCCCTGGGTCACCGCGGTCACCCGCAGCAGGCCGCTGGGCGGCGCGATGTCGTTGAGCAGCACGGGCACCGCGACGGCGGCTGCCGTGCGAATGAGAAAGTCATCGTCCACTGCGGTGAGCACTGCCGGTGCGACTGAGGCGCGATAAATGGCGCGCTTCCCATTGCCCTCGACGGCAAAAACGAAGTCGGTGCCGCCCGTCCACCACCGCCCACCGCCGGCCACTTGGAAGCGCTCCCCCGTGAGCGCGCCGAAGTCCGAGTTGAGGTCCACCACACGCGCCAGCGGGCCGTTAGCATCCGTGTAGAGGCCGTCTTCCGTTGGTGGGGCAAAGCTGAGGTCGCGGCCGCCTTGGAACGCGACTTTGCCGTTGCGAATGGCCACCGCGGGAAAAGCGTAAAATGTCCCGGTGCCCGAGGGGATCGACCCGAACTGCGCTGCCACGCGCGACCAGACGCCGCTCACGCGTTTATAGACTCCGTTGCTCAGTCCCACAGCCACGTCATCGTCGTCTCCGGCAAAGGTCACATCACCGGAGCCACCGATGGTCGGCGCGGAGCCGCCGCTAACCAGGGCGGCGGTGTTGTCCGCCACCACGGTCGCGGTGCCGCCGCCGGTCGGGATTTGATAGACGCCGCGCGTGCCGCCATTTTCGCCATAGAAGTAAACCCAGTCGCCGCTCGCGATGGGGTTCTCGATCCGGGTGAATTTCCCGCCGCCCGGAAAGTCCGTGTCGGCTGATCGCGCGACGGCGGTGAAGGTGCCGCTGCCGTGGAAAATGCCTTGGACCTGAGGCGAACTTTGTTGTCGGAAATGAAGGACCGGTATGCCGCTGCTGTCGTAAGTCCCCGCCGAGACGCCTGAGAATTGCGCCGCTCCGGTCATGCCCGGGAAGGTCGAGTGGCGATCGGCCACGCGGGTGATTCCTCCGCTATACTGATACAGCGCACCGGTGTTGGAGCGGCCGATGCCCGAGGGCGCCGGCTCCGCGAGAGTGCCTTGGAGCAGCACGCTCGTGCCCACCGCATCAACCACGAAACCGAGCGGGAGATCCTCATCCTCCGCGTCGTCAGTCGGCGGAGTTTGCGGATCGAGGAAAAGCTGGCCGCCGGAACTGCACATTAGCTTCTTGCCGCCGGTGTCGTCATTCGCGTTGGGGAAATCGGTCCAGTAAGCTTTGCCATCCGCGGCGAGCACGGGCGCCGACGGTTCGACGCCGAAACTGCCGTCATACGCGCGCTCGCCGGCGAGTTTGCTGAGGGTGGTGTCGGCCCAAGTGGCGGCAGGCAAAAGAAAAGCCGCGACGAGAGCGACCCAAGGAGCGGGGGGAATCGACGTTTTCATCAACTTGCCAAAGTTACCACACCGGCGCATCGCGTCGAGTCCAGGCTCCCGCCCGGATGTCAGCTTGGCGTCCCGTTCTCGATTAGATGTTCGGCAGCAAGTCAAAATATTCATCGTCTTCGTTCGAACCGCCCTCGCCCTTGCCAAGCTGTTTCTCGAATTCGACGAACTCGATGCGTTCGATCCACTTGATCATTTTGTAGCCAAGCTGGTTCTCCACCCGTAGCCGCAAGGGCGCACCATGGATGGCGGGCAACGGCTCGCCGTTCATCTCGAGCGCCAGCAGGCACTCGGGCTTGAGCGCGTTATCCAATGTCTGCGTCTCGTAGTAGGTGGGACTGAAAAGCGACGGGCCAAAGGAGTAGAAAGCGAACCCCTTCGCAGACGGTCTGGGTTTCACGTGTTCAATCAACCTTTTCATCGGAAGTCCGCCCCACTGCGCGATGCCGGTCCAACCCTGGATGCAATGATGCAGGGTGATGAACTCTTCTCCGCCCAGCGCGCGAAGATCGACCAGCGAGAGCTCGACCGGATTCTCGATTAACCCGGCGACCTTTAGTTTGTAGTCCTTGAAGTTTCCGGCGACGGGCTGCTTCCAGTCCTGGCGCTTTGGTCCAGCCTAAACAAACGTGAACGTGCCGGCAAAGTTCGCGTTGTCGGGGAAGCTCACGTCGTAGGGGGCGGTGTTGCCGCTGACGCTGGCGGCCCGAATGGCGACGTTTCCCGTCCCTTTCTGGTAAACGCCACCGCCGATGTTGGTGGCGATATTGCCTGTGATGACGCTGGAGATGGTGCCGGGGCTGTTTTCGACGAAGATTCCCCCGCCATACTGCGCGCTGTTGCCGGCAATCCTCCCGCCGGTGATGAGGAAGCCCGAGGCATTCGTCAGGTTATTCAGATACACGCCCCCACCAAAGCCCAACGACCCGGGCGCGAGATTGTTCGTGATCGTGTCCCCGGTGAGCTTCACCGCGCCGGTGGTGTCGATGTCCAGCCCGCCGCCGTGGTGACCCTGGTTTCCAGTGACTTTTGAGGCGGTCATTGTCAGACTGGAATCGCCGAGAACTTGGATGCCGCCACCAAAGCCGCTGCCATCGAGCTCCTGGTTTTCGGAAATTGTGCTTCCAGTGATCGTGAGGCTCACCTTGTTCGCACCGGTGCCGTCGGCGCAGATGCCGGCGCCGCCATCGCGTGGCGAGATGCCGCCGTCGGCTGAATTGTTGCCTGAAATGGTGCAGGCGGTGACGAGGAGCGACATCCCTCCCTCGACGTGGATGCCGCCGCCGCTGCCATGCGCGCTGTTCTCGGTGATTTGGGAGCCGGAAATTTTCGCCGTGCCGTTCGCACCGACGCCGGAGATCATTACACCACCACCACTGTAGTTGCTGTCCGAGCTCGAGATGGCGTGCGTGGTGCGGTTGCCGGTAACTTTGCTGCCACTGAGTGTGAAGGAGACCGGACCGTCCGCGTAGATGCCCCCGCCTTCGAGCTTCGCGCTGTTGTCGTGAATGGTTGAGCCGGTGACGATGCTTGTCCCGCCGTTGATGAAGACGCCTCCGCCCAGCGTCCCGTTGTTCCCGGTGATCTTCGAACTGCTGATGGTCAGCTTCGCCGATGCCGGAGCCAGGCCCGTGGTCGCGTAGATTCCGCCGCCGATCAGCCCGTAATTGCCGATGACGGTGTCGCCGGAGATCGTGATGGAAGCCGCGCTGGCGGCGTCGGACTGGAGCGTGGCAAAGATGCCGCCCCCGCCGTTGGTGGCGGCGTTATTGGCAAGGAGCGAGCTGGTGACGGCGATGGATTTGACCGCACGGAGGTCGAGTCCGCCGCCAGCCACTTGCGCGAAATTGTCGTTGATCATGCAGTGGCTGATCTTCACAAACGATCCTGCCGCCCGCGCATCGACCTGCAAGCCGCCGCCCACGCCGCCGGTTCCGTTCTTCGCATAGCAACCAGAGATCGTGACGTTTCTGAGCGTGAGCGACTCGGCGGAGAAAATGCCGCCTCCGCCGAAGGTGCCCTGATAGCCGTTGACGATGGAAAGCCCGCTGATGCTCGCCGGGGCATCGGTGGTGGTGTCGCCGTTGTCGATGTGGAAAATGCGGATCGCAAACGCGCCGTCGATGATGAGGTTGCCCGCGCCGGGGCCTTTGATCGTGACGTTGCCTAGGCTCGTCAGCTCGCTGGCGAGCACGATGGTGTTCTCGCTGTGTGCGGGCGGCACGGGCAGGTGAAAGCGGATCGTGTCGTGAGTGGCGGGATCCGCATCGGCTAGCGCGAGCGCGTCTCGCAGGCTGCCGCCGCCGGTGTCGTTAGGGTTCATGACCGTGAAGGTCGCAGGTGCGATGCGCGCTTCGAGAATCTCGACGGCGGAGGAGCTTGGTGTCATGGCGAGAGGCAGGTTATGGCAACGCTCTGGCCGGTGGAAAGCGCGAGAAAAGCGTGCGGTAGATTTGGGGTGGGCGCTGGGGACGTTGCCAACAGTGCATTTCCGCGCGCTTTAAAAATTCGACCGGCGCGAAAGTGCAACTGGTGATCGCCGGCGAATGCGAGGTATGCGGGACATTTTTCCCGCCGCATCGCAGCGGGTCAGATCTCGAAGGCGTAGAAGCGCTCGCGATGGGCTCGCAACGGATGGCGAAACGCAACGCACTGATTCGCCATCTGCCCGCCGTGGAAGCACTCGGCTGCACGATACGCCTGCCAGAACGAGAACACGCCATTGATCACGATCACGCCGACGATCGCGAACCCTAGCGTCGCCATGCCTTGCCCCGGCTCGCGCCACTCGGCGAAAAACGCGAGCGCGGCAGCGATCCACAAAATCAGCGCGAAGAATGCGCGTGCTCGCCTTCGCGTGGCGCGAGTTGCCGGAGAGTTTCGAGCTGGCGAACGCGGAAGCGGAGATGACCCTCGCGGGCTCGTCGGCCTCGAAGATCCACCGCGCCCGGAAGTCGCCGACGCACTCCAGAAATGCCGCGACGCCGGCATCAAGGTGATCATGGTCACCGGCGATCATCCCCAAACCGGAACGGCCATCGCGCGCGAGATCGGGCTCGTTCGCTCCGCCACGCCCGTCGTCATCACTGGCGAGCAACTCGGGCATCTCTCGGACATCCAACTCCAGCTCGCGCTCGACGCCCCGGAGATCATTTTCGCGCGCGTCCTCGCAGAGCAAAAGATGCGCATCGTCGGCGCCCTCCAGAACAAGCGCGAGATCGTCGCCGTGACCGGCGACGGCGTGAACGACGCGCCCGCCTTGCGCAAAGCCGACGTCGGCATCGCCATGGGCCGCAGCGGCACCGACGTGGCGCGTGAAGCCGCCGACATGGTGCTGCTCGACGATAACTTCGCGAGCATCGTTGACGCGATCGAGGAAGGGCGCGCCGTCTTTGCAAACATCCGCAATTTCCTCACCTACATCCTCACCTCGAACGTGCCCGAGCTGATCCCGTATCTCGCCTTCGTCGTCTTTCGCATCCCGCTGCCGCTCACGATCATCCAAATCCTCGCCGTCGATCTCGGCACCGACATGCTCCCCGCGCTCGGCCTCGGCGCAGAAAAGCCGGGCCCCGACATCATGAAAGCACCGCCGCGTTCACGCGCCGATCGCCTACTCAACTGGCCGCTCCTCGCCCGCGCCTATCTCTTCCTCGGCCTGCTGCAGGCCGCCGCCGCGATGAGCGCGTATTGGTTCGTCCTACACCACGGCGGCTGGCACTTCAGGGAAACGCTCGCGGCCCACGACCCACTCTGCCTGCAAGCCACGACTGCCTGCCTCAGCGCCATCATCGTCATGCAGATCGCGAATGTTTTCCTTTGCCGCAGCGACCGTCAGGCGCTGTTCGCTCGCGGCCTCTTCAGCAACAAGCTCATCCTCGCCGGGATCGCCACCGAGATCGCGCTCATCCTGCTGATCGACTATACGCCGTGGGGCAACGCCCTCTTCGGCACTGCACCGATCCCGCTCGCCGTCTGGTTCTTCATCATCCCCTTCGCGCTAGGAATGCTCGCCCTCGAAGAGCTGCGCAAATGGCTCGTGAGCTCGTTCGGGAGCCGCCGCGCCGCGATCCTTCCATGGAAGAGCGTCGGATCAGCTTGAATCACTTTGGGGTGTTCAAGACCGCCACGATCTTTGCAAGAGGAAGGCAATGGTCGACCTCTGTCGCTGCCAGCGCGCTTCTCGGCATGCTGGGCTGTTCTGCTTCGTCTGGGTCTTGAACGATGGCGGTGCCTCCCTCTTCTTTGATACGGCGAAGCCCTTTGGCACCATCGTTGAGCAAACCGGTCAGGATGATGCCGGTAGCGCGCGTTTGGAAATTCACAGCGACGCTTTCGAACAATATGTCAATGGAAGGTCGCGACCAGAGCCTGGGCGGCGCGTCCGAGAGCCGGATGAGATTGGAAGTGGCGACCAAGTGATAACCGGGCGGCGCGATATAAACGTGCCCCGGTTCGATCATCTCACCGTCATTTCCAAATGAAACCAAGGGGCCGTCACGGCGGCTCAAGACCTGATCAAGATAGCTTTTTCTGCCGATATGAAGCACGACAAAGAAAGCCATCGGCACCGTTGGTTTCAGCAAACTGAAGAATTCGCGAAGGGCAGTGACGCCTCCGGCTGACGCTCCAATCGCGACAGCTTCTAATCGAGAGAATCGTGACTGTTGGGGCATTGCCGCAGGGATTCAATTGGCTAAGTGCAAACTGCTTGTTGGCCGAGGTTGTAGCCGAATCGCGTCCCGTTTGCAGTCCGGTGGGTAAATGTTCTGGTCCAGAAATCAGCCCGTGACTGTTCTCGTGCTGCCTGAGTCCCAGCCGCCCAGGAAAGCATCAATCAAGAGCGGGAGATCGTCGCTGTAACCGCCTTCGAGAACGGCGGCGCTGGGAACCGCGGACTGCGCCATCCATTCGCCGCACGATTGGTAATCCTCAATGTCGAGTGAGAGGGAGCAAAGCGGATCGCGCACGTAGCCATCGAACCCGGCGGAGACGAGGATGAGTTGAGGATCGAACTTGCGTGCGCAGTCCCACGCATTGCGGAGCGTGGCGGCTTGATGGCTGCGGGACGATTCGACGATGAGGGGGAAGTTGAAGATGTTTCCGCGCGTGTGACTGCCGGTGCCTGGATACGTGGGATGTTGATGCACTGAGACGTAGCGAAGCTGGGCGTTCCCGTCGCAAATCTCCTCGGTTCCATTGCCGTGATGGGCATCGAAATCCCAGATGCACACCCGCGCGATGCCGCTCGTGAGTGCGTCGAGCGCCGCGATGGCGACCGAGTTCAAATAGCAGAATCCCATCGCCTGATCGCGCGTCGCGTGGTGACCCGGAGGACGCATCAGCGAGAAAGCGCGCTGGCCTCGCAGCGCGAAGCGCGCGCATTCGATCGCCGCGCCGGCCGAGCGTGCAGCGTGTTCGAAAATGCCATCGTAAAAAGGGGTGTCGGGGTCGAAATGCTCGCGCTCATGCAACCGCGCGAGGTGACGTTCCGAGTGCGCCCGTAGAATCGCATCACGCTCCGCCGCGGGCGGCGTTTGCCACTGCCATTCCGGGTGTTCGCGCCGCAGGTGCTCAGCCGTTTGACTGACGCGCTCGGGTCTTTCGGGGTGTCCGGGAGTGCCGTAACCGGTGCAGCGCTCATCGTAGAAAATCGTCATTTCAGGAGCATCGCAGCGAATGAGCCGATTGTCCGAATCATCCGCAGCGCGTTTCTTCGTGTTCCTTTGCGAAAGAGGACCATGGTAGTGGAATGACCAGAGGTTCTGCTAAGACTGCCTGCTTTCTTTTATTGGCATTCGATTCCCTTGCTTCGGCAGTGCCGCCGCCGTTCGACGAAGCTCGTCTTCCACCACAGGTTCAACGGATCGACGGCGTGTTGGTTCCCGTCCCGAGCGAGATATTCCTGACGCTGGATACGTTCCGGGATTCAAATTGGACAGCCGTCCTGCACCCGGACCTGGCGACTCTGCAGACGACCGGCAACTCGGCTCAGATCGCGCTTTCCCTTGGCTTGGTCATCGCCGAAGGATTCCTCGCTGTCGCGGCGGAAGATTCAGTAGGTGTGCAAGACCTCGGCAAGGAGGCGCATAAGCTGGCGCGTGCATTAGGTGTGGAAAAGTCTGTCGTCGGACGGGGAAACAGTATCGTTGATCACGCCAGCAAGAAGGAGTGGGCGGCGGTCCGCAAAGAATGGTCGGGGGTGAA
>JAXDQV010000173.1:0-5114 GCA_034667645.1 Chthoniobacter sp.
CAGTGCCGGTTTTCCCCGCCACCGTAAACCCGGGCACGACGACAGCTTTCGCAGTGCCTTTATCGCTGGTAACTTTTTTCAGCGCATTGCACACCTGCTTCGCCGTTTCCGACCGGATCACCTGCCGCACCTCCATGGGGGGAAATCTGGTGATGACACTGCCGTCCTCGTCGGAAATTTCATGAACGATCTGCGGCATCATCAGATGCCCGCCGTTGGCGATCGCGGCCATGGCCGTGATGGTCTGGAGCGGAGTGACGCCGACTGACTGTCCCATGGCGATGCGCGTGATATCCGTGCCGTGCCACTCGTTCGTGGGCCGCAAGAGGCCCCGGATTTCGCCCGGCAAGGCGACACCCGAGCGTTCGCCGAAACCGAAGGACCTGATGTATTGATAAAACTTCTGGTCGCCCAGCCCAAGCGCGAGCTTGGCCGCCCCGATGTTGCTCGAGTGCATGAGGATGTCCTCGACGCTCAGCTCCGCATAGCCAGGTCCATGATCGTGCAGCGTTTTCCCTGCGAAATTAAAGCGGCCGTTTTCGCAAAAAATCATCGTGTCGGGTGACACATTGCGCTCGTTGAGAGCGGCGGAAGCGGTGACGATCTTGAACGTCGATCCAGGCTCGATCGCGTCGATGACGGCGTGGTTTTTCAGCGCCTCGGCACTGAGTTTGGAAAACTGCGCGGGGTTGTTGCGAAGATCGTTGAGGTCGAAAGTCGGGCGGTTTGCGAGGGCAAGGATTTCACCCGTCTTGGGCCGCATCAGGATCACCACCGCCATCTCAGGGCGATATTCCGCACAGGCCTCCGAAAGCGCGGTTTCGACGATGTTTTGGAGCCCCAAATCGACCGTCAACCGCACGTTGCTGCCGTTGCGCGGAGCGCGCTCGAGGCCGCGATAGAGGACGATTTCCTTCCCGCGTCGGTCGTGCTCGATATAGCGGAAGCCGTCATAGCCGGTGAGATAATCATCCATCGAGCTCTCGATGCCTTGAACGCCGCGATGCTTCTCATTCGTGAAGCCGATCACGTGCGAAAGCATCGATCCGTTTGCGTAAATCCGCGCCGGATCGGGCTCGAACGAGACTCCCCGGAGGGATGGCAGCTTGAGGCGCTTGTCCAGTGCGAGCCGCCGCTCCCGATCGGCCATGAGTTCCTTCACCACCATCGGTGAAATTTTCTTTAGGAACACCGCGTGCCGCTGAGTGGTGAGTTTCGCGACAAGATCCGCCTTCTTCATCTCGAGCGGTTTCGCGAGTTCGGCGGCGAGCTCTTCCGGGTCCTGACCGATTTTCAGAATCAGCGGACCATCGGCCACGACTGAGCAGAGAGGCTCGTTTTCCGCGAGCGTGATTCCGTTGATGTCCTGGATCATTCCGCGCTCGGCGGGAACCGTTTCCTTGCCCACGTGCGCGTCGGCAGCGAGTTTCAAGTAATAGTCGTGGCGGCAGACCTGGAGCTGCACGAGCCGCGCCGAGAAAAGGGTGAAACAAAGTGCGAACAAAATGCACACTGAAAGCGCCCGCAGTTTTGGTCGGACGATCATTTGGCGACCCCGCGGTTCGCGACGGGCTGCATCTCGTCGTCGCTGCGTTTCGCGATGGATCGTTTCACGCGGATGATGTGTTCATCCGTGATTGGAACCATTTTGATGAAGCCTTCTGTCTTGCGCCGGTTCAGCGCGTCGTAGGAACTCAGCCGCGTGGCCTGCGAGTGGACCACGTCATTTTGCATTTGCAAATCGGCGAGCTGGCGTTCGAGAGCGTGGATTTCGTCCCCGGCCGCATGGAGCTGATTTTTTAGATAAACGTAGCTCAAACCCGAGGCGCCCAGGAAAATAGACACCACGATCCATCGCGTCAGTCCGGCGACCGGCACGCCATTGCCTGGCCTGTAATAATTCGCCATCAGAGTTTCTCCACGACTCGTAGTTTCGCGCTGCGGGAGCGCGGGTTTTGCGACTGTTCCTCCGCTCCCGCGGACACCGCTTTGCGTGTCACGAGGCGAAAGATGTAATCCGGGTTGCGGCGCGGCTCAGGCCACTCGGGACGATCGAGAAACTCGGTGCTGCGCCGCTTGAAAAAGGTTTTAACGATCCGGTCCTCGAGCGAGTGAAAGGTGATCACGCCAAGCCGCGCGCCACTTCGCAATTTGGCGGCGAATTGTTCGAGCCCCTCGTTTAAGACCTCAAGCTCTCGGTTCGTCGCGATTCGCAGCGCCTGGAAGGCGCGCGTCGCGGGATGGGTCTTGCCCCGCCGTGGGATGACACTTTCGATCGACCGGACCAAATCGGAGGTGGTCTCAAAGGGACGCTGCGAGCGATCGCGCACGATGCGCGCCGCGAGCCGGCGCGCGGCGGGTTCTTCGCCGAAGGTGCGAAAAATGCGTTCGAGTTCTTCGCCGCTCGCGTGATTGACGATGTCCGCCGCGGTTTGCGGCGCGGCCCGGTTCATTCGCATGTCGAGCGGGCCGTCATGCATGAATGAAAATCCGCGCGCGGCCGTGTCGATCTGCCAGGAAGAAACGCCGAGATCCAGCAACGCGCCGTCGATTTCCTGAACGTCGAGCCCTTCGAGCACCGGGCCGATCTCCACGAAGTTCGCATGCACGGCGCGGAGGTTCTCGCCGGCAAAGGCGAGTCGTTTTTGCGCGAATGCGAGCGCGTCCGAATCTTGATCGAAGCCGATGACCGCCGCGCCGGCCCGGAGCAGGATTTCTGCATGTCCGCCGCCGCCGAGCGTTCCATCGACAAAGAGTTTTCCCGGTGCGGCGCCGAGCAGGTCCGCGACTTCACGCGACAGCACCGGCGCATGAAAAGCGGGACGGACGCGCTTGGCCTTTCGTCCATCGCCGACGGAGCCTGGAAAAGTTTCCATGAGCATCATAAGCCGGCTGCTTCCGCCACGTCTTCGAAGGTCCGCTTATGTTCATCCTGATAGCTCTGCCAGCTCGCCGGGGTCCAAAGCTCGAACCGGTCGAGGCTGCCCGTCAGCACGATCTCGTTTTCCAATCCCGCGGCCTTGCAATGATCGTCGCGCAGCAGCAGACGGCCCTGTTTGTCGATCGCACAGTTTTTCGATTGGGCGTAGAAATTCGTCATGAAAATGCGGTGCTGCGCCGCCGTCGCGTTTTCCTTTGCCTGCGCGCCGATGTTCCCGAAAACCTCGGGCGGCATCACCGTGAGGCACGCGCGCTTCGGGTTTTTAATGACGTAAAACGCAGCGATCTCGGAGCGCCATTGCGCGGGAATCGTGAGGCGATTTTTGTCGTCGAGAGAATGTCGAAATTCACCCGAGAAAATCGGAGCGGAGCTGGTGGGTTTCGCCATGGTCGCGGTTGCAGGGAAATGGAACGCAGCGCCACTTTATCCCACAACACTCCACTTTCAACCACTGAGTTTCCGTTGCTGTCAAGTATTTCTCTTGGAGATTCTTGCCGGAGTCGGCGCCGTTTCAGCCCGCGCAAACAAGAGCCTTGCGTAACTCAGCGGCGATTTTTTAGCATGCCCGCCAATTCAACCGGAGCTGCCCCTTGGAACTAAAAGAAATCAAAGAGCTGATTGCGCTCATGAAGAAAAACGACCTTTCCGTTTTCAAAATGGAAAAGGAAGGGTTCAAAATTAAGCTCAAGAAGGGAGGCGATTTTCCGTCAGGCCCCGCTTACACGTCACACGTCTCCGCTGCCCCGCAGCCAGCTCCGGCAGTGGCTTTGCCAGCCGCGGCCGCGGCACCTGCGGCATCTGCCGATGCACCCACGGGCAAGGAAATCACCTCTCCGATGGTCGGCACATTTTACGCTTCGGGCGGGCCGGATGCGCCGCCGTTTGTCAGCGTCGGCCAGGAGGTCACGCCGGATACGGTGATCTGCATCATCGAGGCCATGAAAGTGATGAACGAGATCAAAGCGGAAACCACTGGAACGATCTCCGAAGTGCTCGCGGAGAACGGAAAACCGGTGCAGTTCGCGCAGCCGCTGTTTCGGCTGAAGTAGCGCGAAATGTTTAACAAAGTCCTCATCGCCAATCGCGGCGAGATTGCCCTGCGCGTCATCCGCGCCTGCAAGGAACTCGGCGTCCGGACGCTGGCCGTCTACTCGGAGGCAGATGTCGATTCACTGCACGTCCAGCTCGCGGACGAGGCCATCTGCATCGGCCCGGCGTCGAGTGCGCAGAGCTATTTAAAAATCGACCGCATCATCAGTGCGGCCGAGATCGGGGATGTCGATGCGATCCATCCCGGCTACGGCTTTCTCGCGGAGAACGCTCATTTCGCCGAGGTCTGTGCGAGCTGCAATATCAAGTTCATCGGCCCGCCGCCATCGGCGATTCGCTCGATGGGCGACAAAAACATCGCGCGCGAAACCGCTCTCAAAGCCGGCGTCCCCATCACTCCCGGCAGCGACGGCCTTGTCGAGACCGAAGCCGAGGCGCTGAAAATCGCGAAGAAAATCAAATACCCGGTGATGATCAAAGCGGTCGCCGGGGGCGGCGGCAAAGGCATGCGCGCCGCCCACAACGATGTGAGCCTCGTGCAAGGTTTTCACGGCGCGCGCATGGAGGCGGAGAAGGCCTTCGGCAACGCCGGTGTTTACATCGAGAAATTGATCGAGAACCCGCACCACATCGAATTTCAGATCATGGCCGACAGCAAAGGCGACGTGGTGCACATCGGCGAACGCGACTGCTCCATGCAGCGCCGCAATCAGAAAATCATCGAGGAAACGCCGTCGCCGCTGCTCGACCAAAAGCTGCGCGACAAGATGGGCAAAGCCTCCGTCAAACTCGCCGAATCGGTCGCCTACGAAGGCGCCGGCACGATGGAGTATCTCGTCGATGACGACGGGAATTTTTACTTCATGGAGATGAATACGCGCATCCAGGTCGAACACACGATCACGGAGGAGGCGTATGGCATCGACCTCGTAAAGGAGCAGCTCAAGGTTGCCGCCGGCGATCCGCTTTCGCACTTCGTCCGCGAGCCGGGCCTCAAATATCACGCCATCCAGTGCCGCATCAACGCCGAGGATCCTTTCAATAATTTCCAGCCAAGCCCGGGGAAGATCGATCTCTACTACGCGCCCGGCGGCCGCGGCGTCCGCATCGATTCGCACGCCTA
>JAXDQV010000174.1:0-5415 GCA_034667645.1 Chthoniobacter sp.
ACTGCACCTCGGAGTGGTGCCGATCCTCAATGTGCCGCTGGTGCCGCACCTTCTCGGCCGCTTCACCGCGAATCATCCCGGC
This sequence comes from Chthoniobacter sp., assembly GCA_034667645.1. Lineage (GTDB taxonomy): Bacteria > Verrucomicrobiota > Verrucomicrobiia > Chthoniobacterales > Chthoniobacteraceae > JAJPJG01. The sequence continues at coordinate 83 of JAXDQV010000174.1, forward strand.
ATCAGCCTGACCGTGGAAGAAATCTCCTCCACCGAGATCGAGACGGCGATCGAGGAAGGGCGCATGGACGTCGGCTTAGGCTTTCTCACCCGGCACTCGCCGAATTTGCATTACGAACGACTCTGCACGGATCAATTCGCGCTGATCGTTTCCGAGTCGCATCCGTGGGCGAAGCGCCGCGGCGTGGAGCTTTCCGAGTTGCACCAGCAACGGTTGCTGCAATTGCCGGAAAGTTTCGTCATGCGCCGAATGTCGGATGAAATCTGCCGCAAACACCAGGTCCGTCCCCGCACGGTCGCCGAGATCAACGCGATTGGAGTTCTTCTGCGATCGCTGGCACCGCTGCAGGCTGCCGCCTTGATGCCCACGATCACGTTGCGAGAAAGAGAAGGCCTGAAACTCAAGGCGATTCCTCTTCGCGGCAAAAACCTCGCGGTGGAAATCGGACTCCTGCGGCTCATGGATTCGGAAATCAACAGCGCCGTTGGCGCATTTACCACCCTCGCGAAAGCCACCGTTCCGAAGATGATCAAGCGATGACGGTCACCGTCGAAATCCGAGGCGGCTGGACCTTGCGGATGGCTCAAAAATACGCATCGAGCGCGCGGAAGCATTTCTGACTGGCCGCGCCAGCGCGCGCTGCTATACCCCCGCGAGGGGTCACGAGTGGTTTGCTGGTCGAGCACGGGGCTATCTCGATATTATCGCCTCAGCAAGGGAGCGCTCGCATCGCCACCGGCAGCCGAGGCCTAGCCGCCAAGGTTTCCACGAACCAACGCGCAAAAACCAAAAACATCGCAGAGAAAGTGACCGAGATGAAAATCCAAAAATTCAGTATTGCCCTCTTTCTCCTGCTTGCGTGGAGCCTTCCCGCGTTCGCGGTTCCTCCTGCCGACATCCTTTACGTCGGCGATAATAGCAACAATACCGTCCGGCGTTTCAACGCGGTGACCGGCGCAGCCATCACCGGCGGAGACAGCGCAGGGGTATTCGTCTCGTCACGAAGCGGCGGGCTCAGCGGACCGCGCGCGATGGTGACGCTGTTGAAAAAACTCTTCGTGGTGAACCAGAGGGTGAACACCTCTTTCAACGGGGAAGTGGAAAGCTATCGACTGAACAACGGCGCGTTTACCAGCACCATCGTTTCGACCGACAATCCCGATCCCGTCTTCGCTCCGCGCGGAATGGTTTACTGGCACAGCCAGCACAGGCGCTCCTCTTCGGCCCCGAGGGGAAATTATTCGTCCCGATCACCGGCGACAACGGCAGCACCACCGGCGAAATCCGCCGCTACGACGTGGGGGCAAAGACGTTCGACTCCTTCGTGCCCGTCGGCGGCCCAGGCCAGCCTTGGTATCTCACCTTTGGCAAAGCCGATCCCGGCACGCTGGCTTACCACCCCTGATTCAACGTTCGTTTTGACGAAACTCAGCTCACGGTAAAAAAGTTCGCAATCCGCCCCTCAGCCGCTAGACAGGCGCGATGCTTCACGAACTGCTTCAGCATTGGATCGTCACGTGGTTCGGCTGGGTCGAGCACGGCGGCTATCCCGGCATCATCGCGCTCATGGCGATGGAGAGCTCGATTTTTCCGGTGCCGAGCGAGGTCGTCATTCCGCCCGCAGCCTATTTCGCGGCACAGGGTAAAATGAATTTCTGGGGCGTGATCGCCGCGGGCACGTTTGGCTCGTGGCTGGGCGCGGCCATCACCTATTGGGTCGCACGCTGGGTCGGACGCGCGATTATTTTGAAATGGGGACGGCTCTTTTTTGTGAGCCCCGAGAAGCTCGAACGTTCGGAGCTTTGGTTGAAGCGCTACGAGGCTGGCGGGATCTTTTTCGCCCGGCTGCTGCCCGTGATCCGGCATCTCATTTCCATTCCAGCCGGAATCATTCGCATGCCTTTCGGCGTCTTCAGCGCGATGACGATCATCGGCTCCGCGATCTGGTGTTATGTGCTGGCGTGGTTCGGTCAAAAAGTCATCACCCCTGAGATGCTGGGCGATCCGGCCACCATGGTGCACGCGCTCAAGGCCCAGTCGCATTGGATCATTGGCGCTGTGCTCGTGCTCTGCGTGTTGTATTTCACCGTCATGCGGTTGACGGCGAAACGCGGAGAGGCGTAACCGGGACGACCGGCGGCTGGGGAAACCTTGCCGAGGCTCACGGGCTCAATGTTTCGATCTCGGTGATCGGCTCATATTCAAGAGTAACACCACGCCAGCACGGGCAATTGATTGGGCTGGGGAGTTTGCGTCACGTTGTTTCATGTTTGCATGCCCGTCACTGCGAAGCAGGGCTTCCCGCGCAAAAACGGCGTCGCCAAGTCCTTAATTCGGCAACAAAATTTGAGGCTCTCCCGCAGTATCGCAAATGATGAAGCACTGCCTACTCCCAGTCATACTCATGCTGCTCCGCACTGTGTGCTCTGACCAGCGGGGAGGCGGCGCGAATGCTCTCGGGAATGAATGCGGTGTCGCAGTGGGCCGACATTATCCCAGCGCCCATTAAAGCAGCGGCGATCGAGGCGCTGAAAAAAGCGCCGGAACATCCGGCGGTGGAAGTTCGTAGAGCCACAGGCGGAGCGCTGGGAAAGTTGGGCGTGAAAGGACTAAGCGCGCGCCTTGCCGGAATGTTGCGAAAAGATCCCGAAGGCGCTATCAGTATCTCGAAGCGCTGGGCACGCAGGCGGACCTGGAGGCGCTCGGGAGATTGGGAACCGCCCAAACCCGCGCCGCTCTGGAGGATTACCTGACAAAGTGCCCACCTCCCCAAAAGAGCGACATCCGCACCGCCGTTCTCGGCATTGATCAAAGGTTGCCGCGCTAAATTTCTAAACTTAACGCCGTGCAGGAGATGCAATGTCTTCATCGTCTTTGCGCTGGCGGAGAAGAAGGAACTCACCGCCGAGGAGGCTGCCGGGGTGAGCCAGCTCTGGCGGAAACTGGTAAAGCTGTTTCACCTCGACCGCTTTGCGCACGAGCCGGAGATGCAGGAGACTTCCCACAAGCTGACCGCCGCGATTAACGACGCGAAGGACCACGGCGATCTGGCCACGCTGCGTCGCATCGCGGAAGACCCGCACGGATTTATCCCGCGGCAAGCTGGGCCGCGCTCGACTTCGGCGGGGAGCGCGAAAGAGCGGAACCCGGAAGTAACCTAAAGCTCAATCGGCAGCCCGGGAGTGGGAGCGATCACCTCGCTCTGCGGAAGGTCGGCAGCGAGCGCGTTCTGAAACCATTCCACCGCGGGCAATTCGCCATGGACCAGGATGACCTTCTTCGGCGCGAGTTTTTTCACGTAATCGCGGATGCTCTCACGCGACGCGTGACCGCTGAAATCGAAGCGTTCGACCGTGGCGCGCAGCGGCTGCGCCCGGACCTTCGAATCGAGCGCGATCATGTCGCCGGGCGCCGCGAGCCGGAGCTTGCCGCCGGGGGATTTCGGATCGGCGTAGCCGACGAAAAAAATCGAGTGCGCCGGGTCGCTCATCATCCGCCGCGCGAAACTGTTCGATAATGTTTTCTCGGTCATCATCCCGGCGGAGAGCGCGTAGATGCGGCCTTTGCGGATTGGCTCGTCGCCGCTCGCCCGGCCGGCGATGACGAAAGGCGCGACCGCATCGAGGATTTGCAGCTCCGGCTTCAGCCGTGCCGAGCTGCGGGCGAGTTTGTCGTAAAGCTCCGTCAGCTTTGTGCTCAGGCCGCCGATGTAAATCGGCACATTGGCGAGCTGGCCGGTTTTCTTGAGGTCGTGAAGCATCGCGAGCAGCTCCTGCGTTTTGCCCAGAGCGAAGAGCGGCATCAGCACCGCGCCGCCGCGCTCAAACGCCTGTTTAAAAGAGCGGGCGAGACGCGCCTGCTCGGCTTCGCGAGTGAATCCCGGCGCGGTTGCATGATCGCCGCGCGTTGTCTCCATGATCAGCACATCGATCTTCTCCTCCGGAAACCGCGCCGCCCGGGAGATCGTCTGGTCGTTGAAATTCACGTCGCCGCTGTAAAAAAGCGTTCGGCCGCCGATGCGCATCAACGTTCCGACCGCGCCGAGCACGTGGCCCGCATCGTGAAATTCGAAGGTGAGTTCCCCGTCATCCTGCGTGCGCTCGCCTTCGGCCGAAAAGCGTTGCCGGAGCGGAATCGGCCGCCAGCGCTTCACGCACAAATCCACTTCGCGATGTGTGAAGAGCGGATAGTTTTGCGTGCCGAGCTCCTCGCGCTGCCGCGTCATCACGTTCACGGAGTTATGCAGCATCACCTCCGCCAAAAACCGTGTCGCTTCGCTCATGAAGACCGCCGCGCGCGGCTGACGGCGCATCAGCAGCGGCAGTGCGCCGAGATGATCGTGATGCGCATGCGACAGGATAATCGCATCGACCGAGTCGTCGGGCAGCAAGGAGAAATTCGGCAGCGCCTCGTCTCCTTCCTGTTCCGGATGCATGCCGCAATCGAGCACGATCCGTTTTCCTCCCAGCTCGATCGAGTAACAGTTTGCCCCGATCTCGATGCGGCGGGTGAGGTTGGTAAAAAGCATCCGTGGAAAAACTCGGCAACTTCTAAGCGCCGGCGTGTTTAATTGAAAGAATGTTGACGCCCCTCGCTCCAAAACAGTGGGACATGACCAAGGCCGCGCACTTATTGAATCGCGCCGGCTTTGGCGGCACGCCGGAGGAAATCAAAGCCTTTTGCGAGCTGGGACTCGAGGGCGCGGTCAAACAGGTGTTGAATGCGCCGGACGACTCGGAGCAGTTTCCGATGCCGGAGTGGGCGCAGCCGCGGAACATGGTGGCCATCCGCAGGGACGCGATGGGTTTGTCTCCCGAGGAGCGTCAGCAACGCATGCAGATGGTGCAAAAAGACGACCGTCAACACGGCGTGGACTTGATCTCGTGGTGGCTCGACCGGATGATTCAGAGCCCGAATCCCTATCGCGAAAAGCTGACTCTCTTCTGGCACGGACACTTCGCGACGAGCCTGCAAAAGGTGAAGCAGCCCTATCTCATGCTGAAGCAGAACGACGTGCTGCGTGCGAACGCGCTCGGGAATTTCGGCACGATGGTGAAAGCGATTTCACGCGATCCCGCGATGATGATCTGGCTCGACACCCGGGAGAGCCGAAAAGGTCACCCAAACGAGAATTTCGCGCGCGAACTGATGGAGTTGTTCACGCTTGGGATCGGGAATTACACCGAGGATGACATCCAAAATGCGGCACGGGCATTCACCGGCTACAAGATGAATCCGGAGGACGAGACGTTTCGCTGGGCGCCGTTTCAGCACGACGACGGAGAGAAGAAGTTTTTTGGCAAGACAGGGAATTTTTCCGGCGACGACATCAT
>JAXDQV010000175.1:0-2510 GCA_034667645.1 Chthoniobacter sp.
TCGCTGTCGGGACCGGACCGAAACCCGTGGGCCCAACCGGGTAGTTCGGATTGTCAGGATCGCTCGGCGCCACGAGCAGTGCACCGCGTACTCGTGCCAAATGATGGGTGGACGCTGCGACGGTCCAATGTGCAACAAGCGCACAGGCCGAGCTATGAGCCGCCAGAACAATCGGTGAGGCTTGACCTCCTATGATCTCGTCGAGACGTGCGATCCAGTCGACGCAATTCGGTGCATCCCATTCCTTCTGGGACACTCGCCTACAAGACGGATCGCGGCGTTCCCAGTGGCTTTGCCAATGCTCAGGACCGGAATTTCCGAGTCCGGGAAGGATTAGAACGGCGGGTATTTCAGGTGCTAGCATCGTGCATCCGATCCTAGCGCGCCTTTCGTCTGACCGACAGCAAGCGAACGCCGAGCTTCATGGCTTTCTGCGGGTGTGTGAGGCCTTTCAATACTCGAGCCATGTCAGACTGCTGATTGTTCATCATCAGATCTCCACTTCCCCCTCCAAATAGAAAACGATCGTGCCTTCAAGTTCAACACGATCGCCCACCACACGGCAGATCATTTCCCCACCGCGCCGCGAGGCTTGGAAGGCGCGAAACGTCATCTTGTTCAGTCGTTTGGCCCAATAAGGCGCCAGCATGCAGTGGACTGATCCAGTCACGGGATCTTCCGGAACACCGATTGCAGGAGCGAAGTAGCGGCTGATGAAATCGAACCCCTCCTCTCCCGGTGCGGTCACAATGACTCCGCTGCGCTCGATACGGGCAATAGCTGCCATATCGGGAGCAAGTGCGCGCAAAACTTCCGCGTTCTCCATCAAGGCGAGATAGTCTCGGGAATTTGTCGTAACCTCAATGGGCGCAACGCCCAGCGCTGTGGTCAATTCCGGCGGAGTTGACACTCGCTCGGACGCACGGGCCGGAAAGTCCATCACGTACCCCGCATCGGTCCGGTTCACCGTCAAAGGACCACTCGCCGATTGAAAGACCACTTGGCGGCGTTGAGGCTCTAGTCGTTCCATCACCACCGCCGCACTCGCCAGGGTGGCATGCCCGCAAAGCGGGACCTCGGTGGTAGGAGTGAACCAGCGCAGGTGATAGTCGCCTCCTCGAGGCACGAGAAAGGCGGTCTCCGCGAGGTTGTTCTCGGCGGCAATGGCCTGAAGCACTGCATCGGCCGGAAAGCTACTCATGGGCATGACGGCCGCGGGATTGCCCGCGAATCGGCGGTTGGTGAAGGCATCAATCTGGAATATTGGCGTGCGCATCAGGATCATCCCCAATCCAAAAATCAAGCTCCAACCACCTGGCCGTGGCCCGCAAGAGGCGGTCGAATCTTAGCGTGATTCCAGAGAGAAATCGCCTTTTCTGCCGAAGCCGGTTCATCGTCAGTCGATTTTTGGCGGCCCGACTCTTTGGGTCTTTCACAAGGCGGCCAACAGGGCGTCTTCTGACTCATAGTCGAAATGATCGTAGGGATAACTGGCCAGAACAGGAAATCGAGCGCACCAATCTCTCCCGCTGGAGGCGTCTGACAGTTCGTCACAAATCGCGCCTAGGGACTGCGCATAAGTCGTCACCGGAAAATATCCGAGCCCGGCAGCGGCGGACGTATCGAGCACGAACGGCCGTGGCACGGACCAGGGCGTTCGGCCGACGTTTGCGGGAAACGCATTGTCGTCCAAGCCGACAATTCGTCCCGGGTACTTCATATGCCTGGCTATCAGTTCCCCGAAATATATTTTATCGCGCGACCATAGAATTGGTCATCTCGGTCGAAACGCGGATCGCGGGCTGTTCACTCTATGTGTTACTTCTGCTGCACCGCCGCCTCGGCGCTGGCCTTGGCATCTGCGCGCGCAGTCTTGTAGTCGGCTTCCGCCTGGTCCTTGCACGTCTTTTGAACATCGCCGCTCTGCGATTCGCAAGTTGCCATGGCTACTTTGCGATTGCCATCGGCTTTTGCGACGGCCACATTGTAAGTTTGGTGTGCGGCGTCGGTGTTGAATTTAATTTCCTGGTTATTGACCTTCTCGTACGATTTATCAAGCGCGCTCTGCGCGCGTTCTTCGCTCTTCGTCACTTCGTTGTTAGCCTTCTGCTCGGCTTTGGCAACGTCCTTCGACACATCTTCCGGCGACTTCGACTTGTTGCAGCCGGCTAGCGCCAAAGCAGCGACCACGAAAATCGGGATCAGATATTCACGCATGCAATTTCCTCTTGTTGTAGATTCGCGCTCTGGAAGCGGGTGAGCGCTTGATCCTCAGCAGACCACTACGGAAGCAGCAAACGATCTAGGGAAGCCCCTCGCAGTTGCCCACACCTCCAAGTTGCTGCCGACAGGCGTCACTAGGATCGCTCGCAGCTACGCGGCAGTCAACCAAGTTGTCGACTTCATATTTCCTCGCCCGCATCCAGCGACCCGTCGTACTGTCAAATCGCGGGCACAAACTCCGGATCGTCGTGAAATTCGCGCTCGAATTTCAAGAAACCGTAGTAGCC
>JAXDQV010000176.1:0-2914 GCA_034667645.1 Chthoniobacter sp.
CCAGAGAAAACGCCGACACGTTGTAATCGAAGTTTCCGGAGGTGGTGGAAAGGGTGAGCTGGCTCGCATCGAAACTGTTGCCCGTGCGTGTCAGGGTGCCGCTGGCGATGCTGAAGATGAAATTCCGGACTGCTCCAAAACCTGTCGTCCCAAAGAAGCTGGCCTGCGCGCCGTAATCGGCCGACGCGGTGCCGGCAGTGCCACTCACCGCAGGCTGCCAGATGCCATTTATCAAGGCGTCATCAGTCGCGCTATTGAACCTCAGCGTGAGCGCATCGGACACGGCGTCGATGGTTCCGGAGTAAAACGTGGAAAGGCTGCCGGGTCCCTGCTGCTGAATGGCATTTCCCGCAAGACTGCCGGAAAGAACCAGTGAGCTTTGGGTCGAATCGATCGTGTAGATGGTGGCTCGGGCGGCCCATGGAAGCACTGCGACCAGCAGCGCAATCAGGTAGGGGAGAGCCCGGCGCGAACTTGCATTCGAACAAATGACGTGGGAGATCGTGGTCATCGCATTTTGGTTTATCGAGCGGCACCAAAGCTCGTCAATTGGCAAATGGTGCCGGTCCCATCAAAGGCGCGAGTGGAGTGAACCGATAAGCGTGCAAAGGAATGGTTTCGATGGGCCACGATTCGGAATCGGCCGTCATTCTTTGCTCCCGAGCGTCGTAACGGTCCACGACACTTTCCCGGCGAAAGGGTCGTTCGTGAGCGCGAAGCCAGCGCCTTTTCTTGTGGCGGCGATCTTTCGGATCGGTCCCCCGGTCGGCAAAAAGACCACGCCTTTGGCTTCGCCCGCATCATCGGGGACCGTGAGCAGCGTGAGCTTCATCCAATCCATGTCACGGGTTGACTGCGCCAGCGCGATCTGCGGGATAATTGTTCCGGCGCGCACCAGCATGATGACCGGGATCGCCCCTGCATCAATGTGTTGCCAGCCGCCAGCGTAGATTTTGGCGGATTGGTAATCCGTCCACTTGCCGGGCGGCAGATAAACATCACGGCCGGTGGCGTTCTTTTCAAAAAGCGGCGCCACGAGAATGCTGGAACCAAACAGGTATTCGTCTTCCACCTCCCACGATCCGGCATCTTCCGGATACTCGATCCAGAGGGCGCGCAGCATCGGCAGTCCCTGCTCGGAGCACTCCTTCGCCTGCGCGAAAATGTAGGGCATCAACTTATACCTCATCTCATCCGCGAGCCGGAATTCGTTCAGGAACTTTTCGTCAAAGGTCCATGGTTCCTTTGGTGGTTCGCCATGCACACGGCTGTGCGAGGTGAGCATGCCAAACGGCGTCCAGTTCCTGTAAACCTCCACATCAGTCCGGCCGGCAAAGCCTCCGATGTCATGGCTCCAGAAGGAAAAGCCACACACGCCGAGCGATAAGCCTCCACGCAGTGTCGCCGCCATCGCAGGCAGCGTCTTGCCTGCATCTCCGCCCCAGTGGACCGGATATCGCTGGCTGCCCGCCCATCCTGCACGCGCCCAGATGATATTCTCGCCGGTCACTTCCCTGGTTACTTCCGCCACCGCCTTTTGGTAGCGGAGAGGATAGAGATTGTGCTCGTAAAAGCCCGTGCCGCCGGACGCGTAAAGACCATCGGGAGGCGCGGCCTCGCCGAAGTCGGTCTTGATCGCTCCCACGCCCATTCGCAGCAATCCGCCGATGTTCTTTTGATACCACGTCACGGTCTTCGGATTTGAAAAGTCGAGTATCGCATCTTCAAAGGGCACATTGCCTTTCGCGTCCCTGACGGCCAGACCTTCGCTCAGGATTTCGGGAAAGAGCCGGTTCTTGGGCACGAAATAGGGAAGCTGCCAAAGCGACACGTGAAAGCCGTCGCCCTTTAAGTCATCAATCATCTTCTGTGGATTCGAGAAGCGACTGGTGGAAAACTGGTAGTCACACAGCCAGTCTGTTTCAAACCAACCGGTATCGAGGTGAATGACGTCGGAAGGAATACGATTGGCCCGAAGCTTCGCCGCCACATCGCGCACCTCCGGCTCGGACTTATAAGTAATGCGACTCATCCAAAGTCCAAAAGACCAGAGTGGTGGCAAAGGAGCCTTGCCGGTCAGGTCCGTGTAAGCGTCGATAACCTCCTTTGGTTTTCCAAGGAAGATGAAGAGATCCAGCTCATCATCGCCAACCATCACGGCGTTTCGGGAAGTATTGGAACAACCGATGTCGCCCGTCATTGGCGACGAGCTATGAATGAACATGCCGTAACCGCGGTTGCTGAGAAGGAAGGGAACTGGCTTATACATTTGCGGCCGTTCCACCCCGAGCGCGTCGTGGGTATAGAGGACCAGCTTCTGTCCCCGCTTATCCATTCGGGTAAAGGATTCGCCGCCACCGAAGATCTTTTCTCCTACCGCGAGCGAAAAGGTCGCCGAGAAACTGCGTGAGTAGTCCGACGAACGGCGCACGAAGCAAAACGGCGGGTCGTCACGTGAAGTAACGGTCTCCGTCAACAGTTTCCCTGATGCATCACGAATCTCGATGACCCATGGTTTTTGCCGGATGATCACCGACCCGGCGGCGCTTTTGTATTCGTAACCTCCTTCGACCGGTCCGCCTTGCCAGGAGTGATCATCCACCGGTTCGCGGACCAGCATCAGCGATGCGCTTTTCGGTTTCGCCGTCGCGCTGCTTTGCATGCGTATTCGCAGCGTCGTCGCGGAGACAAACTCGATGCTGAAGGGCAGCTCGGGATCAGCCGCGTAAATGGTGGTCGGCCACTCGTTCGCCTTCACCGGTTCGAAGCGCGCTCCCATGTTGTTGAAATTCATCGCCGCGCCATATCTCGAGCGTGTCCAGCGCAGGTGCCCGGTGCGTTTTTCCGGGTCAAAATCCGCCAGTTGATCCGGTAGAAAATAGGTATTGGCGGGATCGACAAAATCGCCGCTGAC
>JAXDQV010000177.1:0-26254 GCA_034667645.1 Chthoniobacter sp.
TGATGCTCGACGTGAACATCACCGCCCTGACGAAAATCACGCACCGCTTGCTTCCCATGCTTCGAACTTTCCAGCGCGCGGCGATCCTCAATGTTTCCTCGTCCGCCGGCTATTTACCCGTCCCGCAGATGGCGGTCTATGCAGCCACAAAGGCTTATGTGACCAGCTTCTCCGAGGCGTTGCGCGCGGAACTGCGCGGAACCGGCGTTTCCGTCACCGCGCTTTGTCCCGGGCCGGTTGACACGGAATTTGGCGCGGTGGCGAGCCGGCCTGATTCGCAAATGCGCGCCCCGGATTTTTTGAAAGTTCCGCCGGCGGACGTCGTGCGCGCGGCGCTGCGCGGCGTGGCCTCCGACCGGGCGCGCGTCGTTCCCGGCGTGCTCATTGCGCTGCTGATGCTGCTGATCGCCGCGATACCGATTTTCGTGCTGCGACAATTTCTCGCGGTCGGCGCACGCATGGCCGCGAAGCGGAAGTTGTAAGCGGGCGAGGGTTGCTTTACTCCAGACCCATGCGTTCGCTTCTGCAGCTTTTTTACGTGGTTTTCGGACTGCTCTCGATTGGCGGCGGCGTGATGGGATTCGTCAAAGCAAAGAGCCGCGCCTCCCTGATCGCCGGCGGCGTCTGCGGAGTCGCGCTGATCGCAGCGAGCTTTCTGATTCCCGCGCATCCGATTGTCGGCCTGACCGTCGGCATCGTCACCTCGGTGGCGCTGGCGGGAAAATTCATCCCGGACCTCATTCACAAACCGGCCATTGTGCCTGGTGGCGTTATGGCTTTTTTCAGCGCGGCGAGCGTCGTTCTCACACTGCTCGCCTGGTATAAAAAGTGAACTGTTCGTGCGCGGACCGACGCGCTTTCTGCCGTTGAAACGAAGCCTCGCGCTCGCGCTCCTGACCGCGGCGTTCACCTCCTGCTGGAAACCCGAACACGTGGACGTGGCGCCGCCGACTCCAGTCCCCTCTCCATCCTCGACCCCCGAGGCTTCGCCGACGCCAATTTACATTCCGCAAAAGCGGCTCGACACCGCGAAGCTCTTCAACGGCATCGAGCTCCATACCACGATCGACACCGAGCCCGGTTCGACCGCCACCACGGAGCGCAACACAGGTGGAAGCTACGCGCTCGATCTCAAACTGCGAGTCAAGGTGCCGAAGGCGAACTCCGAACTGCGCGAACTTGCCGCGCTCAATCCCGCGCTGCCGCAGGTCCTTCCGGGACTGGAGGCTTTGCTCCCGAATGCAAAAGTGCCTCCGTTTTTCGAAGCATTTTACCGGTTCAAACTCGCGACGCTGCAACAGAATCTCCCGCGTCTCGATCTGCTGTTGTCGCGCCACAACTTCTACGACTGCGAGACGATGCTCGCACTGGAACATCCGCAATCCAAACGCCGCGCGCTCCTCATCCAGGCCGACATGGACATCGATACGGACGGTTCGGACGGCGACCGCGTAGTGCCGATCGACACGGATTCACCGACGTTCCAGTCCATGACCAGCTACAAGTGGCCGAAAAAAACGACCGTCGCGAATCCCCTCCTCGCCGCGCGCGAAGCGAAGCTGAAGGAAGCCGAAGCGCTCGCCGGAAGATCGCCCGGGCGCGAGCAACGCGACCAGATCGGTGCGCTGCGTTACGAGGTGAGCCAGCTTGCGACGAACAGTTTTCTGGTGGCGAATGCCGATCCCTACATTGTGCTGCCCGGTTGGATGCTGGGGCAAAGCGGGCAGCCATTTTCGCCGCGCGTCGGCGATTACGCCGTCGTGATTTTTAACAGCACGCTCTATCCCGCGATCATCGGCGATGTCGGACCGCGCGATAAAATCGGCGAAGCCTCCTTGCGGGTTGGGCGGGAGATCAATGCCAAGGCGACCGCCGACAATCGGCCGGTCAGCGCGCTGAAGATCACCTATCTCGTCTTTCCCGAAACCGCCGACAAACCTTTCACCGCCCCGGATCTCGAGAAATGGCGCGCACATTGCGAGCAGCTCCTAAGCGAGCTCGGCGGTCACGCGGGAGAGTTGCACACCTGGCCTGACGTGACGACTCCAGCCTCCACCCCCACGCCGTCTCCGTCTCCGAGCCCCGAACCCTCGGCTTCCCCGAGCGCGAGTCCGAGCCAGTAGTTTTTACTTCTCAGCGCGCGCCGGTTGCAGAATTCCAATCGTCGTGATCATGTCGAGCGCGCGCTGCAACTGCACGTCCCGCAGCGGCGCCGCCGGTTTTTCCTTCTGACGTTGCGCCGCTTCCGCGGCGTCGAGCTCCGGATTGACGCCCGCGACGAGCGACGCTTCGTTGAAGCGCGCCCGCTCCGTCTCTTTCAATAAGGGCGCGACGCCTTTCTCCAGCGCCGCGTGCATCACCTCCTTCTTCGCTGCGACCAGGATCGTCACCGCCACGTCGGGCTTCACGCCAACGGGGTAAATCGCCGTGCCGTCCGGCATCGCCACTTCGGCCACGGCGACGCGCAGAATGCCGCCGCCCGTCAGCGGCAACTCGGAAATCTCGACGGCCTGCCCGGTCGTTTTTCCACCGACCACCAGCGCCTTGGTTTCGCGGCGCAAGACAGCCGCGATCACTTCCGATGCGCCCGCGCTGCCCTCGTCAACAATCACGACAATCAGGCCCTGGAATGCCGGATCAATATTCGAGGTAAAAACGCGCTCCGATTTTGAAGGCGATTTCTTCAGCGTAAAAAGCAGTTTTCCTTTCGGGCAAAACCGCTTGATGACCTCCGCCGCGCTTTCGTAGTCACTGCTCGCCGCTGTCGCGCGAAGATCGAGCACGACCGATTTCGTGGCTTTTTCACGAAAACTTTTCAAGGCGTCATCCAGCTCGTGAAAGTCGCCGTGGGTGAGATTGCCCAGCCGCAGATACCCGGCATTGCCATTCAGGATCTCGGAGCGAAAAGGACTTGGCTCCACCGTCTCCTTCGCGGCCACGCCGAGGGACACCCCCGGCGAAAGATGCTCGATCAAGCCCCGCAAAGTCGCGCGGGCGATTGCCTCGTTGGAAAATGCTTCCGGTTTCGCGTAACTGGATTTCAACAGCGTTAACGCTTGTTGAACATCCGCCGGAGAGAGCGCCTCGATCGGATCGGGCGATTGCGCGAAGAGTGCGGAAGAGATGAACCCGAGCAGGACGAGACGATTCATGAATCGCCGAAGTTACGCGGAGAGTCCTTTCGCTGCAATGTCGCGCCGGAAATGCGCGCCCTCGAAATGGATCTGCGCGACCGCTTCGTAAGCCCGCTCCCGCGCCGCGCGCACGTCACGGCCGAGCGCGGTCACGCCGAGCACGCGCCCACCCGCGGTGACGACCGTGCCGTTTTCCTCGCGCGTGCCTCCATGAAAAACCATCACGTCGGGCTCGTTTTCAAACTGCTGCAAGCCGCTGATCGGGAGGCCGGTTTCATATTTTCCCGGATACCCGCCGGAAGACATGACGACACAAACTGCGGCGCGTTCGTCGAACTCGAGCGACTGCCGATCGAGGGTCCCGTCAATGACCGCTTCGAGGACGTCCACCAGATCGCTTTTCAATCGAGGCAACAGAACCTGCGTTTCCGGATCGCCGAAGCGGCAATTAAATTCGAGCACCTTTGGACCTTCGGCGGTCAGCATTAAGCCGGGAAAGAGCAATCCGCGAAAGTCGAAGCCCTCCGCCGCGATCCCGCGGAGAAATGGCTGCATGACTTCCTTGTGCACGCGCTCCACCAATTCAGCCGACAACGCCGGAGCGGGCGAATAGGTGCCCATGCCGCCGGTGTTGGGGCCGCAGTCGCCATCGAGCGCGCGTTTGTGATCCTGCGCGCCGGGAAACAACGCATAGTGCGAACCATCCACGAGCGCGTGAATGGAGCACTCTTCTCCCTCCAGAAACTCCTCCACGACCAGCCGCCGACCCGCTTCCCCAAAGGCTCCGCGCTCCATCACATGATAAATAGTCTTCGCAGCCTGCTCGGCGTTTTCCGCGATGATCACACCTTTCCCGAGCGCGAGTCCGTCGGCTTTGAGGACCGCCGGATAAGTCATCTTTTGACAAAACAGATGCGCCTCCTCGCTGGAGGAAAACTGCCCGGACTTCGCAGTCGGAATGCCGTGCCGCTGCATGAATTCCTTCGCAAAGATCTTCGATGATTCGAGGCGTGCGGCGCTGCGATTCGGCCCGAAAATCCGCAGTCCTTCTTTTTCAAACGCGTCGACGATTCCGGCGGCGAGAGCGTCGTCCGGGCCGACCACGGTGAGGTCGATTTTTTCGTCTCGCGCGAATTTTAGGAGTGCGGCTTCGTCGGTGGGCGCGAGCGGCACGTTGCGCGCGAGATGCGCCGTGCCGGCATTTCCCGGCGCGCAGAAAAGCTCTGTCACGCGCGGCGACTGGCGCAATTTCCAGACGAGCGCGTGCTCACGCCCGCCGCCGCCGAGAACGAGGACCTTCATGGCGGATCAGGAAAGCAGGACAGCAGCGAATTGAGAAGCGGCGTCAGCGGGTGGAACGAGGTTACGCCTGGTCCTGAGGCGGAGCGAAATGGTTGAGCGCCCGTGTTTCACCCCAACCGAAATGCAGCTCGATCGCCTTCGTCACAAAACGTTTCGCGGCCTCGATGGAGTCACGAAGGTCCAGGCCGCGCGCAAGGCCGGCGGTGATCGCGGCAGAATAGGTGCAGCCCGTGCCGTGCGTTTTCACGCCCGCTACGAACGGTGAAGAAAATTCGCTGTGCTGACCGTTGGCATAAAGAACGTCCGTCGCGACCTCGCCTTTCAAGTGGCCGCCCTTGACCAACCATGCGCCGCCAAAGCTCTCCGCGAGCGCTTGCGCAGCCTCACGCATCTCCTGGAGGGTTGTCACGGTGCGGCCGAGTAGCGTTTGCACTTCATCGAGATTCGGCGTCACCAGCAACGCCTGTTTAAACAAGCGCGTTTTGAACAGTTCGACCGCGTCCTGCTGCAACAGCATCGCGCCGCTCGTGGCGTTCATCACCGGATCGACCACGAGGATTGGAGAATGTTTTTCGAGTTCATCGCACACCGCCTCGATGATCTTGCGGGAATGCAGCATGCCAGTTTTCACGACACGGACCGGAAACGCGGCGAACGAGAGACCGATCTGCTCGGCGATAATTTCTGAATCGATCGGCTGGATGGCGCTCACCTTTCCCGGCACCTCGGCGACGACGCACGTGACCGCCGTTAAGCCGTAAACACCGAGCGCGGTGAACGTCTTTAAATCGGCCTGGATGCCTGCCCCGGCGCTATTGTCCGAGCCGGCGATGGTGAGCGCGACCGGTGGCGTTTGCACAGGAATCAAACTCCGCATTTCCGGAACGGCAATCGAGCTAAGAGTCCTCGCCAACAAAATCCGGCGCGCATATTTTTCCAGCAATGGGCGACTTTCGCGAACTCAAGGGACTGCGCGTGCACATCGACAAAGTCGTTTACATGCCCCACCTCGACGCGCCGGCCGAGCGGCCTCACCCGTTTGTTTATTTCATCACCATTCGCAACAGCTCTGCGGAGACGGTGACCATCAAAGGCCGCAAATGGGTGGTGACCGACGCGCACGGTCACCGCATCGTGGTGGAAGGCGACGGCGTGGTCGGCGAATGTCCCCGCCTCGCGCCGGGCGAGGAGTTCTCGTATAATTCCTATCACGTGATCGGCAGCGACAGCGTGGCGGAGGGAGCGTTCATCGGCGGACTCGAGGATGGCGAGCGGGTGATCACGCGGATCCCAAAATTCGAGATGCGCGTCCCGGAGTAATCAAGCGCCATCAGCGGATTGCGTATTGCGGAAAAAACCTGACTCCGTGATCACCGCATCCACTGCGCAGTCGTGTGGTTCGCGCGGCAGCTCGGGAAAAATTTGCGCGTCGAAACAGACGCCGATTTTGTCGCCGCGGACTTCCGAGCTCCCGAGAAACCGATCGTAAAATCCACCGCCGCGTCCGAGCCGCGCGCCTTCGCGGGAGAAAGCGAGACCGGGAATGAGGATGAGATCGAGGCGGCCGGAGGCGACCATTTTCGCTTCGTCGTGGATCGGCTCGCGCAGCTGCCAGCGCGAAGTCTGCAACGCGCCGGGATCATCGACGGCGAGGAGGTCGAGTTCCACTCCGTTAACACGTGGATAAACAAGCGTCTTTCCGGCGGCTTCCTTCCAGAGAGGTGCCAGGTCCGGCTCCGTCGCCAGCGCGGCGAACAAGCAAACCGCGCGCGCCGCACGCCATTGCGGCAACCGCAAAAGCTCTTCGCAAATCCGCGCTGATTTTAACGCGAGCTCTTCGGGGGAGAAGGTTTGCAGCCTCGCCCGCGCGAGCTTGCGGAACTCGGATTTGTCCTGCATCGGCTCAGGTTAACGCACGGACGCAGCAGGGCTCGAAGTAAATTCTTTGCGTCGTCGGGCCGAGCCGTTAAAATTTTCCCTCGTGAAAAAAGGCGAACCCAGCCCTGCAAAAGTTGCAGTGGAACCGTCGCCAAAGCCGGCGCGGAAACGGACCGCGACGCCTGCCGCGAAGGTCGGATTGAAACCGGCGAAAGGGTGGCACAAACGCAATTTTCTCACGCAAGTTCTCATTCCATCGCTTTTCACACGGCGGCTCGGCAGCCATCTCGAGGCGCTTTTTCCGGAGCTCAATGACGGCCAGATCGGCATTACCTGGATTGGCCACGCGTCGTTTTTGATCCAGACGCAAGGCATCAATATTTTGATCGATCCAAACTGGGCGAAGTGGCTGAAAGTCATCAAGCGCGTGAAGCATCCGGGCATTCACCTGCATGATCTTCCGCAGATCGATCTCGTGCTCGTGACCCACGCGCATTTCGATCATCTCGACCGGAAAACGCTGCGCGAAGTGGCGGACGAACAGCCGATCGTTGTTCCGTTCAAGGTCGGCAACCTCGTGCACGACCTCGGTTTTCACAGCGTTCATGAGCTTGATTACTGGCGCACCTACGAGCACGGCCCGCTGCGCATCACGCTCACCCCGGCGCATCACTGGGGCGCGCGCGTGCTGCACGACTCACACCGCGGTTTCGGCGGCTATGTCATCGAAGCGGCCGGGCGGACGATTTACCATTGCGGCGACACGGCTTATTTCGACGGCTTCACGGAGATCGGCGAGCGCTTCGATATTGATCTCGCGTTGTTGCCCATCGGCGCCTACGACCCGCCGAGCGGGCGCGAAGTGCACATGAATCCGGAGGAAGCCGTGCGCGCTTTCGTGGAGTTGAAAGCGAAGCGATTGATTCCGATGCACTACGGCACGTTTCGCCTGAGCTACGAGCCGATCGATGAGCCGCCGGCCCGCTTGCTTGCTTGCGCGGGCACCCATGGTGTCGAGGAGAAAGTCTCGATCATGACGGAGGGACAGCCGCTCGTTTTTTAGCGAAATGTCCACGTGACAGCTCCGAGCGTTTCTGAAAATTTGCTGCCCATGAAACTGTTGTTGTCCTGCGCGGCGGGAATGTCCCTGCTGCTTGCGACCGCGCTTAGCGAAGACCAAAAACCTATGTCAAACGAAGTTGCCGTGATCAAAACCACCGAAGGCGAAATGACCGTTGAATTCTGGCCGGAGGTCGCTCCGAAAACGGTGGAGAATTTTAAAAAACTCGCACGCGACGGATTCTATGACGGCACGGCGTTCCACCGGATCATCGATGGCTTCATGATCCAGGGCGGCGATCCGCTGACCAAGGATCCATCGAAGGAAGCACGCTGGGGCACCGGCGATCCGGGCTACAAAATCAAAGCGGAATTCAACGACAAATCCCATCAACGCGGTGTGCTCTCCATGGCGCGTTCCAACGATCCTGATTCCGCAGGCAGCCAGTTTTTCATCTGCCTCGGCGACGCCGGATTTCTCGACAAAAAATACACGGCCTTTGGCAAAGTGATCAAAGGCGACGATGTGCTCGGAAAGATCGGAGAGACGCCGACGAGCACCGGCGGTGGCGGGGAAAAGAGCAAGCCGAACAAGCGCATCGGCGTGGAGAGCATCAAGATCGTGGCGGGCGACCCGGCGAAGTAGTTCCTGCGCAGCGGAGCGCGCCGTTCTAGTCGTGAGCTATCGGGGAGCGGTGCCGGAACGTTTGCCGTCCATTGCTGCGACACCACAGAGCAGGAGCAAAAAGGCGTCGAGCGCGAGCGCTGTTCCAATCGAGTGGCCGTCAGCAGCGTTGGAAAAACAGCCGCACTCAATGTTCAATCCGCGCATCCGTGCGGAGATGAGCACCGCGAGGAAAGAAACAAGCAAGAGTGTCAGACACGCCAGCGCGCGTGACCGCACGCGGGAAATCAACAGCGCCAAGGCGCTGGTGATTTCGAGATAAGGCAGATAAAGCGCGAGAGCGACGGCGATTGAGTGCGGCGCCAGTCGATAGTTTTCGATCGCGATGACGAACGCGCCCGGATCTCGCGCCTTTACGCCGCCGGCGTAGAGGAAGACGCCCGCCAGCATGCACCGGGAAATCAAGGCGACACTGCGCTTCATTTCTTTTTTGCGGCGGTGCTTTCGTTCCAACTTTCCCAGCCGCCGCGCAGCACAAACACGGGACCCAGTTTGAATTCGCGCAGACGAGCGGCAATAGCGCGGCTGGCCTGACAACTCTGCGAGCTGCAATAAACCACTGCGGTCTGTCCCGGCGCCCACGCCTGAAGCACGGGAGGCAGGAGGGCAGACCATTCGTCCTCATTCAGCGGATATGCGTCCGGCACGTGCGCCTTTTCGTAATCTTCCGCCGCCCGGGCATCGATCCATAATGCGCCTCGCAGCCGTTGCGCAGTGGCGAGCGAGATTTCTGAGTCGGCAAACAAGCCGCGATGGACCCAAGCCGCAACGCCAGCCGGAACCAGCGCGATGAGGGCTATCACCAAGGCTTGCCGAGCGATGCGCATTCCCTTCAATGCGCCGGCGGCTTCACCTGCGCGTAGGCTTGGAAGCTCTTCGGCTCGGCACCGCCTTGCGAACGGGTTGTCGTTACATTCAGCACCGCCATCGCATCCGTTGACGTATCCTTTGGCTGCACGACGAGACGATATTCCTTTCCTGCGTTCACCGTCTCCAGCGTGACTTTCAAGTGGGAGTTGCTCGAGGAAACTCCCGTCGCACGCAGACCGCCGGACTCGGGCAAAATGGTCATCGTGATGGTTTTCGGCTCCGAAGGTTCACCAGCCTGCCAGTAAACAAAGTCCGGCGTGAAGCGCACCTGCTCGGGAATGAACGTGACCAGCGTCAGCACCGTTTCTTCGGTCTCCCCGGCAATCTGCACCCGGATATGTTTTTCCTGCCGACCCTTGCGCTGTCCCAGCGTGAACGCCGTTTTGATCGAACCAATGGCGCCGGGTGCAACCGTAGGTTTTTCCAACACCGCGGTCGTGCATCCGCATTCGGGCGTCACAGACTCGATGGAAACAGGCGTCTTGCCGGTGTTTTTAAAACGGAACTCGCCGGTTACCTCGAGGTCCGTCGCTTTTGGATGAAACTCCAGAGACGTTTCCTCCCATTTGATCTCAGCACCGAGCAGACTCGCCGCAAAACCGAGGCCGAGCGTCAGGGCCAGACAAAAACGGGCGGGGCAAAGCATCGAAGCAGAAAGTGGCGGACCATTCGCACAAACAAGACGGAGCGGCAAGCTTTACGCCGCCGCTCCGCCAGTGACAAATAGTCCTGTTTTGCGTGAATTCCGATCGCTACTGGAGACAGAGGCCCAGCGCGCGCGAAGCCTGCCCCGAGCAACCTGCCGCATCGACAACCTTCACCGTGTAAACACCGCCGGTTGCGACCGAGATGGTCTGCGTGGTCGCAGAGAATCCGTTCGGGCCCGACCACGCGTAGCGAAGCGATCCAGAACCGCCGGTGACATTCGCACTGATCATTGCGGGAGTGGTCTGGCACCCAACCGGGCCGCCAATCGTGACGACTGGGTTGGGATTCACAATGAGGCTGGCGACCGCGCTAGCAGTGCAGCCTTTGGAATCCGTGACGTCCACCGTGTAAACACCGGTGGTTGCCACGGTGATGCTAGCGGTGCTGGCCGTGAAGCCGTTCGAGCCGCTCCACTTGATCGTGTAAGGTGCCGTCCCGCCTGAGACGGTGGCGGCAAATGTCTGGGTGTTGCCCGCACAGATCTGCGCAGAAGAAGGCGTGATGGAGACGCTCGGTTTAGGATTTACGGTCACTGTTCCCGAGGCCTGCACTTTGCAGTTGGCGGCGCTTGTTACGGTCACCTGATAAGTGCCTGCAGTGGACACGGTGATCGTCTGCGTGGAAGCGGTGAAGCCGTTTGGTCCGGTCCAGCTAAACGTAAACGGTCCAACACCGCCGGTGGTTGCGGCGCTCAGCGTTCCCTTCAGTCCGTCGCAGATGGCCGTATTGCCAACCGCCACCTGCGGTGCAAAGGAGAACTTCCCCGTGACGAAATCTTTCAACGTCGCCGTTGGCGACTGGGACGAACGCGTCTCAGCCAGGAAACTGGTGATGCACTCGAGGCCAGGCAGGATTTTGCTCAGATTGATTACGCCCTCGTAAAAAGTCCCTGGCGGGAAGACGTTGGCAGTGCTGCTTCCTTTCGCGAGATACGCCCAGGGCGAACTCGTCGCCACGCTGTTGACCGTAGCGGTCAGCGCGTCACCGGGCTGCGCATTGGCAACATCAACGCCACTCGCGACAAGGTTGATCGCGCCGTCGGAGCCGCCGGAACCCACCCACTCATACACTTTGACCGTGCTTACCCGTCCGCCGGTCGTGAAATCGCTCAGGATCAGGATATCGCCAATGGCGTGCACACCGCTGAAACCTCCGGACGATCCGCTGATTGGTTTGAGCGTGATCGTATTTTGGAAAAACCAGAATCCGATCTGAGCATCGCCGCTGTTATCGTAGCGATCAGCACCGAAATAGAGCATGAGATCGCCGGCCGTGCTTTTATAAGCCGCCGCATAAGCGTGCGTGAGCTCGTCCTTATCGGGCACCGAACCAGTGGTGTATTTCCATTGGGTGATGTCCTGAATGTCCTTCGAGCCGCCGCCGATGAAGATCGTCGCGCCTGCGGGATCGGTCACGAATGACTTCACCAACGCGTGCGATGGAAAAAGAGGGGTCGGTCCGAACAGCCGATCCCAGTCGTCCGGCAATCCGGTCGTGGTGTTGTTGGTGATTGCGTTTCCATCGAGCTCAAAAATCCCATCGCTGTAAGCGGCCCGCGCAGAGCTGTTGCCCAGCGCGAGAATGGTGAGCAAGGTGAATACTGAACCGAAACGACGTGCCGAATAGTTTTTCATTTAACTTTTTCCCCTTTTGGTTGGTGTTGGTGGTCCATTCGAATCCTGGCGGTGCTCTTTCTGCTGAAAGAAATCCCGCAAAACTGCGAGCGAACGGCGCGCACTAAGTTCAGAATGTCGAAACGCTGTCAATTGAAACTCCATAAATACTTCGGTTTTTAACATCGTGAAGGATCCGACCTTCAAGGCGGCACGCCAGCAGATCAGCCGCGGACCATTATCGAGGTCCCCGCTCAGAGTCCTCTACAAAAAGCAGACGCATGATTGGCGGATTAAAGTAGATTCCACATACTGAAGCGAAGCGTGACTGCGCTTGCAGGATATGATCGCCAAACCATAGACGGGGGTCCTCCCGGCATGCTTGCCCGCGCGTGCATCAATCCATGCCTAGGTGCGTCCCAACATGTTCACCAAGTCTTTGAAGGCTTCGTTGAACGCATCAAAATTGACCTGATCCAGCGCATCCGACGCGAGAGCATCGATGAGCTCCAGGCGCCGTAAAATCAGCAGCCGATCTTCCGGGGTGGGATTCTCCGGGTCCGAAAAGCCTTCTTCGTTCAAATCTTCAATCAGATCCTGACGCTCATGCGGGGATAGGTTCGAGTCATTGATCGCCGCCACCCAATATTCTTCGGCGTCCGGGTCCGTGCCAACCGACTCAAGCGCGAGGCGCGCCACCGGGTCTTGAAGAGGAGGTTTCCCCTTTGCAGCCGGCGGTGTTTTGGCTGCGGTCTCTTTGGAGATTGGAACCGATTTCGGGTCCGGAGGGATCGGCTGGGCTTCCGCACGAGCCGATCCGAAGTGCGGCTCGTTTTCGTCCTTGGGAATTTCCGCGGCGGGCGGAATTGGCCGGGAAGTAGCGGGAAGAGACGGCTCCAGACTTTGTTCAGGCAAAGCGGAGAGTTCCGGTTTCGAGTGGGAGACGATCAGGCTTGCAGCGGCTGCGGCCAGCGCGAGGGCAACCGCCAGGTGTCTTGCGTTCTTCATAATCAAACTCATAGCGATGTGAAACATCCTCCGCTGCCGGCGGTCTGATAAGTCAGCCGCCGACTGCGATCAGGGATGCTTTTGCTTAGTCTTTGTCTTTTTCTTTGGTCTTGTCTTCACGCTCGACCACCTTGCCCCGGGGCGTCATCACGATTTCCTCGCGCTTGCCCCTGCCCGAGATGATGAGCGCCTCAAAGGTTTCCTTTCCGCCTTCGGTTACTTGCTCGAGCTTCTCGACCTTCCCGCCCGCAGCGTTCATTTCGATCGTCTTGCGCACCGCTTCCGGCGCTTCGGAGAGTTGAATCACCTTCTCGTCGCTGACGAGATTCCCCTTGGCGTCCACGCTGACTTCACGCACCCGGCCACCCTTGACCAATGTCGATTCATACACCGTTTTGCCCGCGTCGGATTCTTGCGAGACCTTTGTCACTTTCGCCCCGGCGCTGAACTTCTGAATGGCTTGCGCCGCCGCGGCGGGAATCTTGCCGAGTGTCATCGTTCGCTCCGTCTTGACTTCGGCAAAGGCCGAAAGGCTGAACACAGCGGCGCTGATCGCGAGGATTGAGGTTGTTTTCATCTGTTTGTTTCTTGTTTCTAATTGTATTCGTTTCTGTCGGTTTCAATTGCGCATCTGCTTCGCAGCAAACACGAGCCGGTCGTGTGAGCAGCTACGAGTGACTCTGGCAGAGTGAACATTATCAAAATGTTACGGCAGTGTGATTTTTTCCGTCGGCGACTTCCGGACCGCCAGTTCCGCAGCGCACGCTTTTACAGCCTACCGAAAGCCTTCCGCCGCAGGGATCACCTTAGGTTGCGCCCACCGCCGAATCCGCGACGGTAAAAACCTTCACGGCGGATGCTGCAGGATCGGGTTGAAAGGTGGTCACCGGATGCAACGCGAATGCATAGCAGAGAAGATCGGCCGCACTTTCACCAATGAGCAGATCAGTCGTGTGGCGTTTTGTGAGCTCCTGCAGTCTCCACGTGATATTCACGGGGGAACCGATCACCGTGAATTCCATTCGCTGCTGCGATCCGATGTTGCCCACGACGACGTCCCCGTGGTTCAGTGCAATTCCGATTTCGAGCTGCGGCCGGCCTTCGCTTTTCCATTTTACATTCAGCGCCCGCAACTTTTCACGCATCGCCAGTGCGGCGTGCAGCGCATCGGCGGCGTCCGCCTCCGCGCCGTGGCTCGTAGCATTTCCCCACACGGCCATGACGGCGTCCCCGATGAATTTGTCCAGCGTGCCGCGATGCGCAAAGACACAATCCACCATGCTGGTGAAATATTCGTTGAGCTGCGTGACCAGGCCGTGCGGATCGAGCCGGGCACTGACCAGGGTAAAATTTCGAATATCGGAAAAGAGAATGGTGACCGGCTTCAACACGCCGCCGAGCGCTCTCGTGTAATCCTGCGGATGGTCGAGTAGCTCCCGCACGACGTTGCGGGACACGTAGCGTTCCAGCGTGCCGCGAACCCGTGTGGACTCACGCCTTTCCAGGACCACCTCGTAAAGAAGTGCGATGCCGCTGTTGAAATTCACCACCATGAGCGGCGTGAACGCGAGAATGTAAATGCCGGCATGGTTGAAAAGCTCGACCGCAGCCATGAGCCAGGCCGCGGAGACACCGAGCATGGCGCAAAACCGCAGCCAAGGCGTTTGGATGAAGAGCCAGAGCGCCCAGGAAATCAGTCCGCCCAGCACGATGAATTCGAGGTCATTGACGTGCGGCAACTCGCGGATGAACTCGTGATGAAGCAACGCATTGAGTGCGTTGAGCTGCAGCTCCGGGCCCGGCATAAGGCCAAAGGTCGTGCGGTGCTCGTCGTGCTGCCAGTTTCCAAACGCCCCCACCATGACAATTTTGTCCCGGAAGAAATTCCCGCTGGCGTAGTTTCGCTCCCAGTATTCCGGCACGAAAATCTCGAAAATCGAATGAGGGCGGAACGTAAGCGGTCCGCCGGTGTAGCGGAAAAAGTGGGACGCCGTTTCCTTCGCCACCGCATCCGCGAAGCCAGCCTTGATTGCGGCCCGCGCGGTGAGCGAGAGATAGCGTTCGGAATCTGAAGTCGCTGCAAACTCGCCGTTCACTTGCTCGAAGGTGACGGCAAATTGGGCCGAACGAACAATATCGTCCGCGTCAGGCCAGTAATTCACAAATCCAACGCGGTCATCGATTGGGTTGGTTTGCGGGATCAGCGAATCAGTCGGCACGCTCAATGTCGGGGCGTTGGAGGCGTAACCAGTCGCGGCGGCGCGCACGAAATTGCAGCCGAGCACCACGCGGTCACGGTAGCGATCGAGCATGGCGCGGAACTCGGGATCGTTGGCCGTGGCCGTCGGAAAGGTCAGGTCGAAGATCACCGTTTTTGCACCCGCTTGCATCAGTCGTTGCAGAATCAAACCGTGAACTGCACGTGACCACGGCCAGCCTTTGCTCATCAGTTCAAGAGCGCGAATGCTGTCCGGCTCCGCGGTTTTTAAATCGAAGAGTCCGGCGAGATCAGCCGAGGCGTCGATGCTCACCGAATCGTTGTCGATTGCCATGTAAACGAGTTGCGGATTGGGCGGAGTCTTGCGGCCGCAACGCGCGATGGCATCGCGGACAAAGTTTTCCGAGCGCATCAGCGGCTCGAAGCCAATGTGCTGGAGCCAGGCCGCACCCAACGTGCATACGATCACCAGGATGGTTTGAAGGAGGGCGCCGCGCCGGAGCATGCCCTGCGGAAAGCGGAAACCATGCCTCTGTGCACAATAGGCTTGACCGCGGCGGCGTGGAATCTTTCATGCGCATCATGATCCCGTGCTTCCGAAGAGGGTGGTTGGGGCCGCTGATTGGGTTACTCTGCGCGACTTCGCAGGCTGCGGAGCCGGTGGAGTCCAGAATCGAGCAAGCCCGTCAATTCCGTGCCACGGAAACGGGAAGCGGCTCCGGATCCAGCGGCACAGTGCTCGCCACGGGCGCGGAGGGGACGGCGGGCGCAGAGAACGAAAGTTTCGGCTCGCAACAAATCCTGAGACGGCAGGAGAAGCTGCATCCGTTCAATGCCTTCGCCGAGGTCTCGGCTTTTTACACCAACAACGTGGCCCTCTCGCATCGCAACGGCGTGGGCGACGCTTTTTTGGTCCCCACCTTCGGCCTTTCCTATCAACGGCCAATCACCGATGCCCTGCGTGCCGAGTTCACTCTTAAAGGCGGCGTCTATCGTTACAACAAGTTCACCGAACTGGACTTCGAAAGCGTGGATGCAGGCGGGGGCTTGACCTACCAGCTCCATTCGCTCGGCAATGTGGAAGTCTTCGCGCGTTACAATTTTACGGAACTGATCAGCGCCGATTCGGGCGACGAGTTTTTCCAGGGGCACACGCTGACTTTCGGGGTGCAAAAGGCCATCGCGTTCAGCCGTGCCCACGGAATCTACGCCGGGGTCGCGGCCACGCTGAACAAAGCGGACCCCGCGGCGGCCGAGCGGAATGAATACGGGATTTTCGCCGGCTACCACCTTCAGGCCACGCGGCATCTCTCGTCCGATCTGCTCTATCGGTTAAACTTTCAGCATTACTGGGATACGAGCCGCCAGGATCTCAACAACGCCCTCTCTCTGACGCTGCGTTATGATGTGGCGGACTGGCTGAACGTCAGCGCCTCCACCTACTTCAGCACGAACGCGTCGAATGACTCCGCGTTCAGCTACGACGTGTTCAATGCCGGCGGCGGGCTCGGCGCGAACATTCGCTTTTAGGCGCGCGGATTTTTCCCGTCCGCACAGCGTGGGCATTCGTCGGCGTGGAACGCCAATATGAATGAACCATCGGCATGGCTCCTGCTCGATAGAGGTGATTCGTCCTCTAAAGATCATGACCAAATATTTCCTTATTTTCCTCACCGCGTGCGGCCTTGGTTGCAGCGTCAATGCCGGTCCGTTGCAGGAGGCGACGCTGAGCAGAATCATCAAGGATGTGAAAGTCGTGAACCCGGCCAGCGGAGCGCGACCAGCACAATTGCAGGAGGTCATCAAAAACGATCTCGGCGTGAAGACGGGTGCCAAATCCCGCGCGGAACTTCTTTTTCAAGACAACACACTCACCCGTCTCGGGCCGGAGACGTTTTTCTCCTTCACCCCCGGCACGCGCGATCTCACGCTCGAGCAAGGAACCATGCTGCTTCAGGTCCCGAAGAATCTGGGCGGCGCAAAAATCCGCACCGCGGCTGTCACGGCATCGATCACCGGAACGACCATCATGATGGAATTCCTCCCGCATCATCACATCAAAGTAGTGGTGCTCGAGGGCAGTTTACGCCTCTCGCTCAATGGCCGGCCGGGTGAGGCTCTGCTGCTGACTCCGGGCAAAATGATCGTGATGAATCCCGAGGCGCGTTCGATCCCCGATCCCGTCGACGTGGACCTGCGGCAACTGGTGCAAACGTCTCAACTGGTTGATCCCGCTCTTTTCGCGGGTTCAGGAAAAAGCGGAGTGCCACCGCTGCCGAGCCTCGGGTTAATCCAAAAAGAGATCTCCCATCAGGACACCCTGAAAGTGAAAGCCGACTTGGTCAGCACGAATCTCGTCATCCCCGGGGCTGGCACCGTCGTTACTAACACCGCATCGGAAGTGAACCGTGCTCAGCTTTCCCAACCTCGTTACGCCGACGTCGCTGTGCACACCGTCTCTGTCCAGGAAAGCCGGGAAACTGCCGCTCGCAGCGCAGGAGAAAGCGATCTCGTGAGAAACGGGGGATTGGGTCAAGGACAGGGCGACACGCATGGCCACTCCCAAGAGGACCACGGAAACGGTCACGCCTATGGGCACGATCACAGTGGCCCAGCTGCACACGGCGGGTCTCACGAAAAAGATTAACCAGTCCGGGCCTCGTGCTGCCAGCGGCTCAGAGGACAGTGCGAATCCAGGCAGTGTGTCCCGCCGGCGGCACGACCGCTGCTATAGCAGCAGGAGAATTCCGGCTTTGAACTATGGTTTGCAAACTCCAACACCTCCCTGGTTCCGCGCAGTTTGCCAATAACCGGCTCTTCGCGGGAATTGCGCCCGAACTCCTCAACGAGATCGGCGCGGAGATGGACCTTTTGCAATACGATCCCGGCGACATCATTTTCAACGAAAACGATCCGGGCGACTCGATGTATCTCGTCGGGCAGGGCCGGGTGAAAATTTCAAAACTCGGTCGGGGCGGCCAGCAGGAGATGCTCGGCATCATCGAGCCCGGCAGCTTCTTCGGAGAGATGGCTCTCTTCGATGGCCAGCCGCGCTCCGCCCAGGCCAGCGCCGTGGAGACCACCATCCTCGGCAGCGTCAACGACGAAATGTTTCAAAATATTCTCGAAGTGGCGCCGAGCAGCCTCCACATGAATTTCCTGCACTCCGTCACGGATCGGTTGCGGCGGGTGAATACGCACTTCATCAGCGAAGTGATGCGCAACGAGCGGCTCAGCCTCGTTGGTTCCATGGCCAACGCCATGATTCATGACCTGAAAAGCCCGATCAGCGTTATTCGCTGCTGCGCAGATTTGCTCGCGGCAAAAAACAACAATCCGGCCTGCCTCGAGTTTACCGACATTATCAACAAATCCCTCGACGGCATGATGAGCATGACGCAGGAGCTGCTCGACTTCGCCCGCGGCAAAACCTGCGTGAATCTCGAGAACGTCATGATTGAGCGGGTGCTCAGCGAGCTCGATGTGCAAACGCTACAGTTGATCCCGGAGCGCATTCATCTCGTCAAAGACATCCGCTACAACGGGACAATCCGGGCAGACTGCTCTCGTCTCGTGCGCGCCCTGATGAACCTGATGAAAAACGCGCTCGAGTCCATGTCGCAACGCGGAATCTTAAAACTCTCGGTTTTCCCCACGGCCGAGAACCTTCACTTCGTCGTCACCGACACCGGCTGCGGCATCAGCCCCGAATTGCAGGCGAAGATTTTCGAGCCATTCGTTACTTACGGGAAGCAGAATGGGAGCGGCTTGGGCATGGCCATCGTCAAATCCGTGGTCGAAGCGCACAATGGATCGATCTCGGTCGAGAGCGAGATCGGCGCCGGCACCCGCATCGAGATCCGACTGCCGCGGAGCATCTGAGTTAGAAGACCGATTCGGAGGCCAAGAGGGTTCGCTCGGTTTTCTGAGGCAGCACACGCCGACCCGCGTCCGCCAGTGGAATCGCGCCCGCGCCTGCGCTTAAAGCTCTTTGCGTGCGCGGGAGCAATGTCGCTTCACACCGAGGGCGCATAAAGTAGCGAAGTCCGAATCCTGCTCGTGGGGACATGTGCGGGCATCCCTTTCGATGGTCTAAACAAATAGATGCGGCGAGGGGGAAAGCGCGGAGTTGCGCTCAAGGCTCTCTGCGCCCGCCCCACCACCAGTTCTCATTTGGTTTTTCGCTGGGCAAGTAGCTTCTGCTGCTCGGAAAGAAATGTCTGCCATTGCTCCTCTGGAATATATTCACGGTAGCCAGCCACAAGATAGACGAAGTGCCCACCGTTTCGCAGCCTGCCGCCGTTGTGATCCAGTCCCGCCTTGTCCCAGAAGATCGCGAGCTTGGGATTATCGTCCATGCGCAAGCCCTCGACGTAGTGCCAGCCACAGGTTTCCGCGTTGAGCAACTCGCCCCGCCGCAATCGCTCAACGACGACGCGCTCAGGCACGGTCTTGCCGGGAAGTATCGGTGCGATGCCGGGATCTTCTCGATGGAGCAGGCTCAAGGATGCTTCGGGAGTCGCTTCCCCAGCCGGAAACTGCCCCGCGTGGGACTCAGCATAATTACGGAGTGAAAAATACAACGCGATATCGCAACAATGGCTCCGCCCATAAGGATACTGGTGTCTGTAGAAGCCGTATCCAGCCGCGGCGACCACGATGAGAGCCGCGACGAGAACTTTTAAGCCTTTGATGAAACGCACTGATGCGAGAAGGCTATTTTGCGCGCGCGCCGGTTATGACAGCGCGCCGATTGCCGCCGTTTCACGAACCGCCGCCGCGGAAGAGCGTGCCGTTCACCATCACGTTTTTAGTCGTAAGGTTGGTGACCTTGCCGACTTCGAGCTTCTCGCTCTTGAGCGTCACCTCAATGTTCTCCAGCGTGAGGTCGCTGATGGTGGTCTCCGGGTTTCCCGTGATCTTGCCGAACGAGCCGAACGAACCTTTGATGTCCGAGACGGTCACGTTTTTCACGACCGACTTCGGCGGCGGCTGACCCTGCAAGTCGAAAAACTGCGTCCACGGCCTGAACTCGAAGATCGCGCCGTCCCCGGCGAGGGTGATGTTCCGGTAATGGATGTCTTCGTAGTGCTGCGGCGTATCGGGCCGGACCTTGATGCGGACGAGCGGTAGGTGGCCGGTGACGCGGCAATTCTCCACCACCACGTCGCGGATCACCGTCGCCTCGCTCCCGAGCGTGACGGCGCCTTCGCCCCCTGTGAACGTGCAGTCGGCAACGCGGATATGCTCGGTCGGCGGACTCTCCTTATCCTGCAACGCGAACGGACCCTTCGAGCCCTTGAGGCAGATGCAATCGTCGGCCACGGAAAAAGTGCAGCCGCGCACGGTCACGCGCTGGGAGCTGTCAATATCGATGGCGTCGGAGCTTGGCGCGCGGTCGGGCGCCTTGCCGTTGAGCGCTGAGAAGCTGGTATTTTCCACCACCACGTCGGTGCAGCGGTAAAGGTGCAGGTTCCAGAAACCGGAGTCTTTGAAGTTGACGCCGCTCACCTGCACATCGTTCGAGCTTTGGATGAAAGCCAGCCGAGGGCGCTCGACGGCGAGGTTTGTCACCTTGGCGTTTTCTTTGCGCGCATCCCAAAACGCCTTCCAGAAAACCGAGCCATTGCCATCGAGAGTGCCGGGGCCCGTGATGCGCAGATGATCGCACTTGTCCGCGTTCACAAAGGCCGGCAGCCATTCCTCGAAATGCCCCTCGATGCGCGTCTTCCTCTTCGGGTAATCCTGAATGTCGCCGGAGCCCTTGAGCACCGCGCCTTCATCGAGGTGAAGACTCACGCCGGGTTTTAAAAAGATCGCACCGCTCAGGAAGACGCCTTGCGGGACCACCAGCGTGCCGCCGCCTTTGGCCGCGAGCTGATCGATCGCGGATTGAATCCTGTCCGTGTTGAGCGTCGTGCCGTCGCCACGGGCGCCAACGTCAGCGAGGGAAGTGAAAGTTGCCGAAGCGGCTTCCGATTTACCCGCCTGCGTTTCAGCGACGGCGCTGGTGAGAAGCGGAGCAAGCAATGACGCTGTGAGGACGATGCGACGCAAAGTCCGGGGGATTGAGTGCATGACGAATCGTTATCTGCGGCGGGTGAATGTCGAGCACGCAAGACTCTAATCAGGCGGAGGCTTTATGTGACGACTCCAGCCTTGATCCGCTTTTCCTCAAACCAACAAAAAGGGACTGGAGCCTAGGGGGTTCGAACCCCTGACCTCCTGAATGCCATTCAGGCGCTCTACCAACTGAGCTAAGACCCCGGAAACGAAGGCAGATTCTCAGTGCCGCACGGGCCGTTTGCAAATGGTTTTGTGGTCAGCGGTAAAACTCGGCGATCGCTTCCACTACGAGCGTTTGTTGCTCGCGGGTGAGCTCTGGGAAAATCGGCAACGCCAGCGTCTCGCGCGTGGCGCGCTCAGCCTCCGGGAAATCGCCGTGGCGGTAGCCGAGATAGGCAAAACATTCCTGCTCGTGCAATGCGACCGGGTAATAGATGGCATGGCCGATCTGGTTCTTCGCCAGATGCGCGGCGAGTTCGTCGCGCCGCGGCGCACGCACGATGAACTGATTGTAAATGTGCCCGAACGGCAACTCACCGCGCATCACGTTTTCCTGCGGGAGCGTGATGGTTTCGCCCAGACCCGCACGGGCAAACTCCTCGCGGTAAAAATCCGCGTTCGCCTGCCGCGCAGCAGACCACTCATCGAGGTGCGGCAGCTTGATGTGCAGCACCGCGGCTTGCAGCGCATCAATGCGAAAATTGCCGCCGATCATTTTGTGGAAATAGCGGTCTTCCATTCCGTGATTGCGCAAACTGCGCAGCTTCGCGGCCATGGCGTCGTCGCGGCAGACAACCATTCCGGCGTCGCCGAATGCGCCGAGGTTTTTGGAGGGGAAAAATGAGTAGGAACCGAACTCCCCGATCGCCCCGCAGTGTTTGACACCGTGTGGCGACCGATACGTCGCCCCGAGCGCCTGGGCGGCATCTTCGATGACCGGCACCTCGAGTTCCGCGGCGAACGCCTGGATTTCGTCCATGGACGCGCTTTGCCCGAAGAGATGCACCGGCATGATGGCCTTGATTTTCTCCGCCCGATTTTTGTCGATGCAGGCGCGCAGGCTTTCGATGGAAAGGTTGAACGTCGCCGGATCGATATCGACGAAGATCGGCCGTGCACCTACCCGCGCGATGCATCCTGCGGTCGCAAAAAATGTGTAGGGAGTCGTAATGACCGCGTCGCCCGGCCCGATGCCCAGACCCATCAGGATAAGCAGCAGCGCATCCGTGCCGGACGAAACTCCGATCGCGTGTTTTGCTCCGGTGTAATCGCAGATCGCGCGCTCAAACGCCTCCACCTTCGGCCCGAGAATGAAAGCCTGGGCATCAGCGATCTCATCGATCTCCGCGCGAATGCGCTCGCGCAGCGGCTGATATTGTTTTTTGAGATCGAGCAGAGGGACTGGCATCCACCGAAGATGAACAAGCCTCGCGTTTCTCGCGACGAGATTTTCGCGCCGGAATTCTTCGCCTGCTCCCCACCTCGCACGCATCGTCAGCCCCTCGACAAACGGGTTTACAGCGCGCCCCCGCCCGTTATCTTCCGCCTTTCCATGACGCGCATTGTTCTCAGTTTTGCGGCGGTCTGCGCGCTGAGGTTCGCATTTGCGGCCGAGACTGACAGCGCTCCGACGAAATTGCCGAACGCCGGCGCGGCGATTCGCAAAAGCCTCATTCGCATCGCGGTGACCGAGCAGGAAGCGAACTACAAAGTGCCGTGGACTCCGGGGAACATTAACAGCGGCGTCGGCGCGGGATTTGTAATCGACGGACAGCGCGTGCTGACCAATGCGCATGTCGTGAGCAACGCGCGGTTCCTCGGCCTGGAGAAGGAGAACGATCCAAAAAAATACGTCGCGACCGTCGAGCATATCGCCCATGACTGCGATCTCGCGGTGTTGAAAGTGGCTGATCCCGATTTTTTCAAAAACACCGCGCCGCTCAATTTCGGCGGCATTCCGCAAATCGAATCCCAAGTCTCCGTTTACGGTTATCCGATCGGTGGCGACCGCATGTCGGTCACCACGGGCATCGTCTCGCGCATTGATTTCCAGGCTTACACGCACTCGCTCGTCGACCAGCATCTCGCCATCCAGATTGACGCGGCGATAAATCCCGGCAACTCGGGCGGACCGGTCATGCAGGAGGGAAAAGTAGTCGGAGTCGCCTTCCAAGGCTATGGCGGCGAGGTCGCGCAAAACGTCGGCTATATGATCCCCACGCCGGTCATCGGCCGTTTTCTCAAGGACATCTCCGACGGAGTTTACGACAAATACATGGATCTCTCCGTTTCCACGTTCAACCTGCAAAACCCCGCGATGCGCCGCGCGCTCGGGCTGGCGGACGACGATCGGGGAGTGATGGTCAGCAGTGTCGCCTCTGCAGGTTGCTCGGCGGGAAAGCTGAAAGTCGGGGATGTCCTCCTGGGCATCGACGAGCATCCGATCGCGAGCGATGCCTTTGTGGATCTGGAGGGCGAACGCGTGCAGATGGCCGAGGTCGTCGAGCGAAAATTCAAAGGCGACGACGTGAAGCTCCACGTGCTCCGCGACAAGCAGGAGATCGATGTGACCGTGAAGCTCGACGCCGCGTGGCCGTTTTCCATGCAGGCGAACGAATACGACGTTGCGCCGCGCTACGTCTTGTTTGGCGGGCTGCTCTTCCAGCCGGTCTCGCGGAGTTTTCTCGAAAACTATCAACTCGAGGACCTGCGGGTGCGCTACTTTTTCGACTTCTTCATCGCGGATGAAATTTATCGCGAGCATCCGGAAATCATCATTCTCAGCGCCGTGTTGCCGGACCCGATCAACACGTATTTGGGAGAGTTCAAAAACGGCATCCTGGACGAAATCAACGGCGACAAAATCAAGACGCTCGACGACGTGGCAAACGCGTTGCGCAAACCGGCGGATGAATATGTGATCAGATTGATCGGAGTCGGCCGGCCGCTCGTGCTCGAGCGCGCCGCGGTCGAGGCGGCGCGTGAGCGAATCAAAATGCGCTACAATGTTTTGAAAGAGCAGAACCTGCGCGACACGGTGAACGTCGAATGAGAAATGCAACGCTTCTAGTTTGTGCATGGCTCTCTGCTGCGGCCTGCTTCGCAGCGCCTCCGGCGAAAGCGGTGAAGGAGCAGCACATCTCGATCGTCCGCGTGAACGCGACCAATCAGGCGTGGGATTTCTTTCATCCCTGGAGCAAGCACGCGCCGGTTTCGAGACGTGCGCTCGGCGCCGTGCTGGCCGGAGATCACGTCCTCGTGACCGCAGAACTGGTGGCGAACGCGAACTACCTCGAGCTCGAGAAAGCGGAGAGCGGCGAACGGATGCCGGCGCACGTCGAAGTGGTGGATTATGAGGCGAACCTCGCGCTCTTGAAGCCCGACAGCGCAGATTTTCTCCGCGATATGAAACCGCTCGAGGTGAAAGATGCGGCAGTCGGGGATCGCGTCGCGGTGTGGCAACTCGAAGCGACGGGCGCGTTGTTGATTACGGACGCGCTGCTGACGACGGTGGAAGTCACGCGCTATCCGATCGATGACACAGCGCTCCTCACTTACCGGCTCACGTCATCGCTGCAATACCGCGAGGGAAGTTTCACCGTGCCGGTGGTGAAGAACGGCAGCCTTGTTGGCCTGCTGATGCGTTATGACACGCGAACGCAAAACGTGGACGTGATTCCCGCACCGGTGATCGACCATTTTCTCCACGACGCGGCGAGTAAACATTATGGCGGTTTTCCGCGCGCGGGAGTGCTTTTCGCACCGATGCGGGATCCGCAATTGCGCCGCCACGCGGGCCTCGGCCCGGAGACTTCCGGCGGCGTTTTCTTGACGCAAGTGCAAAAAGGGAGCGCCGCGGAGCAGGCAGGCATGCGGGTTGGCGACGTGTTGCTGGCGATCGGCGACAAGGCCATCGACCAGGACGGCAACTATCTCGACAAACTCTACGGCAAAATTTCGCTCGTCCATCTCATTGCTTCAAAAAACGACGGCGAAAAAGTGTCGTTCAAGATTCTCCGGGATCACGCTCCGCAAACTCTTCCCGTAACGCTGATTCATCGCGTGGCGGAGGATTACGTGATCGAGCCTTACACCATCGACCGCCCGCCCAAATACTACGTGATCGGCGGTCTCGTGCTGCAGGAACTCTCACGACAATACCTCAAGGAATGGGGAGAATATTTGAAGAAAGCGCCCGAGCGCTTTGTTTATTACGACCGTTACCAGACCGAAATTTTCAAGGACGCGCGCAAGAAACTCGTGGTCCTGAGCCAGGTCCTTCCTTCAGCGAGCACGGTGGGCTACGAAGAACTCAATTATCTCGTGGTGACAAAAATCAACGACGTGCCGCTGACCCGGGTCGATGACGTGGCGCGGGCTGTGGCCAATTCGGTCAACGGTTTTCACAAGATCGAGTTCGAGGAAAACCCGCGTGTCATTTACCTCGATGCAAAACAGACGGCCGAGGACGAGAAGCTCCTGATGCGAAACTATGGGCTGCCCGCAATCAGCCGGCTGGGTGCGTTGAGCGCGGAGTGAAGCGGTGTGGATGGCCATGAGCTGGGGCGCGATTTTCGACTGGGATGGTGTGATCATCGACTCGTCGGCGCATCACGAGGAAAGCTGGGAGCGACTTGCAGCGGAAATTGCCAA
The DNA here is from genome assembly GCA_034667645.1 of Chthoniobacter sp. Classification (GTDB taxonomy): domain Bacteria; phylum Verrucomicrobiota; class Verrucomicrobiia; order Chthoniobacterales; family Chthoniobacteraceae; genus JAJPJG01. The sequence goes on from JAXDQV010000177.1 coordinate 25,195, forward strand.
GCCGCTTCCACCAGGTCATTTCAAGCGCGGTTTCGGCATGAAAAACGAGTTTATCATCCCGCAGCTTCTCGCCTGGACAGAGGACAAGGCGGAAATCGAACGGCTCTCCCTGCGCAAAGAGGCACTTTACCGGAACGTGGTTCAGGAGCGCGGTCTTGTTCCGCTACCCGGTGTCGAAGCGTGGTTGCGCGAACTCTCTGCGGCGAAGGTGCCGTGCGCGGTGGGCTCCTCGACCCACCGGTTGAACATCGAAACGGCACTCGAGATGATCCATCTGCGCCAGTATTTTTCGCATATCGTTTCGAGCGAGGATGTAACAAACGGCAAGCCGGCCCCCGACGTCTTTTTACGCGCGGCGGAGAAGATTTCTCTGCCGCCGCAGCGTTGTGTGGTGTTTGAAGATGCGCACGTCGGCATCGAAGCGGCTCGGCGCGCGGGCATGCATGTAGTCGCCCTCGCCACGACCAACCCGCTCTCGGAACTGACGGAAGCGGATGTCGCGGTTGAACGTCTCGATCAACTCGACCTTCGCCAACTCGCCGCGTGGTTTGCATGACGCGCGAGCTGCTCGTCGCGACGCATAACGCCGGCAAAACGCGAGAGATTCGCGAGATTCTCGGACCGTCGTTTCACGTAACGGACCTCCACGCTCATCCGACAATCAAGCCTGCACTCGAAACCGGTGCGACATTTGAAGAAAACGCCGGGCTGAAGGCGCTCGAGGCCTCCCGCGTCGTAGCGGGCCTCGTGCTTGCCGATGACTCCGGTTTGCAGGTGGATGCACTCGACGGTGCGCCCGGTGTTCGTTCGGCGCGCTACGCCGGCGAAAATGCGACCGATGCAGAAAATCGCGAGTTGCTGCTCAGAGAACTCGCGCATCGGAGTGTGCGCGGACGAGAACGTTCCGCGCGTTTCCGATGCGTCCTGGCGCTCGCTGAAGGCGGAGTATTGGTCTGCACCTTCGAAGGCGCGGTAGAGGGAGTCATCATCAACGCGCCGCGAGGAGCGGGCGGTTTCGGTTACGATTCACTATTTGTGCCGGATGGATATTGCGAGGCGT
>JAXDQV010000178.1:0-8966 GCA_034667645.1 Chthoniobacter sp.
GCAGAATTTGTTAGCTGAAAACTTCGTGAACGAGGCGACAATTACCGAGATCAACTCGCGCAGCGATCATATCCGGTCATTTTTTTGCCGCGACTTTCTTCCCACTACTTCGCCAGAGGGGTGGCGGGCTCAGGATGAACAGCTCGGCAAGGTTTACAGTGAATGTATGGGGCGCCTGAACAGCGGCCAACAGCATTTGCTCAGGGAAGCCGAACGCGCATGGATTATCTATCGCGATGCGGACGAGCTCTCTGCTCGAACCGTTTATACCGATTCAGCCGTGTGGCTGGCCGCCGTCAGTCACTTGACTGCAAATCGAATGACGCAGCTTTCTGCCATATCGAATTCCCTCGGGACGAGCTCGCATGCAGAGAATTCGGAATCTCCAGTGACAAACCGCACTCCAGATCCTTCAGACGTCAAGACCGTGGCTGACTTGAAGGATCAATCAAAGAGCGTGTTGCTGTCCCTTAAAGAAAAAAGCGGCAATCTTTTCATCGCACAAGCAACTGCGTTAAAAAACGCACCGGATCTACCACCCACGATTGCGGACCAACTTTCTGATCTGGACTTGAAATTCCGGACGATCCTCACCAAAGACGGTGCCACTAAGTTCCTAGCTTCCGCCTCAAGTGAGTATTTGACCGTCGAGCTTTTATCCTCATGGTCGTTATTTAAGCGGCAGCTTAAAACGGGAGATGTCGCGGATGCCCGCAAGGCCCTCGCGGCAGTTCTCGGGCGCAAACCAAAGGATCTCCCGCCCGCTTACGACGTAATGTGGGCGTTCGCCGAGGCCTGGCTTCAAGCATATGATAAGGTAGCGCCGGACTTCGAATCCCATTTGAAGAAGGCCAAATCTTTTGCCGAGCTTGGGAAGAACGCTGACGCAATCCGCGAGTATCAGGCGGCCTTCGATATTATTGATAACTCTTCCATTCCGCCGGAGATCAAAAAGCTGCGTGAACAATCACTTGGCTTATGACGCCCGCGGACAATCGAAGAACGATAAGCGTCGTGCTACTTAGCTTTTTTTGGAACACGCTTACGCGATTTGCCAAGTCGGTCGGATGTATATTCCTTATCGCCGGGTTCGCCGTGGCCTGCTATTTCTATCAGCAGAGCGCGCCGATGCTCGATGCCACCCGCTATCGGCCGTCCAGTCTGCTCACCGAAAGACTCGGAAGGTTGGACACACTTTATGTTGATTCGCAGCGTCTGGTAATGCAGTTTAACGGTGCAACCGACTTCCCTTCCGACGTTTCGACGGCTGCATTCAAGCCGCATTTCTTACCGCAATATTCGGACGTAAAAGATCTGCAGGATTTGCGACGGCAATTGGTCCAGATGTCCAGTGCGAAGGATGCCATGAAGCGCTTTGTGATGAGTCGCTTTGAAACGCTGGTCAACGAAATCCAGCAGAAGCTGCTCGCGCATGCGGCAACGCTAAAACCCGCTCCGACTCCTCCACCTTCCAGCTTACAAACAACGCCGGTTCCAGTGGCGTCCCCAACGCCGGAATTCCACGGCCTTTATACCAACAACCTTAACAATTCGGAGTTGGACTCACGCAAAATGTCTCTGGAAAACGCCAAACAGTTTCTGGGAGTGTTACAGTCTTCGGCCGAGAACCCCGAGAACAAAAAGAAGCTAGAGGATTCAATTTCCGAAATCGAAGCCCTCGCCAAACTCTTTCCAGCCTATATCGAGCCGCCCGCTTTAGCGCCATCAGCACCGCCAGCCCCGTTTACCTTCGAGCCGAAGGAACCGCTCAACGCTGAAAAGGTTGCTTATCGGATGGCTCAAATACGCAACAGCGTCCGGCAGGCGGTCCTTTCCTCATGGGCCGTGGACGAAGCTTATGACCGAGCGTTGCACGCGGCAGAGGAGGAACAGAGCAAGTGCGTAAATGCCAATGCGAGAGCCGCGCAGATTGCCGGGCAATTACACCTTGCCATGACCGCCGCCATCACCGCGGGCGTGGCGCTTGGCGTGTTCTTCCTCTTAATCGGAGACTGGACGCAAAAGTCCTCCACCGAGTTGCTCGCGGACCCTTTTTGCGTCTTGATCAAGGATTGCAGCGCCTCGCCGAACGAAGTTTACGAAACGGTCGAAGAATCCATTGCCGCCCGTGCGATACCCGGATTGGAAAGCTCTCGGGTTTTCTGGCATGAAGGAGGAGCACTGTCTGCAAAACGCGAATACTTGCAACTCGCCCGGGAACGCCTCGTGTTTGAAATCGGCGCCGCCCCTTTTGGAACCGGCTTTTTCATTTCCTTCCGATCGTCCATGATACCGCTCACGGTCGATCCACTGGCCATTTTTCTGGTCCTCGCGGCCAGCGGCATTCTACTAATTCTCTTTATCGGTTTGTTCGGACTTCTCTGGGGAGTAATCCTTCTCGTTTTCAGTGTATGCCTGCTTCTCTTTGCGATCCGCACCGCGATTGCCCGAGGTCTTGCGGATGTCGATAGGGTGTTGATGAAAACACCGCTCATCTCTCCCCTTTACGAATTCTTTTTGCGACCGTTGACCTACTATCGCCTCGACACCACCGCGATGTATTTGCAAGCGGTTCAGGATGCAGTTTCCGAAGCCTTTGCAAAAATCTTTGGGGAGCAAGGAAGCACCCTTTTGCCTAATCTTGTCCCGCCGACTGTCATGCAAGAACTCTATCGAATGCGAATTCGATAACTAAGCGGTGGGCGAGCTTTCCGCCGAATGGCGCGCACAAAAACTGACCGAGCAGTTTTACGACTGGGAGCTGCGAGGTCGCGGCTTAGCGGTCTTTGATGCGACGGTTGCCTTAGAGCCGCCATTTCGCGTCTTTGACGGCCACTTTCTTCCCCGCCAAAAACAGGTCGACGACGGACGCAAACACACTTTCGTCAGCGGATTTCTGGCACGGTTTGCGCAGCCTGAGGCGAAGTCGCAACCGGTGGCGGAACCGGCGGACTTGGAAATGGAACCGAAGCCGAGATACCGCCGGCCCGAAGAGCTGGTTGAGTTGCAATTGAGCCTCCCGCTTTCCCGCTCCGTGCCCCCACCGCAGGTCGAGCTTTTTCTCCGCCATGTTTGCCGCCTCGGAGAACCGCTCGCCCTTGAAATCCTCGGCACCGAGCGCGAAACCCTCCTTCAATTTGCCGCGTCGCCGCGGGGCGCGGCCACTCGGGTGGAACGTGCCATCGAAGCGTGCTTCCCCGGCATCGTCTGCGCGCCTTTTAGCGGCTCCGACGCCACCGGCGAAGCCCTTTCGTCTGCATGGTGCGACAGCGAATCGAATTTCGCAGTCGCGGAGTTGGGTCTGGGCAGCGAGTTCATGTTGCCACTGGGCAACCCTCGCTGCGACTTGCTCGCCGCCATTGTGTCGGCGATGGACGGGCTCGGGAAAGATGAATTCGCTCTGTTCCAATTGTTGTTCGAGCCGGTCGAAAATCCCTGGCGCGAAAGTATTGTTTCCGCGGTCACCGGTGAGGATGGCAAACCGTTCTTTGCGGATCGGCCGGAGCTTCTTCGTGCCGCACAACAGAAAATCGCCTCTCCCCTCTTTGCCGTTGCCCTCCGCCTGGCATCCAGTGCTGCCAAGGTAGAGCGGGCTTGGGGAATCATTACGGACCTCGCCGCGCCGCTTTCGACGCTTTGTCGTGAAGCCAGCAATTTTCTCGTTCCACTACACAACGACGAATATCCGCCGAGCAAGCACGAGCAGGACATCCTCAACCGGCAAAGCCACCGGAGCGGGATGCTGCTCAACCTGGAGGAGTTGATTGCGCTCGTTACTCCGCCAACCACGGCGACCTCGCGCAAGCTGCGTCGTGAGACCAAACGAACGAATGCCGCGCCAGAAATGCTCACTACGCGCGGCTCGCTTTTGCTTGGGCTCAATCCGCACGCAGGCACAATCCACGAAGTTTTTCTCTCGCCCGAACATCGTGTGCGTCACATGCACGTCATCGGTGCTTCAGGCACGGGAAAGTCCACCTTTCTCTTCAACCTCATTCGGCAGGACATCGAGAATGGCGAAGGACTGGCGGTCTTCGACCCGCACGGTGACTTGGTCGATTCAATCCTCACGGTGATTCCGCAGAATCGAATTCAGGATGTGATTCTGCTCGACCCTTCCGATGAAGAACACGTTGTGGGTCTGAATATTCTGGCGGCTCATTCCGACTTTGAGCGCAGCTTGCTGGCCTCTGATCTCACTTCAGTCTTCCGTCGACTCTCAACGAGCTGGGGCGATCAGATGGAAAGTGTGTTGCGGAACGGCATCCTGGCCTTTCTCGAAAGCTCGCGTGGCGGCACTCTCGCGGACTTGCGGCACTTCCTTCTCGATGCCGCATTTCGGAAAGAATTCCTGCAAACCGTTGGCGATCCGGAAGTGATCTATTATTGGACGAAGGCATTTCCGCAACTCACCGGCGGAAAATCAATCGGTCCGCTGCTCACGCGACTCGACGAATTCCTTTCCCGTAAACCGATTCGCTACATGGTATCGCAGCAGGAGAACCGCGTGGACTTTGCGGAGATTCTGGAGCACGGACGCATCCTGCTTATCAAAATCCCACAGGGTTTGATTGGCCGCGAAAATGCGGCGCTGCTCGGTTCACTCATCACCGCCAAGTTGCAAATGGCGGCAATGAACCGGCAGCGGATGCCGGCCGCGCAACGCCGGGACTTTTGGTGCTACATGGACGAGTTCCAAAATTTCATCACGCCTTCCATGGCGGAAATTTTGGCGGGCGCACGGAAGTATCGTTTGGGGTTGATTCTCGCTCATCAAGAATTGCGGCACTTGGAAACCGACCGCGACGTTTCGAGCGCCGTGCTCTCCAATTGCGGCACCCGTGTCGTCTTCAAAGTCGGCGATGCTGATGCCTGTGCGCTCGATAGCGGGTTCTCTCACTTTGAAGCGCGCGATTTGATGAACCTAGGCATCGGCGATGCGGTCTGCCGTGTGGAGCGCAGCGACGCCGATTTCAATCTGACCGTTCCGAAACCAGAGCAGGCCGAAGAAAACAAATCGGCGCGCGTGCGTGAACAAGTGATTTCCACCTCACGTGAAACGTATGCGCGACCGCGGGCAGAAATTGAAGCGGAGTTGCTTCAGAAATGGCAAACCGAGGCGTCGCCACCTCACGCAAAGAAGGCGGCGGCGCCCAGTGCTCCGCATCAAGCGGCGAACGTAGACGAGGTTTTTCCGTCTCCTTTCGAAAATCCCCACGGTGCGGAAACGCAGGCTGCTCCGGACGAGAAAGCTGTGCCCGTCGAGCCGCTCGGCGAGTTGATTCCCCGAACAAAAACCCGAGCTGAAATACCTCTCGTTGTTGAGGCGGAGGCATCGCAGGTGACGCCCCAAGCAGTAGAAAAATCTTCACTGCCGCCGAAAGATTTGGGACGAGGAGGAGTTCAGCACCAAGCCATTCAGCACAGGATTAAGGCCGCCGCAGAAGCGCTCGGATTTCGCGCCATTCTGGAAAAAGAAACACAAAGCCCGCGGGGCAGTGTCGACCTCTTCCTTGAAAAACTGCCGCTCTCCTTTGCCTGTGAGATTTCGATCTCCACGACCATCGATCACGAAGTTGGAAACGTTTTGAAATGTGTGAAGGCAGGGTATCAGACCATCGCCGTCGTTTGCACCGATCAGGATCGCCTCGCTAAAATCTGCGCGGCGGTTCGTAACAGCTTGGGAGCCGATGCGGCAAGTCGCACCCAGTATTTTTTGCCCGATGATTTCATCGAGTATCTCCGCACACTTCCGGCGCAGCAACCAGCTCTGGTCCAGCCCGCGGAAACGCGCCGTGGCTACAAGGTGAAACGGAACATCATTAAGCTTTCGTCCGAGGAGGTCCGGCGCCAAGAACACGAGGCATTACAGGTGATTAGCGAGAATTTGCGGAAGGGGCGAAAAGAATAAGAACCACCTGCGGCAACGCACGGGTAGAATACCGCTCAATCGCAGCGAGCCATTCCGTTTTGTCCTTAGATTCTGACGAAACGGAGGGAATTTAGCCCACGTTTCGAATCCCAGAAGGTGGAGTTTAGCGAGCGGAGATAGAAAAACGGTGCCATTCGGGAAGGCGTTTTTGACATGAAATATTCCACACTCTCTCACGAGGGAAATGACGAACTCGTGAATCTCTTGCAGGACCCGCGAGTCTGTTGTGTCCCAGAGCAGAACAAATCCTTTTTCAAAAAATTGTGATCTCGTGCGCCGTTACAAAACGCTTGGCACCACGCCAGCCGTTGTCGTTGGGATCGAAGAAATCGTGGACGCTGGAACACGTTGTCGAGATGACAGACCGCTTCGTGCGCCGGAAAGAGGACGAGAAATTCTAGGTGGCGTTTGCGAAATTGTGACGCTAAACGCATGGCCGCGGATTATTAATTTAACCGGATTCCTTGATTTGAAATATTCGGACTATATTGTCGCGGGCATATGGCAATCACCCGTAAAGTTTCAGGGGGTATCGAACCCGAAAATGAAACCGAGTTAAATCTCGTTTTCAATAACGGCGACCTCGACGCACTGAAAACCGCGGTCGAGCACCTTGGATTCAAAGACGAGGTGAGCTTATTGCGGTATACGCTCGCCGTTATTTCGAAGTCGGCGACGCGAACATTGACCGTCATAGACAAGGACGGAAAAAGCATCGCGTTCAATCCATCAGCGGCGTTGCTAGTCGAACCACTGTCGAAAGAAGTGAAGCCGCAATAGATCATGGCGATGTCTCCGCGAAGAGGATCGGACTCGATTGTTTCCGACTTCGATACCTCACAGCTACTGGCTACTCACGAGCAGCACGAAAAAAATATTTCGGACCTCACAGAGCGAACGGTAAAACTTGAAAAAAGCCTAGCAACACCGCAGGCAGTGGCGGGTTTTTTTGAGGAGTGCGCTAAAGACTCACGAAACTTCGACAACGTTTTTGCCAAAATGTTCTGCCGGTTTTTGGATGAAAACCAAGATGTAAAAGACGCCGTCCGGAAGCGTATGGCAGAAGTAGACCGAAACTTTTTCTATAAGACATTCAAACGGATCTGGCTGCCCCTTTACTCAGGGCTCTTGATCATCGCTACAATATTAGCGAAAGAGATAGTGCATTGGTTGGTTTCATTCATCCCAACCCAATAGCCCCCGGCGCACTGACAAGCGGGGCTGAACGATTGAATACACCACGTTCGTTCATGTCTTGTTTCTTGCCCAAGCGCTTTGGCGTAAGGCAACGCTCTTCGGTATATGAAGATGAAAAGAATGATTTTCTTCCTCGCCTTCCTGTTCGCGTTGCAGTCCCGAGCGCAGACAACTTTCGATCGGACGTTTCATCGGAAGCAAGAGGCCGCGCCAATCATCCAGGTTTATTTCTCGCCCAAGGGCGGATGCACCGATGCCGTGGTGCGCGAGCTGGACTCCGCGAAAAAGACCGTGTGTGTACAAGCGTATTCGTTCACCAGCACGGAGATCGCCACAGCGCTGGTGGCCGCTCACAAACGCGGTGTTGACGTGAAAGTAATATTGGATCGCAGCCAGCGGACGGAGAGATACAGTTCCGCGGATTTCCTCGCGCACGCTGGAATCCCGACGTGGATCGACGCGAAACATGCCATCGCTCATAACAAAATCATGGTGATTGACGGCGCAACGCTTATCACCGGTTCGTTCAATTTCACGAAAGCCGCTGAATCCAATAATGCCGAGAACCTGCTCGTGCTAAAGGACGTGCCAGACTTGATTGCGAAATACGCGGCGAACTGGCAGGCGCATGCGGAGCATTCCGAGCCTTACGCCGGAAAACCGAACTGAACGCGCGCGGATTTGAGCAAGGGTGGGATTCTTGAAATTCCTCGCCGGGCGGGCAAACCCCGGCTCATTCCCGCACTCGCGACGAGTGGTCAAACCGTCGATCCGGTCCGACCCCTTCGTAATTCTCAAACTAATCCTATCCAAACGCACGATGTTGGTTGCCTTTTCGGATTAGCCCTGATACCTTGGCCTTCTTAAGAAAGCCGCTTATGACGACCGAATTTGTAGATCGTGCGATGCCAAAGCGCGTAGGCATATGGATACGCGTTTCCACTGAGGATCAGGCAGCCGGGGACAGTCCAAAGCATCATGAAGCGCGAGCACGCCACTATGCGGCGGCACGCGAATGGGACGTTGTTGAACTCTATGACCTCGCAGGCGTTTCGGGCAAAGCGGTGATGGATTACCCGGAAACCCGCCGGATGATGGAGGACATTAGGCGGGGGCATATCCGCGGTCTGATATTCTCAAAGCTCGCGCGACTTACCCGCAACGCGCGTGAGCTGATGGATTTCTCGGATTTCTTCCGCCAGCACGACGCTGATCTCGTGTCGCTTCAGGAAAACATTGACACCTCTACCCCCAGCGGCCGGCTTTTTTACAACATGGTCGCCGTGATGGCGCAATGGGAACGGGAGGAAATCACTGACCGCGTTCGTGCGTCAATTGCCATTCGTGCGAAGCTCGGCAAGCCGCTGGGCGGGAAAGCGGCATTCGGCTATGTCTGGAAGGACAAACGGCTCCAGCCGGAGCCCGGAGAGGCACCGATCCGGAAGCTGATCTATGAGCTTTTCGCGGAGCACAAGCGGAAGAAAACGGTCGCCCGTCTGCTGAACGAGCGAGGCTACCGGACGCGGAACGGAAGCAGATGGACTGACACCACCATCGACCGACTGATTCGGGACATGACAGCCAAAGGCATTTATCGCGCGAATTACACGCGTCGCACCGACAACAACTCCCATACCTTTAAACCGGAACACGAGTGGGTGCTTTCGGAAGTGGAGCCGATCATTTCCGAGGAACTTTGGCAGCGCTGCAATGATTTGCTGGAAGGTCGGAAAACCCGCCGCGAGCGTCCTGGCCGCAAACCCGTGCACCTGTTTGCTGGATTCGCCGTGTGCGAGTGCGGCACGAAACTCTATGTCCCATCTAATACGCCGAAATA
>JAXDQV010000179.1:0-5111 GCA_034667645.1 Chthoniobacter sp.
CTGATGGGGATTTTCGCCGTAGCGCAACTGCGCGGAAACCGGCAGGCAAAGCGACAGCGCGCATTTCGTTTCCTGCTCCTCGTTGAAATAATTCGCGATTGCGCCGTCGTATTTCGCCGTCGTGACGAAAACTTTGATCGCTAGCCGCTCGCGCATTTTCAACGTCGTCTCACCGTCGTTGGCGTTGAGGTTTTCGAGCACATCCGCGTAATCGGCCGGATCCACGACCACGGTGACGGAGCGATAGTTTTTTGCCGCGCTCCGGAGCATCGACGGCCCGCCGATATCAATGTTCTCGATTGCCTCCTCGAGCGTCGCATCGGGCTTCGCGACCGTTTGCTCAAACGGATAGAGATTCACCACAACCATGTCGATCGGCTCGATCTGGTTTTCCCTCGCCTGCGCTTCGTGCGCTGGATTGTCGCGCAGGTAAAGCAAACCGCCGTGGACCTTCGGATGCAGCGTTTTGAGGCGGCCATCGAGAATCTCCGGCGAGCCGGTAAATTTGGAAATCTCGATCGAGACCACGCCTTCCTTTTTCAAGAGAGCCGCTGTTCCGCCGGTCGAGACGATTTCCACCCCCATTGCGATGAGTTGCTTCGCGAAATCAACGAGACCGGTTTTGTCGGAAACCGAAATCAAGGCGCGCCGGATTTTCATAAAAGGGTGAAAAGCTAAAGACTCGTGGTGTCCGGGTCAATCGGGTCCGCTGCTCAACGCGGAATGCTCCAGCGATCCACCGAACGCCGGGTTTGCCAATTCACGGGCGAGGGCGACGGCGCCGATGTCGGAGCCGGTGGTGCAGGGGCGGTCGGAGGAGGGGAGGGAGGCCGTAACGGCGGAATCGGCGCGCCTCCAGTCTCTGTGGCTGGGTGCCCGCCATTCGCGACTGCGTCCCTGGTCGCCGGCCGAGCGCGCGCGCCGTTCTCAGTGTCGATCACCTTGATTCCGCACTCCTGGAAAAGGGTGCCGCTCGCAAACCACAACTGCACGATGGACTTGTCGAGTTCCACTTGGGCTGAAAGCTCGCGCGTTCTCGCCTGATAAAGCCGTTTCTGCGTATCGATGATGTCGAAGCTCGACACCTGCCCCTGCTCGAGGCGCTTGCCTTGGATCTTCATCGCTTCCTCACCGAGCCGTCGCGACTGACGCGCGGTTTCGACGCGCTGCATGTTCGTTTTGATGCGGCTGATGACGGTGTCCACATCAACATCGATCGTCAGTTCGGTTTGTTTGATTTTTAAAAGCGATTGCTCTTTGAGACCCTTGGCCACATTGACCTGCGCGCGGCCCTGAACGTTGAAGAGCGGAACGGATGCAACCACTCCGACCGACCACTGTGTCGCCTGTCCGTCGAAAGCGCGGTTGACCGCCGAACCGAAATTCGTCGTCAATCCGTTCAGGCCGTAACTCGCGACCAGATCGAGCTTCGGGAGCATCTGGTTGCGCGCAAAACGCAGGCGAATGTTGTCGCTTTCGGCTTGCTGAAGCGCCGTTTTGTAATCGAGTCGGTTTTCAAACGCGGTCCGTTTCCATTCCACCACATCGAGCGGAGGAGCGAGCGGCGGCGTGCTTTTTCCCGGCATGAATACGCGCGGATCGTCAATCCTCGCTTCACTGAGCACGGCTCGCTTCAGCGCGAACTGCCGTTCCATGAAAAGGTTTTTCGCCGAGAGCAATACCTCCTGGTCTTCGGAGACTGCGACTTGCGCCTGACGCACGTCGATCGGCGACATGATGCCGACGTCCAGCCGCCGCTGGTTTCCCTGCACCAACTGCTGATCCGCCTCCACCGCTTCCTCCAGCACGCGGATGTTTTCCAGCGCATAAACCATGTCGTAGTAGGTGGTGATTACGATCTGCACGGCGTTCATCACACTTTGTTGCCAGGTGAAAGAAGCGACCTTTTGGTTTTGTCTCGAGATCCGGACTTCCGCCAAATTTGCCGCGGGGCCAAAGTCGCGCAACAAAGGCTGCTGAACCGTCACCGACGCGATCGCACTGTCTTCGACCACAAATTCGCGATTGATGTCCCGGATCGACGGTGAGCGGCGCTGCATGTCGAGTCCGAATCCATAAGTGGTGCCGAGCGGCGTTTTCCCCTGAAGCTGATTGGAAAGGCGGAAATCCTGCGACGCGAAGATCAGCGGCTCCTGGCTTGCGAAACTGGCTTGCGGCAGCGTCGCGTTAAAAACGGGAGGCGGGAGACCATTGGCCTGTGCGAGTTGCGTCGCGATTTCCTGCTCCGCGATCAACGCCTGCTGCTGGATCTGCACCTGTTGGATTTCCGCGGCATTGGTAATGTTCGTCGCGTTCTGCGGCGATTCCAGTGCGGCACGCGTCGTATTGACCGAGAAGATCGGATCGAATGCGCCCCACGCGTAACGCAGGCGATCGCGCGATATGTGCAACCCGGCGCGATCGATCTGGGCGTCGAGATTGTTGGTCAGGGCCATGTCGATCGCCTGATCCAGCGTGATCGGCTCGGTTTGGCCCTGCACCCATTTGGAACCATCCGCTCCCGCCAGCGCGCGGGCGGCGTTTGCGACAATGAGGACCAGCGCGAATCGAAAAGAGACCATCTTTTAAAACCGATAGTCGAGGCTCACCAGATCCAGGAGCGATTGAAAAACGAGTTTTCCCCAGAGATGTCGCCCCGCGAAGATTTGGGCGCGTCCGGTCATTCCCTGCCGCAACAAGCCTTCGCGATTATCCACGGCGATCTCCGCTTCAAAGGTTCGCTCGAGCGGGATTTCACGCCCTTGGCGGTCCAACGCCGTCGGAACATCGCCGGTGCGTTTGGAGGAAAACGCCGCCGGCATATCGGCGCCGATCATCGTTACTGGATTCTCCGTGATTCTGCCCCGAAGCATCCGGTCGGGAAAAGCGACGGACTTGAGCGTCACCTCCTGATCTTTTTTTACATAGCGCACTTGTTGTTCGGTCAGCGGGATTTTTATGCGCATCGAATCCAGCGGAGCAATCGCGCAGAAAACTTCGTTCAGCTTGAGACCCTTGCCGCGCTTCAGTTCCAGGTCGCGGGTTAAAACCGTGCCTCCGTGTTTTGAGCGCAGAGTCAGCCGTTCCACATTTTTTTGTGCTTCCTCCATTTTCTTCTGCGCCTGCTCCTTGATCGGCTCCAGCGCGCGCAGTTCTGCAGGCTTTTCACGCGCCATGGCCTGCTGCATTTGCATGCTAACCATCTCCACGCGCGAGTGCGCCGCCACTAATTCCTGTTCGATTTCGCGGTTTGACAGCTTTGCGAGCGGCGCATGCGCCGGAACTTTGTCACCTTCCTTTACATATACCTCGGTCAGGATCCCCTCCACCTCTGGCCGCACTGTTTCCGGGTCGGCGAGCACGATTGCCACGGCGCGTTTGATGACAATCTGATGCGGAAAGAAGCAGAGCAGAGTGAAAGCCGCCATGGCGATTCCACCGACCGCAGTCAACCGGCGCAATCGGCCATGCGGCTTCCAATCATCGCGCTTGAGTTGCAGGCTTTTCATGAATCCCCAAAACGGCATCACCAGCCAGGCCAGGATGGCACTGAAGGAAAAGTAACTTGCCAGTTTTTCGAGTCCGAAGGGCGCCAGATGGGGCGCCATGTAACGCGTAAGTTTGTAGATGACAAAGTAGCCGTAAATGTAAGAGGCGACGGCATAGAAGTAAAACAAACCGAAGCGTTTCTTCGGCAGTGGCAAGCGCGCCATGCTCTGATCCTGATAGTTCTTTCCGAAAAGCAGGCGTTTCACTTTCGAGGCGACAAAAGCCCTCGACTTCGTAGAGAGATTCGGAACCTCGATCCAATCGGTCATGATATAGTAACCATCAAACCGCATTAATGGATTCGCGTTGAAGATGATCGTCGAGACACTCGCGATCACCATGATGTTGTAAAGGATTTGCTGGGCGGGTCCGGGCTGGACGATGGCCCAAAGAAAAGTAGCAAAGGCGGCGAGGACGAGTTCCACATAGATGCCCGCGGCGGAAATCAATATGCGCTTGTGCCGTTCCGGCAAAACCCAGCTGTCGCTTACGTTGACGAAGAAGTATGGAGTAAAAACCAATAACATGACCCCGACTTCATGAACCTCTCCTCCGAAGTGTTTACAGGTAAGCCCGTGGCCGAGTTCGTGAATGGATTTGATAAGGATGGTCGTCACCCAGATCAGCAGCCAGTTGTTGATATGGAAGAACTGCGACATCATCGCTTCCGTTCGGTCGTATTTCGCAATCACGATACCTACCGCGAGCAGCACCAGCGCAGTGCAAATCCAATGCGCTGTCCTTGTCCAAATCCACCAGAGAGGACGTGCCATCCTGGCAAAGAGCTCGTCCGGGTCGAAGAGGGAGCGACGGGCAAAGAAAACATTGTTAACAATTTTATAAAAACTCGGCCCGGAATGTTTGCGTGCCCTTCCAGCGTCGTAACGCTGCTTGAGCCGCGCTCCCTGCACGCTGAGGAACTGGAGGAGGGCCAGATCATTGGCGAAGCGGGCAATCCGTTCCTTTAGTTCGTCCTCAGAATACTCGAGGCGAAGGTGAGGGAAGCGCTCCTGATAACCGTTGCGGACTGCTCCCAAGTCTCGGACCCCGTCAAACAACGTGGCAAGGAAGTAGTCCTCCGCCGTCAGCCGGAAATACTGGAGCGAGATCGGATCTTTAACGACATAGTAAGTCCGACCTTCATAGAGCTGCTTGGTTACGATCAGGTCACCGCGCAACGGCGGGACGACGACATGCTCCTGCGCGGGTGCGGCGGCGGAAGACATACCGGCGTTGTTAGGCGCCCTTTGCCTGCAGCTTTGAAAAATCAGCCACGGCTCTCATCCCGGCCTTGATCTCGTGTTCAGGGTTGTCCAGCAAGAGCTTGACGCGAAACAAACCACTCGCCGCGTCAATGCGCGGATCGATAAAAGCCACGGACGCGGTGTAAGAGTGTGCGGCGGGAGCGAGGGTGGAGAAACGCACCGGAAGCTTCATATCCGGCTGAATAACTCCCATTAGTTTAGGATCCAGATAGAACTGCACATATACCTGGTCAATGTTGACAACGTCGAAAAGCTTTTCTGTCTTATCCGCACCTTCGCCAGCCTCCTTGTATTTCT
>JAXDQV010000180.1:0-3290 GCA_034667645.1 Chthoniobacter sp.
GTGGCAGGCGGTGCTCGGCTGTGAAGCCTCGGTGCCGACGCTGGAGGGAAGCGTCAAACTGAAGGTCCCCGCCGGCACCCAGCCCGGCCAGCGCTTCCGCCTCAAACAGCGCGGCCTCCCAAAAGGCGAGGGGAGTCGCGGCGACCTTTACGTGGTCGCTGAGATCGAGATTCCGAAATCGCTGACACCAAAAGAGCGTGAGCTTTGGGAAAACCTGGCTGCGCAGGATTGAGCGATTTTTTTAGCCTCGCGCCGGGGCTTCAAAAACTACGCGAGCTGGCTCTGCACGAAGTCGTGGTAGATCAGCGATTCGTTGTCGCGGCCGGCGAGGACTTCGTTCACGGTGTGACCGAGGTCTGAGATTTCATACGGCTTCGCGATACACGCGCAGAATCCGTATTCCTTGTAGCGGCTCATCACCGGATCGGTGGCGTAACCGCTGGAGACAATCGCCTTCACGCTCGGATCGATCTCGATGAGCTTCTTCAGCGCATCGGCTCCGCCCATGCCGCCGGGGATGGTGAGATCGCTGATCACGGCGTCGAATTTCTCTCCGCGCTCGAGCGCTTCCTTGTAAAGCCGAATGGCCGTAAGCGCGTCTTGCGCATCCGTCACCTGGTAGCCGAGCGGCGTGAGTGCGCAGGTGACGATATCGCAGATCGCTTCCTCGTCATCGAGCACCAGGATGCGGCCTTTGCCTTGAGCCGGCTCCGCTTTTTTCGCCCGATCGAAGGGAATCTCCTTGTCGGTGGCCGGGAGATAAACCGAGAACGTCGAGCCTGCGCCCACCTTGGATTCCACGGTGATCAGACCCTCGTGGTTCTTGACGATGGAATAAGAAGTCGCCAGTCCGAGGCCGCTGCCTTTTGGCTTCGTGGTGAAATACGGATCGAAAATCTTTTTGAGATATTCCTCGGGAATGCCGATGCCTTCGTCAGAGATCGTGAGCTTCACATACTTGCCGGGGCGCAAGGGCGCGAGGGCGGCGCTTTCTTCGATCAGCGCAAAGTTCTCGCAACGGACCCGCAAGGTGCCGCCGGCGGGCATCGCCTGCTCGGCATTGATGGTCAGGTTGTTGACCACCTGGCTGATCTGGCCGGCATCGATCTCGACCGGCCAGAGATTGTCGGGCAACGCGAAATCGCCGCGAATATTGCTGCCGCGCAGTGAGAACGAAACAGTGTCGTTGATCAACTGGCCGACGGACGCGGTCTTCTTGATCGGTGCGCCGCCTTTGGCAAACGTGAGCAACTGCTGCGCAAGCTCCTGGGCGCGCAGCGAGGCTTTTTTCGCCGTCGAAAGCCGGTCGTGCAGTTCTTCGCCGGCCTGGATGCCCACGAGGCTCAGGGAAAGATTGCCGATGATGGCCGTTAACAGGTTGTTAAAATCGTGCGCGATACCGCCGGCGGCGACGCCGAGCGATTCCAGCTTCTCCGCCTTCCGGCGTTCGGCTTCGAGATGTTCCTTTTCCGTGATGTCGCGAAACACGAGCACCACGCCGAGCTTGCGGTTGATCTTGTCACGGATCGGCGACGCGCTTATCTCGATGAGGCGCTCGATTCCTTCCCGTGAAATAATGAGCGCGTGCGCCGCCGAGCCGACCACGGAGCCGGTTTCGATGATCCGCTCCACGGTGGAGTGGGCGGGTTTGCGGGTGCGTTCGTTGTAAATGGGGAACACTTCGACCAGCGGCAGCCCGATGGACTTCTCCTGCTTACACCCGGTGAGGCGCTCGGCGATGTTATTGATCAGCACCACTTTGCCCTCGACGTCCGTCGCGATAAAGCCGTCGCCAATCGAACGCAGCGTCACGGCGAGCCGTTCTTTTTCCGCATTCAAATCCTCTTCGAAGCGCTTGCGCTCGATTTCAGCCGCCGCGCGCGCCGCGAAAATCTGCAAGGTGGATTCCGCGATCTGCATGTTTTCCATCGGCTTCGTATCGATCACGCCCATGAGGCCGACGATGCGGCGTTTGTGGTCGGTGAGCGGCATCGCCAGAAAGCTTTGCGCGCCGAGTTCCTTCAGCACGCTGTCTTTGGGAAATGCTTCGCGCACGTCGCGCGGATAAGCGCGGAAGCCCTTCTTGAGCGCTTCTTCGCAGGCAGTGCCGGCGAGCTTGTAGTTGGTTTTGCTGCGGATCGCGCCGTGCTCGGCAATGACGAGCGTGCAGGCGTCGTCCTCGTCTTTCTTCAAAGTCTCGACCACGAACGCAAACTCGCTGTTCAGGGCTTTCGACAATTGTTTCACCAGCGAACGAACGAATTCCTCGCCCGTGGTTGCCGAGACGCCGAGGCCGATGTGCTTGAGCGTTTCCTCGGAGCGCTTGCGCTCGGTGACGTCGCGAATCAGCGCGACGTGATGTTTTTTCCCCTCGACCTTCATTTCGCTCAGCGAAATCTCAATCGGGAACGGATAATAACCCTGGCGATGTCCGACGGCCATCATCATGCCGCGGCTGAGTTCGGACATGTCGTGGAGGAAAAGGCGTTGCGGGATGATCTTGGTGATCGTCTGGCCGACCATGTCCTTGGAAACGTAACCGAACATTTTCTCGGCCGCGGGATTCATCGAACGCACGAGCCCCTGGTCGTTCATGGTCACCACGCCATCGAGTGTCGTCTCAATGATGGAGCGGGTTTGCGCCTCGGCGGTCTCGATCTTTTTCAAATGGCTGCTGTAGGCGACGAAGCTATACCAGCTTGAGGCGATGAGGACGCAGATCGCGAGGATGCAGAGCAGCCCGAAGCCCGCGGTTTTCAAAACGCGACCGATGTCTGCGTTTGATTTGGTTTTCTGGTAGATCTCCATCTCGCCGCGTTCGAACTCGCTCACATCGGCGCGAATGCTCTCGGTAATTTGCCGGCCGTTCCCGCGCGAAACCATCGCTGCCACGTCTTTGTTTTCCTGCTTCGCGGCAAACTCCGGCGCTGCCGCTTCGCGTTGCCAGCGCTCAAAATTCGCGCGGATTCGCGTCAGGATTTCGGTTTGCCGCGGTGAATCATTCATCAACACCATCAAGTGTCCCTGATAAGCGTAGAACTCGCTCGAGGCGCTGCGGTAGGTTTCGATGCAAGCTTTCTCGCCCGTGAGGAGATAGCCCCACTCGGCTTTCTCCATTTCGGAAACGGTGCTCTCCAGTTTCGGCGCGAAAACAAGAATCTCGAACGCCTGGTCCGCGTTGTCCTGGCCGTGGGTGCGATTGCTCAACAGCGTTTGTTCATCGCCTTGGATCAGGCTCAAAGCCGCACGGGCCTGATCGAGCCGCGATTTGCCCGGAGTGATGCTTGCTG